>JAFUPX010000038.1 GCA_017472575.1 Clostridia bacterium | reverse complement strand
CTCTATCCTGCCGTAGCTCCTTTATTTTTTGTGCATAGTCCATAATTAAACTTTTCTCCTGTTGTTATTTTAAACGATTATAACATAGTTCAAAAATAAACTATTGATTTTAGTTCAATTATCGACTATAATATATTTAGAAAGACAATGCTCTTTCTGCTGCCACACAAGCACACAACCCCGAAGCCTAAGCTTCGGGGTTGTGTGCTATTTTAACTAAATTAGCAAATTTCAGCGATTTCAAAAATCTTTTCAGGAAGTTCTTCCTTATCGGCAGAAATTGTGAAGATAAATTCAACATCTTCTATTTTCTTAACTCTCTCAAGGAAAGCTGTAAGCTCATCATAGTTTCTTGTGCCGATACGAAGTGTTGCGTCACCGAAAATATGAGTTACATCGTGATTGCCTGCCTTAATTCCGGAAACGAGACCGTAATACTCGCCATAACCTGAAATTCCAAAGCTTTCAGCGTCAATAAGTCTTGCTTTATGGGTAACGGAATAGGTTAAAGTATCTCCTTTTTCAATACAAACAACATTGCCTAAGCTTTCAGCTGTTGCGGCGTTGACCATATCTACTAATTTTTTGGTTTTACCCGAACCTTTTCTTCCGATTATGAGTTTAATCATTTATATCAGCTCCTTTTTATATTTACCGCTAAAAGCGGTTGATTCCTTATTTAAGTCTTGCTTCAAGCTCTGCCTTTTGAGCCTCGTAACCGGGCTTGCCGAGAAGTGCAAACATATTCTTCTTATAGCTCTCAACTCCGGGTTGGTCAAAGGGATTTACACCAAGCATATAGCCCGAAATTGCGCAAGCCTTTTCAAAGAAATAAATAAGCTCGCCTAAGTTTTCCTCGTCCGGCTTGTCGATTGAGATAACGAAATTGGGAACGCCGCCGTCAGTATGAGCAAGAACCGTACCCTCAAATGCCTTTTCGTTAACAAACGACATTGTTTTTCCGGCTAAGAAGTTAAGACCGTCTCCGTTGTTTTCCTCTTCCTCGATAACAACATCCGAGTCAGTATTTTCAAGCTTTAATACGGTTTCAAACATTATACGGCTGCCATCCTGTATAAACTGACCCATAGAGTGAAGGTCGGTTGAGAATGTTACGGATGCCGGGAAAAGACCCTTGTTATCCTTGCCTTCGCTTTCTCCGAATAACTGCTTGAACCATTCGGACATCATAGTAAATCTCGGCTCATAGGATACGAGCAGCTCAACAGACTTACCCTTGCGGTAAAAAGCGTTTCTCAATGCCGCATAGGTATAGCAGTCATTCTTATAAAGATCGGGCTCGTTAAACTTCTCAGCACCTATTGCGGCACCCTGCATCAACTTATCAATATCAGCGCCTGCGGCGGCTATAGGAAGAAGACCAACAGCTGTTAAAACAGAGAAACGTCCTCCAACATCATCCGGCACTACAAAGCACTCATAGCCCTTCTCATCGGCTAACTGCTTTAAGGTACCGCGTGCGCGGTCGGTAGTGCAATAAATTCTCTTTGCAGCTTCCTCCTCGCCGTAACGCTCTTCAAGGAGCTTACGGAATACTCTGAAAGCAACTGCCGGCTCGGTTGTTGTTCCGGACTTAGATATTATGTTAACCGAAACTCTCTTTCCCTCGCACATCTTAATCATATCAGAAAGATATGCACCGCTTATGCTGTTACCTGCGAAATAAATTTCGGGAGCATCTCCGCGAAGCTGATTGTAGTAAGGACCCTTTAAGAATTCTATAGCGGCTCTTGCACCTAAATAAGAACCACCGATACCGATAACGATAAGAATATCTGTATCCTTTCTGATTTTATCAGCGGCCGCCTTTATTCTGGCGAATTCCTCTTTATCATAATCTGTAGGCAAGGTTACCCAGCCGAGGAAATCGTTTCCGAGACCTGATTTTTCATTAACTGTTTTGTGTGCCGCAGCAACCTGAGTTTCGAGACCTTTAAGCTCGTTCTCAGCGATAAACTGCTTAGCAAATGCATGATTAAACTTAACTGACATTTTTCTACCTCTGACTAAATAATTTTCTATGGTTTTATTTTACATTATATTTGAATATATTTCAAGTTAAATTATAAAAAGTTTTTATAATGTTATTATTCCTTTTAAAATCCATTTAAAAGTTTCGCCAAAAGAAAGCTTTTTTATATCACTGTCGGCAGTCAACGAAATTTCACCAACCTTTTCTTCCCCTATGTAAATATCAATACTTCCTATTTTTTCTCCTTTTTTAACAGGGGCGTTTATACTTTCCTCTAAAACAGTTTTTCTTTGTATTTTGTTTGAGGAGGTTTTAGGAAGTAGCAGACTAACCGTTCCGTCCGCCTTTAGAAGCAGACTTTTCTTGGTTCCGTTTTCGACCTCAACTGTTAAATCCTCCTTAATGCCTGAGTCAATTTTTGAAAAGCTATAATTAGCAAAGCCGTAATCGAGAAGCTTTTTAGCTCCGTTAAACCTATCTTGACTTGTTTCTCCGCCCATTATAACCGCCGCAAGCTCCATACCGTCCCTCAAAGCAGTTGCGGATAAACAATAGCCCGCGGTAGAGGTTGTTCCGGTTTTAAGTCCTGTAGTACCCTCATAGAATCGTACTAATTTATTAGTATTAACAAGCTCGCTTTTGCCGTCGCGCAAAGAATCCATCCAAACTGTTGAGTAGTTTTTAATAAGCTCGTGCTTAATTAGCTCGCAGGACATTATCGCAACATCGTGTGCGGTGGTGATGTGACCCTCCGCATCAAGACCTGTACAGTTTACAAAGTTGGTTGAGTTCATACCAAGCTCTTTTGCTCGCTCGTTCATAAGGGCAACGAAACCCTCCTCACTTCCGGCAATTTTCTCGCCCAGAGCAACCGTAGCATCATTCGCGGAGGCAATAACCGCCGCCTTTAAAAGCTCGTCAACCGTCATACTTTCCCCTGGTTCAAGCCAAATCTGGGAGCCTCCCATACTACAAGCGTGTTCACTTGCGGAAATAACCGTTTCAAGGTCAATATCTCCCCTGTCAATAGCCTCCATAACAAGCAAAAGCGACATAATTTTAGTAATCGAAGCCGGAGCTAACTGCTCATCGGAATTGCTTTCGTAAAGTATCTGACCGGTCTGCGGCTCCATAAGTATCGCGGATTTCGCCTTTATATCCAAGGTCTGACCTATGGCGGCATTAGTTTCCGTAGTATCAAGCGGCACATCAATATCGGTTAAAGCACATTCGCTTGAAACGGTTTTTTCCTCAGCCGAAACCGTTATTCCGGCCGATAAAAGGCATATACAAAGAATTAAAGAAATTATTTTTTTCAAAACGGCACACCCCTTTACAATCTATATAAAAGGATATGCCGTTTTTTATTATTTAATAACCAAGGCTCTCGCCGCAAATTATTACTTTTATTCTGTTTTTTGTTTTCTGATACGCCGATACAACATAACTTGAGCAAATTCTTGTACTGCCCTGACAGCCGTCTGTCATACAAGGGTTTTCATTTTTGAGCAGGGATACGCAATGTCCCAATTTTGAACAGGGCGCATTAATACCAAGTCTTACAGTATTTTTAGGCGCGGCAACTTTTTTTATTCTTAAAAAGCCCTCTTCAACATCCTTAACTATTTTATTTTTCCCCACGATAAGTACAACATTTTCAGGTCCGAAGCAGATAGATGAAACTCGGTTTGAAAAACCGTCTACATTAACAAGCTCGCCGTTTTCTGTAAGCGCGTTTGTTGAACTGAAAAAGAAGTCACAGCCTATAGCAGCTTTGAAAGCCTCCTGCTGCTGTTCGGGAGTTATACCCGGCTTTGAGCGGTCAGCAAAATTATATTTATCGTTGTTTATAATATCCCAAACTCCGCTTTCCTTTAAAGAAACAGAGCCGCCGGCAGTTATAGAACAGCCGTCAAACAGCATTTCCTCAACCATTTTACAGGCTTCTTTACTGTCCTTAGCATAAAAGCCCTGCATATTATTTTTTTCAAGATTTTTAATAATTTTTTCTATTCTTTCCATTTAAATAATTGTTCCTCCCCCGATTACCTCGTCACCGTTATAAAATACCGCCGCCTGACCGGGGCTTGGCGCTCTCTGAGGCTCATCAAAGCACAATTCATAATCATTTTCAGCCTTTTTTACTATAAGTGCCGGCTGTTCAGTATGCCTGTAACGAAGCTTAGCGGTAACTCTTAGCGGATCCGCGATATCATCAAATGAAATAAAATTAACATCCTTTAATTTAACAGTTTTATAGAATAACTCAGGCTCATCTCCAAGTACTACCTGATTATTTTGAAGATTTTTTTCAAGCACAAATGCAGGCTTTCCAAGTGCTATTCCAAGGCCCTTTCTCTGCCCAACGGTATATCTTATTATACCGTTATGCTCTCCTAAAATATTACCGCTCCTATCTACAAAGCTTCCCTTTTCGCTTATTTTTCCGGTAATTTCTTCAATAAATTCCGCATAATCACCGTCACAAACAAAGCATATATCCTGACTGTCCGGCTTGTCCGCGTTAACAAACCCTAAATCCTGAGCCTTTTTACGTACCTGCTCTTTTGAAAGCTTTCCCAAAGGAAACAGCGTTTTTGAAAGCTGATATTGAGTTAAGGAATACAGCACATATGACTGGTCCTTATCACTACAGCGATATAGAAGCCATCTGCCGTTTTGATTTTCTGTGCGGGAATAATGCCCTGTGGCTATTTTATCAAAGCCCATTTCCTGCGCTTTTTCAAGCATTTTACCGAATTTAATATATTTATTACAAACAATACAAGGGTTTGGAGTTCTTCCCGATATATACTCATTTACAAAGCTGTTAACTACTCTTTCTTTAAAATCCTTGCTTAAGTCAAAAATAAAATGAGGAATACCGAGCTTTTCACATACAGATCTCGCATCACAGATGTCTTGTTCGTTTCCGGAATTATATGAATGAAGCTTTAAGGTTACACCTGCGACCTCATACCCCTGTTCGAGAAGTATCGCCGCGGCAACTGAGGAGTCTACCCCTCCGCTCATTCCCACAAGTACCTTTTCCTTTGCCATTTTCTCACCTTTTAAAAAAGGGTTGCTTTTGCAACCCTGAAAAAATTAAATCGAAGTAGTATGAGCTACATTATACATCTCATAATCGAACTCTTTCTTCATATTAAGAGCTTCATAGATATCAAGATTTGTTATCTTTCCGTTCTTGTAGCAGATAACTTTATTGCCGATACCGTCCTTAAGAAGCTCAACCGCAGCATAACCCATTTGAGTTGCCATAACACGGTCGCGAACGGTAGGTCTGCCTCCGCGCTGAACATGTCCGAGAATAGTAGCACGGGATTCTATTCCTGTAGCCTCTTCAATTTGCTTAGCTATATCTTCAACTCCGCCTACACCCTCAGCAACAACTATGATAAAGTGCTGTTTTCCGGTTTTCTGAGTTTCCTTGATTTTAGTGATAACATCTTCAATTTTGGTTTCAATTTCGGGAACGAGAATAGCTGTAGCTCCTACTGCAATACCCGACTGTAAAGCAATATATCCCGCTCTTCTTCCCATAACCTCAACAACACTGCAGCGGTCATGCGACTGCGCGGTATCGCGGATTTTATCAACCATTTCCATAGCTGTGTTCATAGCGGTATCAAAGCCTATGGTATAGTCTGTTGAAGAAATATCATTATCAATTGTTCCGGGGATACCCACGCAAGGGATACCTCTTAAGGATAAATCTCTTGCGCCTCTGAAGGAGCCGTCTCCTCCGATAACAACTATACCCTCTATACCGTACTTTTTGCAGTTTTCAATAGCTTCGGAAACACCTTCCTCAGTTTTGAATTTAGGACTGCGTGCAGTATAAAGCACTGTTCCGCCTCTGTGGATTATATCTGAAACAGAACGCAAATCAAGGTCTATAATATCACCCTCGATAAGACCGTTGTATCCTCTGCGGATACCCTTAACACTCATACCGAGCGAAACTGCTGTTCTTACAACCGCTCTTACCGCGGCATTCATACCTGGAGCGTCTCCTCCGCTTGTAAGTACACCTATTGTTTTCATTAGTAATCACTCCAAAAATATCTTTGTTAAAAAATTCTCAAAATACAGTATATAACATATTTCTTTAATATTCAACTGTTTTTTTTATAAGTTTTACATTTTCTTTGCCTACAATTTTAGCAAAAAGCTCCTCTATACCTTCCTGCTCCCTTACCCTCAGCTCAGCCGGAGCCTCCAGCTTCTTTTTGGTCTCTGTACAGTATATATAAACCGGTGTCGTACCGTGATAAAGAGAGAGCATTTGCTTTAGGGCTTCAAACTCCTCACATGAGGTGTTTTTTACCCTTATATAAAGTCCGCTTTTATGCTTACTTTCTGTCTTTGCGCCCTTTGCCGACTCAGGTATAGTCTCAACCCTTTCGCATATTAGCTCTGGCTCGGTATCGTCTGACTCGGAAACCTTGCCCACGATAACCAACGGCTCGCCGGATGTCAGTAAATTTCTGTAAGCAGTAATAGCATTTGCAAAGACAATCAGACTTATACTGCCTGATATGTCCTCAAGTACAGCGGTACCCATCTGATTGCCGTTTTTAAGCTGCCTTATTTTAAGACCGCTCACCATACCTGCAACTGTAACACGCTTGCCGTCCGGTATTTTAAGGGAGAGAATATCCGCACTTCTAACAGCACCAAGGCGATTTATATATCCGGTATATTCATCCAAAGGGTGCCCCGACATATAAAGTCCGGTTGCCTCCTTTTCCATAGCAAGCAGGGTTGCTCTCGGCATCTCCTCTGTTTTTTCAAGCTTAAACTCGCTTTTAGCACCTATCACGCTAAACATATCCATTTGCCCGTAGGAGGAATACCGACTTTCACTCTCCGCTGCCGCCATAACAGAATCCAAGCCGTACATCATCTGGCGGCGGTTGTCCTCAAGACCGTCCAGCGCACCTGCCTTTATAAGACCTTCTAAGGCTCTGCGGTTAAATTCTCTGCTTATATTTCTGCTGCAAAAATCGAACATTGAGGTGTATTCGCCTTTTTTCCTTTCAGAAACAAGACGGTCTATAATACCTCTGCCCAAATTTTTTACCGCTAAAAGACCGAAGCGTATATTGCCATCTTCAGGAACAAAGCCTGCCTGACTTTTATTAACGCTCGGCGGCAGAATACCTATATTCATACGCTTACATTCCTCTGTATAAAGGAATACCTTGCTTGCATTATCCATCATACTTGTCATCAAAGCGGAAAAATACTCCGCCGGATAATGGCATTTTAGATATGCTGTTCTGTAAGCAACAAAGGAATATGCCGCCGCGTGCGATTTGTTAAAAGCGTAAGAGCTGAATGCCGACATATCCTCAAAAATTTTTTCGGCGATTTTCTCGTCTACTCCGCGCGCAACCGCACCTTCGCAAATTACGTTGCCGTCCTTATCCTTTTCGCCGTGGATAAAAAACTGTCTTTCCTGCTGCATTACCTTATGCTTCTTTTTCGCCATTGCTCTTCGCACAATATCCGCTCTGCCGAGAGAATATCCTGCAAGAGTTCTGAAAACCTGCATAACCTGCTCCTGATAAACGATACAGCCGTAGGTTACATCAAGTATCGGTTTTAAAAGCGGAGTATCATAAGTAACGTCTTCCGGATTATGGCGGTTATGAATATATTTCGGTATAGAATCCATAGGTCCCGGTCGGTAAAGGGATAAAATAGCCGTTAAATCCTCTATGCTCTCAGGTCCAAAGCGGCGAAGCACATTCTTCATACCGTCTGATTCAAACTGAAAAACACCGTCGGTTAAGCCTTTCCCCATCATTTCAAAGGTTGCTTTATCGTCAAGCGGAATTTTTTCTATATCAAAATCCTCGCCTTTTTCGCAAATAAATTTTTCTGTATCAGCAATAACGGTAAGGTTGCGAAGTCCTAAAAAGTCCATTTTTAAAAGTCCCAATTCCTCCAAAGAGGTCATAGGATACTGGGTTACAACCGCCTCATCATTAACTGCAAGAGGTACATATTCGCTTACAGGTCTGTCCGATATTACAACTCCTGCCGCGTGGGTTGAGGCATGGCGCGGCATACCCTCTAATTTAAGCGCCATATCTATAAGCTCTTTTATCTGAGAATCGTTTTCGTAAAGCTGTCTTAACTCCTTAGACGACTCAAGTGCTTTAGTTATTGTCATTCCCAGAGCCTGAGGTATCAGTTTTGCAACCTTATCGCAAACGGCATACGGTATATCCATAACTCTGCCGACGTCTCTCACAGCCGCTCTAGCCGCCATAGTTCCGAAGGTTACTATCTGGGAAACCCTGTCACTGCCATATTTTTTAACAACATAATCAATAACCTTTTGGCGGTTTACATAGCAAAAATCTATATCAAAGTCGGGCATTGAAACTCTTTCGGGATTTAAAAATCGCTCAAAAAACAGGTTGTATTTTAGCGGGTCAACTCCTGTTATGCCTATACAGTATGCCGCAAGACTTCCCGCTCCCGAGCCTCTTCCGGGACCCACAGGGATACCGTTATTCTTAGCATAATTAACAAAATCGGCAACTATTAAATAATAATCAACATAGCCCATTTTATTTATTACGGAAAGCTCGTATTCAAGGCGCTCAGTTACCTTTTTATCGGGATTTTCGCCGTAAATTCTATGCATGCCCTCAGTGCATTTTTCTTTAAAATACTCAAAATGGTCTCGGTCTCCAATATCAAATTTAGGAAGCTTGATTTTTCCGAACTCAAACTCCATATTGCACATATCGGCTATTTTAACAGTATTTTCAATCGCCTGAGGAACAGCAGAGAAAAGCTCCGCCATTTCATCCGCTGTTTTCAGATAAAACTCATTGGTTTTAAATTTAATCGGAATATCCTCGTTAAGCTTTTTTCCTGTTTGTATGCACAGAAGTACCTTGTGCATTTTAAAATCATCTTTATAAATATAATGTACATCGTTGGTTGCAACAAGAGGTATACCCGTCTCCTTGGAAAGACGGATAATCTGGGGAATCACTATTTTCTGCTCCTCAATTCCGTGGTCCTGAAGCTCAAGATAGTAATTTCCCTGACCGAAAACCTTATTATACCAAAGGGCGGTTTCCTTTGCCGCCTCATAATCGTTTCTTAAAATTCTTCTGGGTATTTCTCCTGCAAGACAGGCAGACAGCGCAATAAGACCGCCGTGGTGTTTTTCGAGCAGCTCCCTGTCCACCCTCGGCTTTGAATAAAAGCCCTCGGTAAAACCAAGAGACACCATTTTGATAAGATTCTGATAACCCTCGTTATTTTTGCAAAGCAATACAAGGTGGGTATACTCGCTGTCAAGCGGCTTTTGCTTATCCGTTCTGGCTCTCGGAGCGACATAAACCTCGCAGCCGATTATCGGCTTAATACCGTTCGCCTTTGCCGCCTTATAAAAATCAACAGCGCCGTACATAACGCCGTGGTCTGTAAGGGCAACACTTTTCTGTCCGTTGGCGGCAACTGCCTGCATCAGCTTATCTATACGGCAGCAGCCGTCAAGCAGACTGTATTCCGTATGCAAATGCAGATGAACAAAATCCATATTACCCTACCTCCTATTTTTTCAGTTCGTTATATATTTCAACTATTTTTCTAAGTCTGTGATTAAGTCCCGAAACGGTAATTTTTGTATCAGACAATGAGCAAAGCTCCTTTAAGGTTGCCTCAGGATTGTTTTTCCGAAGCAAAGCGACGCTTAGCAGCTCTTCGGGAAGACTGTACAGCCTGTCCATTTTTTCAAGATACTCTATAGCCATGCGCTGATTAACAGATGCTTCAACCGTTTTCGAGATATTCGCATTGTCGCAGTTACGCTCCCTGTTTATTTTATTTTTAACGCTTTTCATTATTTTAGCATCCATAATGTCAAGGCTTTTTTTAGATGCACCCAGCAATGTAAGCAAATCCTCTATTATTCCGCTTTCCTTAACATACAATACGCTCACTTTTCCTCTCGCCGACCTTTTAACGGCTATACCGTGCTTTAATAAAAGCTCGCTTAACTCATCAGCTAAGTATTCATTTCTTACAAGAAAATCCGCGCGGTATTCCTTTACGGGATCACTTATATTTCCGCAGGCAAAAAACGCTCCTCTTATAAATGCAATCTCGCAAGCCTCGTTATAAAGTACCTCGTAGTTTACAGCCGTATCGGTTGCGGCGAAATCGACTGTTGCAAGTATTTTAAGTCTGTCCGCAGAAGATTCTATCCAAGCCTTATATGTAGGTCTTTTTTGTCCGCCTATGGAAATTTCACAGTCAACACCGTATTCTCTTTTTATAAGCCTGCTGTAAAGCTGAGCCATATCGGGATTGGAGGTCTGCATACATATTTTTTTATATGAAAACGCTCTGCCGAAAAGCATAAAGCCGTAACAAAGAGCGGATGATACTGCACCTAATGTTTTTTGGTCGGCAAGCTCATTTTTTACTTCTTTACAAAATGACAAATCTCATCACTTCAACTTTTATAAATATCTCTGTGTATCGCTGATGCCTCATAACCTTTTTCTTTTAAGTACTTGCATATAAGCTCTGCGAAGGTTACCGAACGATGCTTACCTCCGGTACAGCCGGTTGCTATTACAAGCTGACTTTTGCCCTCCTTTATATAAAGCGGAACGGCGCTGTCAATAAAAGCAATCAGTTTTTCATAAAAGAGCTTGCTTTCCTTAGTGCTTAGGACATATTGCCTTACCTCGCTGTCAAGTCCGGTTTTGGTTTTAAGCTCGTCAATATAAAAGGGGTTTGGAAGGCAACGTACATCAATAACCAAATCAGACTCGGTATCAACACCATATTTAAAGCCAAAGGATTTACATTGTATCTTCATAACGCTTCCGCTGTTTATGCAGAAAATATCCGAAAGCTTTGCCTTAAGCTGGGCTATTGATATAAAACTGGTGTCAACAACATAATCTGAAATCGAACGGATTTTTTTAAGCATTTCTCTCTCAGCAATAACCGCGGCAGATACCGAAAGATTATTCTTATCAGAAAGCGGATGCTTTCTGCGGTTTTCCTTGTAACGCCTAATAAGAACATCATCCGAAGAATCAAGGAAAAGAATTTTATATTCAACATTATTGTTTTTTAGGTTTGACAAAACATCGCTTATATCGGAAAACAGGTCTCCTCCTCGGGCATCCGTTACAATAGCAATTTTACTTAAATTTCCACCCCTTGATGAAAAATCCACAAAAGCGGGAATTATAGCAGGAGGAATATTATCAACACAATAATATCCCATATCCTCAAGAGCGTTTGCCGCCTGTGATTTTCCTGCTCCCGACATTCCTGTTACTATAAGCAATTCCATTTTTTATTTCCTTCCGACAAATATAACTTCCGTTTCCAAATTAACACCGCTATCAGATAAAACCTTTTGCCTTATGTAATCTATAAGGCGAGTTACATCCTCACAATTTGCGTTTTCATAATTTATTACAAATCCGGCGTGCTTTTCGCTTACCATCGCTCCGCCTATTCTTTTGCCCATAAGTCCGCTCTGCTGAATAAGCGCGCCTGCAAAATAGCCCTCTGGTCTTTTAAACGTACTTCCCGCGCTTGGATATTCCAACGGTTGTTTTTCCTTGCGCCTTGATATAAGCTCGTTCATTTTAGCCTGAATTTCTTTATCTTCACCCTTTTTCAGTTTAAAATAAACCCTTGTTATTATTTTTTCGTTAAGCTTAAAAACAGAGGTTCTGTAGCCAAGCTTCATATCCTCTAATTCCATACTTCCCTTACAGCCGTCAGGGGTAATATAGTCAGCCTTAACGACAATGTTCTTCATTTCTGAGCCGTAAGCACCGGCATTCATATAAAGTCCGCCGCCAACCGTTCCGGGGATACCGTATGCGAATTCAAGACCTGTAAGGCTGTTTTCTTTAGCTTTAACGCATACCGCGCAAAGGGAGGCTCCGGATTCGCATATAATCTCCTCGCCTTTAACGGTTATACCGTCCATATTACCAAGGTATACGACCGCCCCCTCAATTCCCTTGTCGGACACCAAAAGGTTTGAACCCTTTCCGAGAATAAACACAGGCACATCATATTCCTTTGCGGCGGCAAACAGCGTTAAAAGCTGTTCCTCATCTCGAGCAGATACAAAAACATCTGCATTTCCGCCGATTTTAAAGCTCGTATGATTTTTCATAGGCTCGTTTAAGAGAAAATCAATTCCGTTTTCTCCGAGCGTCCTTTTAAAAGAATCAAGCTGCATTAAATCACCTATTTATTTATATAAATTACAAAGATATGCCGCACCGATAATTCCCGCGTCGTTTCCGAGAGCGGCAACCTTTACCTCGGTTTTCTTTTCGTGGTTTCTTGCGTAATTTTCACCGGCAACAAATTCGTTTATCGGGTCAGTCAGGGTTTTACCCTCTTTAGAAATTCCGCCTCCGATACAAATAATATCAGGCTGGAAAATATTTATGTTGTTAGAAATTCCAACAGCAATATAATTTATATATCTGTCAACAACATATTTGCCCGCAATATCATCCTTACGCATAGCGTCAAACGCGGTTCTGCCGTTAATATTATTTACATCTCCGCCGCATATTTCCCACATAATGCTGTCAGGATATCTTATCATAGCCTGCTTTGTCTGCCTGATAAGGGCAGTTGCAGATGCATACGCCTCCCAACAGCCGAGTCTGCCGCAGGTACAGCCCTCGCCGTTCATACTTATAACAGTATGACCAAGCTCTCCTCCGGCATGGTTTGAACCGGAATAAATTTTACCGTCAATTATAATTCCGCCGCCTACACCTGTTCCCAAGGTTATTGCTACAAAGTTGCGAGCGCCCTTTCCTGCTCCGGCTATATACTCACCGTAAGCCGCGGCATTAGCATCATTTTCAATATAAAAATCGAAGCCTGTGAGCTCTTTAAGCATTTTGCAGAGAGGCAAATCGCTGAATCCAAGATTATTTGAAAAAATAACAATTCCGTTATCAGGGTCTATAGAACCGGGAGTTCCTATTCCCATACATTCTATATCTTCCTTTTTTAACCCTGCATCGGCAATAGCGTCAACTGCGGCGGCAGCAATATCCTTTACGATTTCCTCTGCCGGACGGGGCATATTTGTCTTTCTGCTTCCCCTGCCTATAATATTATAATTTTCATCAACAACTCCGGCGGCAATATTTGTTCCGCCTAAATCTATACCTAATTTGTACATTTTATTTCTCCTTAGTACTTTTACTAAAACGGTTTTACTTCTTTTTCGGTTGCAACTGCCTTTGCATCGTCTGCCATACCGAGTTTATTGAGAAGATCCTCAGCCGCATTATAGCCAAGCTTTTTCTGGCGGCTGTTCATTGCGGCAACCTCTATAATAACAGCTAAGTTTCTTCCCGGCTTTACAGGGATAGTAAGAGACGGTATATCCAAATCAAGAATTGATGTGGTTTCGTTATCAAGACCCATTCTGTCATAAACCTTATTAACATCCCAAGGCTCCATATTTATGATAAGGTCTATCTTCTCGGTAAGCTTAACAGCACCCGCACCGAAAATACGGCTGGCATTTATAATTCCTATGCCGCGAAGCTCAATAAAATGTCTTATATTATCAGGAGCTGTTCCAACAAGCGACTTGTTCGACACCCTGCGAATTTCAACCGCGTCGTCCGCAATAAGGCGGTGACCTCTTTTAACAAGCTCAATAGCTGTTTCGCTCTTACCGACGCCGCTCTCGCCTAAAAGCAGTATTCCCTCACCGTAAACCTCTACCAAAACACCGTGTCTTGTAACGCGGGGCGCTAACTGAACATTAAGATAGGCAATAAGCGCGGATGTGAAATCAGAGGTAGACTCCTTAGTGCGAAGAAGCGGTACACCGTATTCCTCAGCAGCTTTAAAATACATATCTCCAACATCAAGATTTCTTGCAATAATAACCGCCGAAGGTTTTTTAGCAAAAAAATCTTTCAGTCTTTCGCTTGCCTTCTCTTCTGTAAACCTTAGAAGAAAGCTTTCCTCGCTTTTGCCGAATATCTGAATTCGGTTAGCATCGAAAAACTCATAGTATCCCGCCATCTGCAAACCCGGACGGTTTATTTCAGTGGTTGAAATAAGGGTATTTTCTCCGTTTTCAGGCATATAAAGCGGTTCAAGAGAAAACTCCTTTATTATTCTTCCAAGAGGCACATTATAGTTGGTTTTCATACTTCTTTCCCCTCAATCTATATTTTATCACTTTAATTATAATATATAACCCGCAAAAACGCAAAGCATTTTATAAATATATTCAAAGTTTTTTCTTGATAATAATACATTTGGGTTGTATAATTAAGAGGTTAAAACTAAAAAATATAAATAAAGGATGTATTTTTACTATGAAACTCGGTATGGTCGGTTTGCCGAATGTAGGCAAATCAACTCTTTTTAACGCAATTACAAACGCGGGGGCGCAGTCGGCAAATTATCCTTTCTGCACAATTGAGCCTAATGTAGGAATGGTGAGTGTTCCGGACGAAAGGCTTGAAAAATTAGCCGAAATTTACAATCCCGATAAATTTACACCTGCGGTTATAGAATTTGTAGATATCGCCGGTCTTGTTAAGGGCGCCTCAAAGGGCGAGGGACTGGGCAATAAGTTTCTTGCAAACATCCGCGAGGTTGATGCGATAGTTCATGTTGTACGCTGCTTTGAAAGTGACGATATAATCCATGTTGAGGGCAGTGTTGACCCTGCAAGGGATATCGAAACCATAAATCTTGAGCTTATTTTATCCGATATTGAAATTGCACAGCGCCGTCTTGACAAGGCTTCAAAAGCCGCCAAGGGTGACAAAGCTTATTTAGCCGAGGTTGATTTTTTAAAGAGACTTATCGAGCATTTGGAGCAAGGTCTGCCTGCACGCTCGGTTGCAATAGAGGACGAGAGCGAGCTTGAAATTTTAAACACCACCTCCCTGCTTTCCGCAAAGCCTGTTATCTATGCCTGCAATATGAGTGAAGAGAATTTTACGGGCGGAATTGAAGATAATAAAAACTATAATACGGTTAAAGCGATAGCCGAAAAGGAAAAGGCTGAAATTCTTCCTATCTGTGCCGCTTTAGAGGCTGAAATTTCAGGGCTTGATGACGAGGAAAAGGTGCTTTTCCTTGAAGAATTAGGTCTTGAACGCTCAGGACTTGACCGTATGATACAAAAGTGCTACAGCCTTTTAGGTCTTATATCCTATTTAACAGCCGGAAAGCCGGAGGTAAGAGCCTGGACTATAGCAAAGGGCACTAAGGCTCCCCAGGCGGCAGGAAAAATACATACCGACTTTGAGCGCGGCTTTATACGCGCCGAGGTTATTTCCTTTGATGATTTTATGAGTTGTGACGGCAATATGGTAACCGCCAAGGAAAAGGGTCTTGTAAGAAGCGAAGGAAAAGAGTATGTTATGAACGACGGCGATATCGTTTTATTCAGATTTAATGTATAAGGAAAAAAACAAATGAACAGCTTCTATTATTACGGTATAGATTCACTTTATGTCTATCTTGTATTACCTGCGCTTATCATTGCGATATGGTCGCAGATAAGGGTTAAGACAACCTTTTCAAAATATTCTCAGTTCCGCTGTAATACCACAGGTGCCGAAGCCGCAAGGCGCGTACTCGATGCAAACGGTGTTACGGGAGTTAAAATAGAACGGGTTTCAGGCAACCTTACCGACCATTACGACCCCAAAACCAATGTTATAAGATTATCCGAATCGGTATTTGATACCGCAAGCATTGCCGCCGTAGGCGTTGCCGCACATGAGGCAGGTCACGCAGTACAGTATGCAAAGGGCTACGGCGCGATAAAATTGCGAAGCTTTATTTTGCCTGTATCTCAGTTAGGTTCTCAGCTTGCAATGCCGCTTTTTATTATCGGGCTTATATTCAATTTTTATTTTCTTATAAAATTAGGTGTTATATTTTTCTGTGCCGCTTTGTTTTTCCAGCTTATAACCTTACCTGTTGAATTCAACGCTTCAAGACGGGCATTAAATTCAATATCCGCAAACTTTATTTTAACCGATGAAAAACAAATAAAAGGCGCTAAAAAGGTACTTTCAGCCGCGGCTATGACCTATGTTGCCGCTCTGCTTGTATCTTTAACTCAACTTATAAGATTACTCGCAATATCAAACAGACGAAGATAGATTTCCAGCGAAATCTATCTTTTTTTACCTTGTATAGTATTTTTAAATTTCACCGATAATATTATCGGTGATAAAAATGAAAAACTGTAAATTTATTATGTTTTTAATAGGCTCCTGCGGATATGGACTCATAGAGGTTTTGTGGAGAGGACACACACATTGGTCTATGCTGTGCGCAGGCGGAGTATGCTTTAATATATTCAGCTATATTTCGGAAAAAATGAAAAAAGCAGGCAAACTTGCAAAGGCGTTTGCTGGCAGTATTGCTGTAACTGCGGTAGAGCTTGTTTTCGGTTTGATTTTCAATGTATTTCTCAAAAAAAATGTGTGGGATTACAGCAAAATGCCCCTTAACTTAGGCGGACAGATATGCGCGCTTTATTCCTTTTTCTGGCTGATTTTGAGCTTTATTTTCGTTCCCTTTGCAGGGAAAATTAATAAGCGATTGAAAAGTGCGGTAAAATGATGTAAAATAGATATAAGAGGTGTATATCAATGAATTTTTTACACAGAACATGGGCGGAGATTGACACTTCCGCTCTTATACATAATTTTAACATCATAAAAAAGGAAGCCGGCAATTCTAAAATAATGGCGGTAGTCAAGGCGGACGCATATGGCCACTCCGCAAGATTTGCAGCCCCTGTGCTACAGGAAAACGGTGCGGATTATTTTGCCGTTTCAAATATAGAAGAGGCAATAACTCTTCGCGGTTGCGGAATTACAAAGCCTATACTTATTTTAGGCTATACACCTGTAAGTATGGCATCCCAGCTTTTCTTTAACGATATCATTCAGGCTGTTTTCTCCCCTGAATACGCAAGAGATTTATCTAAAGCCGCTGTTAAGGAAAACCTGAAAATAAAAATACATATTAAGCTTGATACAGGTATGGGAAGAATCGGGTTTGACTGCCGAGACGAGGATTTAAACGGAATTGAAGACGCAATTTCCGCCGCTCGCTTACCCGGTTTTGTTTTTGAAGGAATTTTTACTCACTTCTCTGTTTCTGACCGTACCCCTGACGAGGAGGACGGCTTTACCGACATCCAGTACAACCGATTCAGTACGGCTGTAAGCCGATTTGAAAAGGCAGGGCTAAAGCCTAAATTTACGCATTGCTGTAACTCGGCGGCTTTCTGCCTTGATAATGACAAGCATATGGATATATGCCGTCCTGGAATTATTCTTTACGGGCTCACCCCCTCTGCTTCGCTTACTCTTAAAGAGGATTTCATCCCTGTTATGACCCTTAAAAGCGTTGTTTCAATGGTTAAGGATATAAAAAAGGGTGATACCGTAAACTACGGCAGAACCTTTAAGGCGGACAGAAAAATGCGCATAGCAACTATAACTGCCGGCTATGCGGACGGCTACCCCAGAGCTCTTTCAAATAAGGGCTATGTTATTATCAAGGGTAAAAAAGCACCTATTATCGGCAGAATCTGTATGGACCAGTTATCGGTTGATGTAAGTCACATTCCGCAAGTTAGCCAAGGCGATGAGGTTATACTTTTCGGCAAGGATTTACCTGTAGAAGAATTAGCCAATATCTGTGGCACAATAAATTATGAGATAGTCTGCGGTATTTCCCCGAGAGTTCCGAGAATAACAAAATAATCCGAAAGGCAGCTAAAGCTATGGAAAAGTATATTCTTTCCCTTGATGAAGGCACAACCAGCGCAAGAGCGATAATATTTGATAAGAATGCTAAAGCAATAGCATCTGTTCAGCATGAATTTACTCAAATTTATCCGCAAAGCGGATTTGTTGAGCATGATCCGCTTGAAATTTATTCGGTTCAGTATGCCGCCTTAACAGAGGTAATAACAAAGGTAGGTCTCTCACCCTCGCAGATAGCGGCTGTAGGTATAACCAATCAAAGAGAAACCACAATTGTTTGGGATAAGGATACCGGAAAGCCTGTATACAACGCTATTGTCTGGCAATGCCGCCGCACAGCGGATATTTGCGAAGCCTTAAAAAAAGACGGATTGGAAGAATATATCTTAAAAACCACAGGTCTTAAAATAGACGCTTATTTCAGCGCTACAAAAATTAAATGGATACTTGATAATGTACCCGAAGTGAGAGAGAAAGCCGAAAACGGCAAGCTGCTTTTCGGAACAGTTGATACTTGGCTTATTTGGAAGCTATCGGGCGGTAAAATACACATAACCGATTATACAAATGCCTCGCGCACTATGCTTTTTGATATTCATAACCTTTGCTGGGATAAAAAATTGCTAAGCATTCTCGGTATACCTGAAAGTATGCTCCCTGAGGTAAAGAAAAGCAGCTGTGTTTACGGTAATGTCAACATTCTCGGAGAAAGCATACCTGTTTCGGGAATTGCCGGAGATCAGCAAGCGGCTCTGTTCGGACAGTGCTGTTTTAATGAGGGCAATATTAAAAACACCTACGGCACAGGCTGTTTTCTGCTTATGAACACCGGAAAGAGAGCAGTAGAGAGTAAAAACGGACTTTTAACTACAATTGCCGCTTCTGCTCCCGAGGAAGGAATTTGCTACGCTCTTGAGGGCAGTGTTTTCGTAGGCGGAGCAGTAGTTCAGTGGCTCAGAGATGAACTGGGGCTTATCAAAACCTCAAAGGAAAGTGAGAGCGCGGCTCTAAAGGTTAAGGACAGCGGCGGAGTTTATATTGTTCCTGCCTTTGCAGGACTGGGAGCGCCCTACTGGGATATGTATGCAAGAGGAACTATTTGCGGACTTACCCGCGGCAGTAACAAAAACCATATAGTAAGGGCGGCTTTGGAGTCGATAGCATATCAGACAGACGACCTTATTTCAGCTATGAAGGCTGACAGCCAAGCGGAAATTGGCTTTATCAAGGCTGACGGCGGCGCCGCCGCAAATAAATTTCTTATGCAGTTTCAGTCGGATATTTCAGATATTGATGTACTCTGTCCCGAAAGCGGAGAAGCTACCGCTTTAGGAGCCGCTTTTTTAGCAGGACTGGCAGTAGGATTTTGGAAAGATAAGGACGAGTTAAAGGCTCTTGCGTTTGCTCAAAATAAATTTTCTCCCAAAATTGATGAAGAAAAGCGAACAAGTCTTAAGAAAGGCTGGAAAGCAGCAGTTAAAAGTGCTAAATGCTTTTCAGAAGATATGATATGAACTGTACAGCTAAAAAAATAAATATTAAAAGCAGTGACGGTAAGCATACTCTCGCAGGTATTGCCTATATACCAAGCGGCGAAGTAAAGGGTCTTTTTCATATCGTCCACGGTATGACAGAGCATATCGGGCGTTACGAACCGCTGATGTCCGCCGCGGCTGAGCGAGGCTATGTATGCTTTGGCTACGATAATTTAGGGCATGGAAAAACCGCAGATAATGACAGTGAGCTTGGCTTTATCGCCCATAAAAACGGCTGGCAGTATTTGGTTGACGATACTTTTTATTTTCAGCAGTATATGCAAAAGCTTTATCCCGATAAGCCGCTTTATATTTTTGGTCATTCAATGGGTTCATTTATTGTGCGTGTTGCCGCTTTAAAGTACGGTAATACATATAAGAAGCTGATAATTTGCGGCACAGGAGGACCAAACCCCGCCTCAGATTTAGGAATTCTCATCATTAACATAATTAAAGTATTAAAAGGCGAAAAATATATCTCCGTATTGGTTGATAAAATTGCTTTTGGAGCATATAACAAAAGGTTTGATAAATCTTCAAAATATAACTGGCTTACCAAGGACACGGAAATTATAAAGAAATACTCAGCAGATAAATTTTGCACCTTTAAATTTACCGTTTCGGCTATGAAAGACCTTGTTCTGCTGCAGAAAAAAGCAAATGTTAAAGGCTGGTTTGAAAATATACGGAAAAATCTTCCTATATTGCTTATATCAGGCAGTGACGACCCCGTAGGAAATTACGGCAAGGGTGTAAATGAAGTTTATAAAAAGCTAAAAAACAGCGGTGTAAAGAATGTTTCTATCAAGCTATACGAAAACTGCCGCCACGAAATTTTAAATGACACCTGCAAAGCTCAGGTAACCGAGGATATATTTGAATTCTTAGAGAAATAGTTTAGAGTATTATAAAAAAACTGCTCCGCTTTTGCGGAGCAGTTTTTTAAATTAGTCCTGATTCTTATCTTCAAAAATCTTTTCGTTTTTATTTTCGTTCTTATTCTGTTCGTTTTTATTCTGATTCTGGTTCTGATTTTTGTTTTTATTGTTTTCCATTAAAAATCACCCCGCTTTCTACATGCTATTATCTGTAAAAATCGGGAAAATATACTTTTTATAAGTTAAAAAGAGATTTTGTGTTTAAAAAATTTTGCTTTAGAATGCTTGCCGCATCTGTTCCGCGAAGCTCTGCAATTTTTTCGGCTGTCAAATAAATCATTCCCGAATAGCAAAGCTTTCCCCTAAAAGGCTCGGGAGCTAAGTACGGGCAGTCGGTTTCAAGCAAAAGCTTATCCTTCGGCAGCATTTTAACAACCTCGGGCAGCCTTTTAGCGTTTTTAAAGGTCACAACACCGCCTATTCCTATATACATTCCTATTTTAAGTATTTCTGCCGCGGACTCCTCACTGCCCGAAAAGCAGTGAACCACACCCTTAGGCTTATGCTTTTTAAGGATTTCAAGAATATCGGCATGGGCTTCCCTATCGTGGACAATAATCGGCAAATCGAGTTTTTTGGCAAGCAAAATCTGCTCTTCAAAAACATTTTTCTGCTCTGCTTTATTAGTATCGCACCAGTGATAATCAAGCCCTATTTCACCTATCGCAACACATTTTTTATGCTTGGCATATTCGGCGATTTCTTCTACTGAGGTATTACTGTCAAGGTTTTCGGGGTGTATTCCGGCGGCAAAATATACATTTTCATATTTTTCGGCTAAGGCAATGCTTTCTTCACAGGAGCGCGCGTCGCATCCGCAGGTTATAACACCTGCAAGCCCATATTCTGCCATATTGCCGAGAATTTCATCAGTAAGCCCTGCAAAACGCTCATCATTATAATGCGCATGAGTATCAAAAATGGAAGTACAGCCCTCAGGCGGACGGTAAACAATTTCTTCCATAATTATCTTATCTTACTTCCGGCTGGAACATCATCAATAAACAGAACCTTAACGTCGTCCTCACTGCAATCCGCCGCTAAAATCATTCCTTGCGATTCAACTCCGCAAAGCTTAGCAGGCTTTAAATTTGAAAGGAGAACTACTGTATGTCCTATAAGCTGTTCGGGAGTATACCATTTTGCAATTCCCGAAACAACGGTTCTCTGCTTCTCACCGTCATTTACAGTAAGCTTCAGTAGCTTTTTAGCCTTTGGAACAGGCTCACAGGCTATTATTTTAGCCGCTTTAAGCTCAACCTTTGCAAAATCATCAATAGAAATTTCGGCAAGGGTTGTAACATTTTCTTTACTTTCCGCTTTTGCCTTCTCGGCTTCTTCGGCTAATTCCTTAAGAGTTTTTTCCGCATCAATGCGCGCAAAAAGCGGTGTAGCTTCTCCTACGGAATATTCCTTTACCTCACCAAAGGCAACAGTTTCATTATTACAGTTAAGCTGATTTTTTATGCTTGCGGCGCTGTCGGGTATTATAGGGGTAAGGAGTATTCCGAGAATACGGATACATTCAAGCAGATTGTAAAGAACAGCCTCAAGCCTTTCCTTACTGCTTTCATCCTTAGCAAGCACCCACGGAGCGGTTTCGTCTATATATTTATTACAGCGCTTTGCAAGATTTAAAACCGCTTCGCAAGCATCCGCATTATGATAAGCATCCATAAGAGAATAATATTTTTCAGTTGTCTCCTTAACCGTATTTATAAGGTCAAGGTCAAATTCACCGTCACTCTTTCCTGCGCTTACCTTGCCGCCGAAGTATTTATTTGTCATAGCAATACTGCGGTTTACAAGGTTGCCGAGAGTATTTGCAAGGTCTGAATTAAACTTAGCTATAAAGGTTTCATAGGTTATAGTACCGTCCTGAGTGAAAGGAATTTCGGAAAGCAGATAATAACGCACCGCATCCACACCGAAACGCTTAGCCAGCTCATCGGCATAAATAACATTACCCTTTGATTTGGACATTTTATCCTCGCCTACAAGCACCCACGGATGACCTAAAACCTGCTTGGGTAACGGCTCCCCGAGAGCCATAAGGATTATAGGCCAGTAAATTGTGTGGAAACGGACTATATCCTTTCCTATTACGTGCAAATCCGCCGGCCAGAGCTTTTTATAACGCTCCGAGGGATTTTCGGTATCATATCCTATTCCGGTGATGTAGTTTGAAAGAGCATCAATCCACACATATATGACGTGCTTATCGTCAAACTCAACAGGAACACCCCATTTAAAAGAAGAACGGGATACGCAAAGGTCGGAAAGTCCGGGCTTTAGGAAGTTGTTTATCATTTCATTCTTTCGGGATTCCGGCTTTATAAAATCGGGATTTTCCTCATAGTATTTTATCAGCCTATCCTGATATTTGCTGAGTCTCAGGAAATAAGCCTCTTCCTTGGAATCAATAACCTCGCGTCCGCAATCGGGGCATTTGCCGTCCACAAGCTGAGAAGCGGTAAAGAATGATTCGCAGGGAACGCAGTATTTTCCCTCGTAATGACCCTTATAGATATCTCCCTGCTCATAAAGCTTGTTAAATATCTTCTGAACCTGCTTTTCATGGTCTTCATCAGTGGTTCTGATAAATTTATCATAGCTTGTATTAAGGCTGTTCCATACATCCTTAATCTGTGAGGATACATTATCCACATACTCCTTGGGAGAAATACCTGCTGCAGCGGCATATTCCTCGATTTTCTGACCGTGCTCATCAGAACCTGTCATCAAATAAACATCATAACCCTGCATACGCTTATATCTGGCAATCATATCGGCTAAAACTATATCGTAAGCGTTGCCGATATGAGGCTTTCGAGAGGTATAAGCAATAGCTGTTGTAATATAAAATTTCTTTTTATCGCACATAATAACTCCGTTCCGCTGCAATTACAGCTATGGTTTTTCTACTAAGTAGAGAATAAATGAAATAACGGTTGAGGCAAGACAGTAAAGCAGAATAAATCCTCCGCTTAACAGCGAGCCTACTCCTGCAAACGCCTTATAGGCGAATAAAACAACACCCAAAACACAAGAAAGAATATAAAGCACTGTTAAAACAGCATTAGACTTCTTTATTCTTCCCGCACAGTTTATAATACTCGAAAATCCTGTAGGATTTCCCTTATACATTGCCGGAGCGCTTATCTCTTTTTCGGTTCTTACGGTGTTTTTATACATATTACAGCCGGCAACCGACATTACCTTTACCATATCGTCATAAAGGCCGAGATAATCGCAAATCATTTCCTCGGTTAAATTCGGGTCGGTATTGTTTACAAGAATTGTAACTCCCGCCCCCGTAAGCTTTCTAAGCTCATGGGCAACCTCGGGATTAACCGAATATTGTACCATTAAAAGCGCACAAGCCTTACCGTCCGAAGCGACATAAACCGGAAAATATCCCTTGCGGAGAATTTTACGGTCAGTCTCAACGCTGGGAACCGCTATGCCGTGAGCCTCCATAAGCGTTCTGTTTCCGATAAAGAGCAGCTTATCATTTACCCAGCCGGAAATTCCCATTCGCTCCTCATACTTAACCGTATCCGAGGAGGGCAGATCTGTAATATTCCCTGTTCCCGCTATACGCTTAAAAATATTTTGAAGAGGACTGCCCATAGCCTGAGTAAGAGAAGCCGCGCGGACAAGCGTATCATCAACATTGTTTTCACTTAAGATTTTCATATTGTGCAGGGTTACCGTTCCTGAGGGAAATAAATCCTCAGAGCCTAAAACAATGGCATTTGCCATTTCTATTTTTTCCGCTCCCACCTTTCCTGCTATCATAGCACCTTTTTTATTGAGCTTTTTTGCCGCCGAATAAAGGGGCAAAGAATCAATAAAGAAAAGAGACGGAACACAGGCAAAGGATAATACTACCGCCGCACTGTAGCAAGCATAAAGCGGATTTGTATAGTAAGCAAGAGATAAAAGCGCAATAGCCACTGCAAAGAAAAGCGCAAGAGCGTTTATTGTTCTTAACTTTCCGCTTAAAAATGTTCTGAAGGTTGAATGCTTCATAAAACCGCCGATAAACTCGGTTCTTTGGGGAGCCGCTATGAGGGTATCCCCATAGACTGCATCCTTAGCCATAGCAAAGGTAACCGCGGTATCATCAATAAGCTTTATCGCTTTTTTAGGAGCAGAGGATATTATTTGCTTGAAGTTTGAAAGCATTTGCGAGCGGTACATAAACTGCCCTATCGCCCTGAAAGAGAGCAGTATCTCACAAAGCAGCATAATTTCAAGGGTTGAACGCTGTTTTATAAATCCGGTAACCGTATAAGCTATAACAGCTATAATTGCTAGGCAAAGCGTTGAATCAGGGGAAGAATGTCTGCTGAAAAGCTTATGAATGGATTTGAAAGCATCACAGTTCATAAGTATTATCCCAAGCATAAGCACAGAGCAAATTGCCATACTTAAGCTCAAATTACTTAAAACAAGACCGGACAAAGGCGGTATTAAAAACAGTGCTGTAAGCAGTGTTAAAATTATACTTCCGGAAAGTCTCAAAAAGCTGTTTCTCTTTTTTATAGAAAGCTTTCTTAAAAGATGTCTGCCATCCTCAGCACAGGTATACTCCGTTTCGGGAGTATATTCTTCAAATTCCGTTCTTTCAAGGCGCATTTCGTTTTCCTGCGGTGTGTCAATATGAGGCTCAGGTATCTGGGAAAGCTCACCTGTAAGGTCGATTGGGCGCGTCTGCGAGCTTATACTTATCCTTGTAATATCATCAGCTTCATGAACAGGAGTAAAACGGATAGTTCCGGTTTCTGCGATATCCGGCTCCGCTGTTTCTTCCTCTTTTTTTAAAACTGCATTGTCTATATCCGAAATATCAGGAAGACTTGTTTGTATTTCGCTTACTTTAGGAGTAAATATCTCCTCTTTTTCTTCCGCCTTAGGCTCTGCAGGCACAGAGCCGATAATCGAGGAGTATTTACCTAAATCATCAAAGGTTATTTCATATTTTCTTGCAATTTTTTCAATGGTTTTTGTGTTTTCGGATTTTAAAATATCCGAAACACTGTCAAGAGTATAGGAAGGCTCCTCGTCTGCCGCGTTATTGCCCTCCTCATCAATAATATAAGGCATACACTTTTCGAGCAGACTTTTCTCCTTTGGCTTCTCCTCTTTATTTTCTGTATCATTAGCAGTATTCTGCATCATTTTTTTCTTAAGAGCCTCTAAGGGTGAGGACTCCGCAGTAGGCTTAAAATCAACCTTCGGAGCGGTAATTTCATCCGCTGTTAAAGCGTGATTCGGAACAGTTTTATGCGTATTACTGTTTCCTATTTCAAAGCCTATATTTTCCTCCAGAGTGTCAGGAGGAGTATTTTCACTGTCAGGTCTTTTTGAAAAAATACCCATTATTTTCTCCTTTTTCTTACAACTTCATACATTAACACGCCAGCCGCAACAGAGGCATTTAGCGAATTTATTTTTCCATGCATAGGCAGGCTTACTATCACATCACACCGTTTGGCAGTTAATGTGCCTATACCCTTGCCCTCATTTCCTATTACTATGGCACAAGGAAGGTCAAAATCGGTCTGTTCAAAGTCAGTACCGTCCATATCAGCACCGAAAACCCAAACACCCTTTTGCTTTAACTCCTCAATTGTGTTAGGAATATTGGTGACCCTTGCAACCTTCATATATTCAAGCGCTCCGCTTGCTGATTTTGCAACCGTTGCGTTTAAAGACGCGCTTCTGCGCTTAGGAATAATTATACCGTGTACCCCGCAAGCCTCTGCGGTTCTTATTATTGCCCCTAAATTATGAGGGTCCTCTATCTCATCACATATAATTATAAACGGCTTTTCGTTTCTTTCCTTTGCAACCGCGAAAATATCCTCAACCGAGGCATATTCCTGAGATGCAAACATAACGGCAACACCTTGATGGTTGGCACCGCCTGTGTAATAATCCAGCTTTTGCGGACTTACTTCCTTTATTAAAATACCCTTTGCTGAGCATTTTGCAATTATTGCCGCAACCGAGCCGCCCGAAACCCCGTGGGCTACAAGCAGTCGGTCAATCTCTCTGCCGGAGCGCACAGCCTCAAGCACGGGATTTCTTCCGCAGATTATATTGTTAAACTTTTCTTCTGTTTTATTTTCCACTTTTACAGCACAACCTAATACATAATTATACATTTTAGATTATATCACATTTTTTCTTATAATAAAATACTTTTTTATTAAATAATATATTATTTTAAGGAAACAATAATAAAAAAATTTCAAAGGAGCGGTTATATGGCAAAAATAACTTTAGTTGAGGGCTATGAGCTTATGGATTCAAGAGGAAATCCTACAGTAGGAGCAAAAGTAGTCTTAGAGGACGGTGCCGAAGGCTTTGCACTCTCCCCCTCCGGTGCTTCAACAGGTATTTTCGAGGCTCACGAGCTTAGAGACGGAGGCAGTCTTTACGGCGGTAAAGGCGTAAAAAAAGCAACGGAAAATATAAACAGAATAATTTTCCCCAAACTAAAAGGAATGGAGGCAGATAACCAGCGCCTGATTGACGAAACAATGATAACTCTTGACGGCACCGAAAACAAGCAAAAGCTCGGTGCAAATGCTATTCTTGCGGTATCATTAGCCGTAGCAAAGGCGGCGGCAAGCTCTAAAAAAATGCCGCTTTACAGATACATCGGTGGAATAAACGGCAATATCCTGCCGAAGCCGATGATGAATATTTTAAACGGCGGCGCGCACGCGGCAAACAATATTGATATTCAGGAGTTTATGATTATTCCCCAGTCCGCTAAAAGCTTTTGCGAGGGACTCAGGCAATGCAGCGAAATTTACCACACCCTCGGTAAAATTCTCAAAGAAAAGGGCAGTGCAACAGGTGTTGGAGACGAGGGCGGCTTCGCACCTGACCTCAGCTCGGACGAAGAAGCAATTGAGCTGATAGTTAAAGCTATAGAAAAAAGCGGATACTCTACAAAGGATATAAAAATCGCACTTGATGTTGCCTCAAGCGAATGGTACAAGGACGGTGAGTATATCCTACCTAAAAGAAATAAGAAAATGACCGCTGAGGAGCTGATAGACTACTATTCCTCACTTTGCGAAAAATATCCCATTGTTTCTATTGAGGACGGCGTTGCCGAGGAAGACTGGGAGGGCTGGAAAAAGCTTACCGCCGCCCTTTCCGACAAGCTGCAGCTTGTTGGTGACGATTTGTTCGTTACTAACGTTAAAAGGCTGCAAAAAGGAATCGAACAGCAAGCCGGAAATGCGATACTCGTAAAGCTGAACCAGATAGGAACACTCAGCGAAACACTCGATGTAGTTGAGCTTGCAAAGCAAAACGGCTATGCGGCGGTTATTTCTCACCGCTCGGGCGAAACCGAGGATACAACCATAGCAGATTTAGCAGTTGCCTTAAATGCAGGACAGATAAAAACCGGCGCTCCCTGTAGAACCGACAGAGTTGCAAAATATAACCGACTTTTAGTTATTGAAAAGGAAATAAGCTCTAAAAATTAAAATTTTTTAGACTTTTTTGAAAATTTCCTTTGAAATCCCTGCCTGATTTTTGGTATAATCAAGTAGGAGGTTATAAGGATGACACAGTATAAAAAAGGCGATTATGTCAGATATGCGGCAAGCGGAGTATGTCTTATAGAAGAAATAAAATCAATGGAGCTAAAGCCGGGTAAAAGCAACGACTTTTATATTTTAAAGCCCTTGCAAAACAAAAACTCAACTCTATATGTTCCGGTAAACAGTGAACCGCTGCTTGCAAAAATGCGCTATATTCTTACTAAGGATGAAATTGACGAAATTATAGCCTCAAGCAAAGGTAAAGAGCTTAGCTGGATAGAAGACCGCAAGGAACGGAGCGAAAATTTCCGCAAGGTTTTAGCAGAAGGAAACGTTCAGCAGTTAATAGAGCTTGTAAGCTGTATTTATCTTAAAAAAGTCGCCCTAAAGGCGGAAAATAAAAAGCTATCTTCTTATGACGAGGATAGCCTTACAAAAGCTCAGGAATCGGTTGAAAACGAATTTTCCTTTGTTCTAAACCTCACCGGTGAGGAAGTAGGAAAATATATAAGAAATATTCTTGGTATTAAAGATTAAAAGAATCACGGACAAATTGTGTCCGTGATTCTTTTTAAATTTATTTTGTTCCTGTAGAACCGAATCCGCCGGCTCCCCTGTCTGTATCAGAAAGCTCGTCAGCCTCAACAAAATCAACCGCTAAAAAGGGAGCAATAACAAGCTGAGCTATTCTCTCCTTATCGGCAATTTCCTGAACTTCGCACGAATGATTATGCAAGGAAACCATTATTTCTCCGCGGTAGTCGCTGTCAATAACGCCTACCTTATTCGCAGGAGCAAGACCGCGCTTTGTTGCTATGCCGCTTCTGGCATATACAAGTCCGGCATATCCTTCGGGAATTTCAAGAGAAATACCCGTATGTATCATTTTGGTCTCTCCCGGAGCAAAAGTAACCGTCTCTCCGCTTGTGCAGGCGTAAAGGTCTGCTCCTGCGGCAAAAGCCGAGCCATAGCTCGGAACGGTTGCGTTTTCACTGAGCTTTTTAAATTTCACTTTAACCATTTTTCTTTCTCCTAATCATATATTGAGCTATTGCCCATTTTCCTTTCCCATTTGCCGTCCAGCAAGATAGTCTTATCCTGCTCTAAGGATTTTTTAACATCTATTATTCTCTGATTTGATGAGCCTCTGAAAATCAAGGCAAGATTTTTAAGCTCTTCAACAAACTTACCGTCTACCACAACATCAATATGCTCTAAAGCCTTTAAAACGGTTTCCGAATTGCCTACAGCTCCTGCAAGAAGCTGTTTATCAAACAAAAATCCCGTATAGCACCAAATATCCTTATCGGGGAATTTCTCATCAAATCTTTCAACCAGCCTTAAAATTCCCTCCTGATTTTCAGGCTCAAACGGTTCTCCGCCGAGCAATGATAATCCTGTTATATAATCCTTATCGCAGGCTTCTATAATTTCATCAATTACAGCATCATTATATTCATAGCCGTAATCAAAATCCCACGCCTCTTTATTAAAGCAGTTTTTGCAGTGATGACGGCATCCGCTTACGAACAATGATACTCTTACCCCCGGTCCGTTAGCAATATCGAATTTCTTTATAACTGCATAGTTCATAAAACAAAACCTCTTTTACCTAAAATAAAAGAGGTTTTGTTTGGTTTTTATTAAAGATGCAAAACTCTCTCTTTTATTTCCTGTGTTCTACCCTGATTCCAGAACTGTGTTCCGATGTAACCGCAGGTTCTTCTTGCAACATTGAGCTTGCTTTCGTCTGTATTGCCGCAGTTGGGACAGGTCCAGATTAATTTTCCGTGACCGTCCTCCTTGATTTCGATTTCCCCGTCATATCCGCAGACATGGCAGAAATCGCTCTTGGTATTAAGCTCCGCATACATAATATTATCATAGATAAACTTCATAAGCGCAATAACTGCGTCAAGATTATTCTGCATATCAGGAACCTCAACATAGGAGATTGCTCCTCCGGGAGACAAAGCCTGAAATTCCGACTCTAATGCAAGCTTATCAAAAGCATCAATATCCTCGGTAACATGAACATGATAGCTGTTTGTGATGTAGTTGCGGTCGGTAACTCCCTTTATAACTCCGAAACGCTTCTGCAGGCATTTTGCAAACTTGTAGGTTGTACTCTCAAGAGGGGTTCCGTAGAGAGAATAGTCGATATTCTCCGCCGCTTTCCACTTAGCAGTATATTCGTTGAGTTTCTTCATAATCTCAAGTCCGAACTGCTTTCCGGCAGGCTCGGTCAGCTTCTTATCTATCATACTGTAAACACATTCCCAAAGTCCCGCATAGCCGAGAGAAAGGGTTGAATATCCGCCGTGGAGATACTTATCGATAGTCTCACCCTTGTTAAGGCGAAGCAGTGCGCCATGCTGCCAGAGAATGGGAGCGGCATCCGAAAGAGTGCCTGTTAAGCGCTCGTGTCTTGCCTGAAGCGCTCTGTGGCAAAGCTCCATACGCTCGTCAAATATCTTCCAGAATTTCTCAATATCTTTGCCGGCAGAAAGACCGATATCAACAAGGTTAACCGTTACAACACCCTGATTGAAGCGTCCGTAATACTTAGGGTTACCGTTTTCATCAACATAGGGAGTCAGGAAGCTGCGGCAGCCCATACAGGTGTAGCAATGACCCTCGCCGTTTTTATCTATCTTATTCTGAAGCATAATCTTCTCGGAGATATAATCGGGAACCATTCGCTTAGCGGTACATTTGGCGGCAAGCTTTGTCAAATACCAGTACTTGCTGTCCTCTTTTATGTTATCTTCTTCAAGAACATATATAAGCTTCGGGAAAGCCGGAGTTATCCAAACACCCTTTTCATTCTTAACACCCTGATAACGCTGGCGAAGAGTCTCCTCTATAATCATAGCAAGGTCCTGCTTCTCGCGCTCGTTTTCTGCCTCGTTCAGATACATAAATACAGTTACAAAGGGAGCCTGACCGTTGGTTGTCATAAGGGTTACAACCTGATACTGAATCATCTGAACGCCCTTGCGAACCTCCTCGCGTAGACGCTTTTCAACAACAGTGTCTATCTGCTCATTTGTAAGGGTTGTACCGATTGTTTTAAGCTCGTCCTCAACCTCAACTCTTATCTTCTTTCTGCTTATATCAACAAAGGGAGCTAAGTGTGTAAGGCTGATGCTCTGCCCTCCGTACTGACAGGAGGCAACCTGAGCTATAATTTGTGTTGCAATATTGCAGGCGGTAGAAAAGCTGTGCGGCTTTTCGATAAGAGTTCCGCTGATAACGGTACCGTTCTGGAGCATATCGCCTAAATTTACAAGGTCGCAGTTATGCATATGCTGAGCGAAATAGTCCGCGTCGTGGAAGTGGATAATTCCATTTTCGTGAGCCTCAACGATATCGGGTTCAAGCAAAATACGCTTGGTTATATCCTTGCTGACCTCTCCTGCCATATAGTCACGCTGAACGCTGTTAACGGTAGGATTCTTATTTGAATTCTCCTGCTTAACCTCTTCATTATTACATTCAATAAGGGATAATATTTGCTCATCAGTAGTGTTAGACTTACGAACCAACGCTCTGTTATAGCGGTAGGTTATATAGCGCCTTGCAACCTCAAAGGCGCGCTGATTCATTATCTGATCCTCTACCATATCTTGGATTTCTTCAACGCTTAAAGAGCGGTTTATATTTGCAGCCGCACTTTCAACATCCTCTGCTATACGCTTTATCTGGATATCCGACATACGCTCGCTGGGAACAACGCTTTGATTTGCTTTAGCAACGGCGATAACTATCTTTTTAGGGTCAAAGCTGACTTCTGCGCCGCTTCTTTTGATAATCTTCATTTTTTCTATTCCTCCCAAAATATGATATATTTCACTGACAATTAACACAATATATTGTGTCGGCAAGCACTATTATACCACAATATCAGAAAAAAGCAATAGTCAATTTAATTTTTTTAAATTTTCTTAAAGCCCTGCCCGAATATCTCTCCGGCCTCTCCTACAACAATAAAAGAATCGTTATCCAAATTCCTTGTAATATTAAGCACAAGGGATACCTCCTGCCTTCTTACTGTGCACATAAGCATTTTTCTTTGCTTACCTGTAAAACTGCCCACAACATTTATTTCGGTTACACCTCTTTGCAAAACCGCGATTATCTCATTTGATATTTCCTTTGCCTTATTTGTTATTATATAAATAATTTTTCCCTTATCAGAGCCATAAAGCATAACATCAACTATTTTTGAGGAGGCATAGAGCGATACTACCGAATAAAGCGCACTTTCAATATTTTTGTAGACAATAGCCGTAACAGCCACAACAAGTGCATCGGAAAAGAGAATCAGTCTGCCTACTGTAAGATGCGGATAACGGCGGTTTATAAACTTGGCAATAATATCTACACCTCCCGAGGTTGCTCCTTTAAGCATTATAAGGCTCAGTCCCAACCCCATAAGTATACCTCCGAAAACGCAGGCAAGAATTTTATCCACCTTGAAAACAGGCAAAACAGCCTCGCAAATTTCCAGAGTGAGTGACATTATAACCGTTGCAGCCGCTGTTTTAAAGATAAATATTCCGCCAAAGGATATAAATCCCATAATCAGCACGGGAATGTTAAGCGCAAAAAGCATCGCGCCCGTAGGAAGACCGAATAAATATTGAAGCACGGTTGCAATACCCGTAAATCCTCCGGGTGAAATTTCATTCGGTGAGATAAGCATTGTAACCGCGGCGGAATAAATAAAGCCACCCAATATATAAACGAGGATATCTCCAAAAATTTTATAGACCTTTTTATTCATAACGCACCTCCAAAAAAATAACGGACACACTGTATATATACAGTGTGTCCGTTTATACGATAATTTACTATAAATTATTAAGATTATACCATATAATTCCAAAAAGCGTGTCTGCCCTGTCTGTTTCTCCCGACAAATACAAATATCCGAAAAGACATTCAAGACCTGTAGCGGTATGGTATTCACCGGCAGTAGAGCCTTTAGGCGTATTTCCGGTATGGAAATTTCTGCCCCTTTTAAAAACCGAAAGTTCCCTTTCGGTAAGCTCGGGTTCAATAAGCTTAAAAGCTTTTGCCTGAGCAGAAGCGTTGACCCACTTAACCGAAAGACTATGTAGTTCCCCTGAGGGACGGTTGGTTTCGGCGAGCCTTGTTCTGACATAAAGCCCGTAAACCCCGTCTCCCACAAAGGCGAGCACAGAGGGACTTAAAAGATTTACATTATCCATTTTTATCCCTCTTAGTTTACATAGTCAAATTCTATATCGTAAACGCTTACGGTATCGCCCTCTTTAACGCCGGCGTCAACCAGAGCATCTATTATCCCGCTCGAACGCAAAACCCTCTCAAAATACTGGAGAGATTCATAATCATCAGGGTCAACAGTGTTCATAACATCCATAAGCCACGGCGCGTTCTCAACAAAGAATACACCGTCACAAACGCGGATAGAGAATGTGCGTTTGTTTTTCTTGGTAAAGTCCTCCAAGGGCTTAGGCTCAGCTTCATACTTGATTATGGGCGGCAGCTTTGAAAGCTCACCTGCAACAAAGCTAATAAGCTCTTTTGTTCCCTCTGCAATGGGGGCTATGATGGGGAAAAATTTATATCCCTTTTCTTCAAAATAAACTCTATACTCTTCTATCTGCTCCTCGTCCAACATATCGCACTTATTTCCTGCGATTATTTGGGGACGCTGTGATAATTCCTCGCTGAAAACAGAAAGCTCTTTATTTATCTTCTCGAAATCATCCTTGGGGTCTCTGCCCTCACTGCCCGAAATATCTATGACATGGATAAGCATTCTGCAACGCTCAACATGGCGCAAAAATTCGTGACCCAAGCCTACTCCTTCGCCCGCGCCCTCTATAAGACCGGGTATATCCGCCATAACAAAGGAAGCGCCTTCATCCACCCTTACAACACCTAAAACAGGTGTAAGGGTTGTAAAATGGTAGTTGGCTATTTTGGGCTTTGCCTCACTTACAACCGATACAAGGGTCGATTTACCTACATTCGGAAAGCCGATTAACCCTACGTCCGCAAGCAGCTTTAATTCAAGAACAACATCAAGCTCCTCACCTGGGTTTCCGTTCTTAGCAAATCGTGGCACCTGACGGGTGGAGGTTGCAAAATGGCTGTTTCCCCAGCCGCCGTTTCCGCCCTTGGCAATTATAACCGGTGTATCGTCAGATATATCTGCGATAAGTCTTCCTGTTTCAGCATCCTTTACAAGTGTACCTTGAGGAACCGAAATTACAAGGTCGGGAGCGCTTTTACCGCTGCATCTGGAGGCTCGTCCGTTTTCACCAGGCTCTGCGCAGTATTTCCTTTTATATCTAAAATCAGCAAGGGTGGATAAATTACTGTCTGCCTTGAAGATTATGTTTCCGCCTCTGCCGCCGTCGCCGCCGTCAGGTCCGCCTGCGGCTACATATTTTTCTCTGTGAAATGAAACTGCGCCGTTTCCGCCGTTTCCAGCTTTAAGATGTATTTTTGCAACATCAACAAACATTATTCGCCCTCTTCTTCCTCAAAAAATTCCGGTTCGGAATTTAAGACCTCTTCATACAATTCTTGCGCTTTTTCAAGATTGCTTTCATCTACATATATATCCTCTGCCACAAATCCTCCGCCGAAAACTATCTTCATACTTCCGCCATCGGATTCACAGGTAAAGGGTATGCTGTTTTCACTTAAAATATCCCTGTAAATTTCAGCCGTTACAACATCCTCAACAGATGCCGCAAGCACAGGATTTTCAATTATGGTTTCTTCTTCCTTCTCCGTTGCTTCCTCAGGCTCTATTAAAAGCTCCGCTCCGCATACGGGGCAAAGTGTTGCACCGTCCTCACATTCAAACGAACAAACGTGACATTTAATCAATAGAAACACCTCATTTAAAAAATAAATCCGAGCAGCTGTTTTGCCGCTCGGATTTTCGTTTACTTACTGCTCAACAGCGTAGATGCTAACCTGTTTACGGTCTTTACCTACTCTTTCGAACTTAACCTTACCGTCGATAAGAGCAAATAAGGTATCATCTGAGCCACGGCCTACATTGTTGCCGGGATGGATATGAGTACCTCTTTGTATAACGAGGATGTTTCCTGCTAATACGAACTGTCCGTCAGCTCTCTTAACGCCAAGACGCTTAGACTCACTGTCACGGCCGTTCTTGGTTGAACCCATACCTTTTTTATGAGCGAATAACTGAATGTTAATCTTTAACATGATTTGCACCTCCGATAATTTTGATGTTATTGCCATATTGACCGGATAACTGCTCTATGTGGAGCTTAAAGCCCTCAAGCACAGCTTTTGCTTTGCCTGACGGATTTTCAACCGAGATTTTCATAAAGGCATCCGAAATATCAGCCTTCATACTGTCCCCAATTATTTCTCCAACCGTGTTTGCAGCCATATATGCGGCAGAGGAAACTGCAGCGCATACAATTTTTCCGGCTTCATCGTCACCGTCTTTCGAACAGTGACCGCTGATTTCAAAACCGAATATTCCGTTTTCATCAGCCAAGAATTTTACACTTGTCATACAAATTAACCGATTTCGTTTATCTGTACTTTTGTGTAGGGCTGTCTGTGACCCATTTTACGGGAACTGCTCTTCTTGGGTTTATAGGTGAAGACTGTGATCTTCTTGCCCTTGCCGTTCTTTAAAACGGTACCCTTAACGAAAGCGTCCTTAACATAGGGCTTGCCAACCTTTAAAGTTCTGTTGCAAACGGCAACAACCTTGTCGAAGGTAATCTCTTCGTCAACCTCAGCGTTAAGCTTTTCAACGTAAATAACGTCACCGTTCTGAACACGGTACTGCTTTCCGCCTGTTTCGATAATTGCGTACATTTTTTACACCTGCCTGATATTTACAGTCTCGCTAAAGATAGGCGTGCGCACAAGGCACAACTTAATAAGCCCACAATATGCGGCTTGACTATTTTATCACAAGTCTTATTCTTTGTCAAGCAATTTTTATTCGTTTTCCTCAAGTATCTTAATTGCCATTTCGTTTTCTATTTTTTCATCATAAGAAAGAACGGGATTTACCTTTTTGCCCTTTATTTTACGGTCAACATAGTTTTGGGTTATCTTCATAACTATCGGACAAAGCACAACCACACCGATAAGGTTAGGTATCATCATAAGTCCGTTAAAGGTATCTGAAATATCCCACGCAAAGGACGAGGTCATAACCGCTCCCGAAACTATCATAAGAACAAATATTACCTTATATACCTTAACACCCTTAACTCCAAAAAGATACTCAACAGCCTTTGAACCATACTGCGACCAACCAAGCACCGTTGTGAAAGCAAAAAGTAAAAGTGCTATAGCAACAAACATTTCTCCGCCCTTACCGAACACATCACCGAAGACTTTAGCAACGAGGGTCGAAGCGTTATCAGGGTCTGCTGCAATACCTGTATCAAGATTTATGTAGCCGGAGGAAAGAACAACGATAGCAGTCATAGTACAAACTACCATTGTATCAAAGAATACCTCGAATATTCCCCACATACCCTGAACAACAGGCTCCTTTGTGTTAGAGGAGGAATGAACCATAACCGAGGAACCGAGTCCGGCTTCGTTTGAGAAAACTCCGCGCTTAAAGCCCTGAGTTACAACCGTTTTAAATACTATTCCCGTTGCCGCACCCGCAACCGGCTTAACACCGAAAGCAAACTTGAATATAGCAACAAACATATCTCCGAGACGCTCAGCATTAACAAAAGCGACTATAAGCGCACCTACAATGTATATAATAGCCATAAACGGTACAACACGCTCTGCAACAGAGGCAATTCTCTGAAGACCTCCGATTATAATAAGGCAGGCTACTATCATAAGCACAATACCGACAACAAGAGAAACAACAGACACACCGCCTACAGTTGCGGTTGAGCTTTTAAAGAACGCATTTTTGATATTTGAAGCAATAGTGTTTATCTGGCTCATATTTCCTATTCCAAAGGAAGCCAGAATAGCAAAAATTGAGAAAAGAATACCCAAAAATCCGCCTATCTTTTTGCAGTTTTTCTTAGCTCCGAGACCGTCCTTCAAATAATACATAGGTCCGCCCGACCATTCACCGTCTTTATTGCGGCGGCGGTAATAAATACCGAGAACGTTTTCTGAGAAGTTGGTCATCATTCCGAAAAATGCCGCAACCCACATCCAGAAAACAGCGCCGGGACCGCCTACCGCTATAGCCAAGGATACACCTACTATGTTACCTGTGCCTATTGTAGCCGCAAGAGCGGTACACAGTGCCTGAAACTGAGAAATACTCTTTTTATCGGTTTTCTTTGTAGCTCCGCTCTTTTTGGAAAAAACGCTTACAATAGTTTTTTTCCACCAGTGACCTAAATGAGACACCTGAAAGAATTTTGTTGCAACAGTCATCAAAATTCCGGTACCTATAAGGATTATAAGACCGATTTTAACCCATACAAGGTCATTTATAACACCGTTTACCTCCGTTATTTTTTCAATTACCTTTTCCATTTTAATCCCCTTTCAAAAATAAAAAAAGCTATGCCGAATGACATAGCTTTTCAAAAAAAACAAAATTCAGCCCTTAAAAAGAGCGAAATAAAACTTTGTCCTTTTGCCTGAGAGATTTGGGATTTCCCCTTGCCCCTTCGGCACCCGATTTAACGGGATTCTCCAAAGCTATGTCCGCCCGCAGTCTCTGCTTTTAAAGAAAAGCGCCTGAGAGTGTTACTCCTTCGGCTGTGCAAAGCACATTTCCTGCGGACATCATCCATATATTATATACGGTATTATAACTGCAAAATAACATTATTGCAATAAAAAAATCAAAAAAATTTAAAATTTTCTATTGACTGAAAAAAAAAATAGTAGTATTCTATTTTCCATAAGGATTTTTATGTTATACTTATATCTTAAATCTGGAGGGATTAGAATGTTTAAATCCGAGTATTTAAAAAAGGTTTATGCCGGTGTTGAAGCAAGAAGCGCCGGTGAAAAGGAGTTCTTGCAGGCTGTAAGAGAGGTTCTTGAATCTCTTGAGCCGGTTATCGAGGCTAACCCCAAATATGAGGCTGCCGGAATTCTTGAAAGAATAGTTGAGCCCGAAAGGCAGATATTCTTCCGCGTTTCTTGGGTAGATGATAACGGCAAGGTTCAGGTTAACCGCGGCTACAGAGTTCAGTTCAACTCTGCTATCGGTCCTTATAAGGGCGGTATCCGCCTGCATCCTTCGGTAAATGCTTCTGTTATCAAGTTCTTAGGCTTTGAGCAGATTTTCAAGAACAGCCTTACAGGTCTTCCGATCGGCGGCGGCAAGGGCGGTTCTGACTTTGACCCCAAGGGCAAGTCTGACGGTGAGGTTATGCGCTTCTGCCAGAGCTTTATGACCGAGCTTTCCAAGCATATCGGTGCTGATACAGATGTTCCCGCAGGTGATATCGGAACAGGAGCCCGTGAAATCGGATTTATGTACGGCCAGTATAAGAGACTTCGCAATGAATTCACCGGTGTTCTCACAGGTAAGGGTCTTACCTACGGCGGCTCGCTCGCCCGTACAGAGGCTACAGGCTACGGTCTTTGCTACTACACTGAGGAAATGCTTAAGTGTATGAAGGAGGATTCCTTCAAGGGTAAGACTGTTGTTATCTCGGGTTCCGGTAATGTTGCTATCTATGCAACCGAAAAAGCCACCCAGCTCGGCGGTAAGGTTGTTGCACTTTCTGATTCAAACGGATATATTTATGATAAAAACGGAATCAACCTTGATGTTGTTAAGCAGATTAAAGAGGTTGAGCGCGGAAGAATTAAAGAGTATGTTAACCGTGTTGACGGTGCTGAGTATCACGAGGGCTGCAGCGGAATCTGGACAATTAAGTGCGATATTGCTCTTCCCTGCGCTACACAGAACGAGCTTAACGGGGAGAGTGCTAAGGCTCTTGTTGCAAACGGCGTAATCGCAGTTGCAGAGGGCGCAAATATGCCTTCTACTCCCGAGGCTGTTGAAATCTTCCAGAAAGCAGGAATTCTCTTTGGACCCGCTAAGGCTGCAAACGCAGGCGGCGTTGCTACCTCCGCTTTAGAGATGAGCCAGAACTCAATGAGATACAGCTGGACCTTTGAAGAGGTTGATGCTAAGCTTCAGGGCATTATGACAAACATCTTCCACAACTCCTTCAATGCCGCTAAGAAATACGGTATGGAGGGTAACCTCGTTGCCGGTGCTAACATTGCAGGCTTTGAAAAGGTTGCAGATGCTATGCTCGCTCAGGGTGTTGCATACTAATTAATACAGTAAATAACGGAGACAGTTCGCTGTCTCCGTTATTTTCGTTATAAAAAACGCGCGAAGAAAATTTTCTTCGCGCGTTTTAATTTAATATCAATTATTTATTATCGTATTTTGCTACAACATTCTTAATTCGGTCAACAGGGTCAAGCAGCTTGCTTATTGAATTATCGTAATTAAGGGTTTCAACCAGCATTGCGATATACTTTGACATATTAACACTGCAATACCATTCTCTCTCTAAAAGCTCCTTAGGCTGATAAATAAGATTGGTGGTGAAAATCTTATCAATTTTTCCGCTCTTGTAATACTCGTCAAACTTGTCCAGTCCCTCAACGAAAAGACCAAAGGTAGAGAAAATGAATATTCTGCCTGCTCCCTTTTCCTTCAGCTTTGCCGCTATATCGAGCATTGACTCTCCGGAAGAAATCATATCGTCAACAAGGATAAGGTCCTTACCGGTTATATCGTTGCCGAGGAATTCGTGAGCCTCAATGGGGTTTCTTCCGTTAACAATAACAGAGTAATTACGGCGCTTATAGAACATACCGAGGTCAAGACCGAGAACAGAGGAATAGTAAATACATCTGCCCATACCGCCCTCATCGGGAGAAACTATCATTGTATGGTCCTTATCAAGCTTAATGTCAGGAACGGTTTTTAAAAGGGCTTTAATCATCTGGTAAGCCGCCTGAACATTATCAAAGCCGTCAAGCGGGATTGCGTTGTTAACGCGGGGGTCGTGAGCGTCAAAGGTGATAATATTCTTAACACCCATTGCAACAAGCTCCTGAAGAGCCATTGCGCAATCCATAGACTCTCTTGCGGTTCTGCGGTGCTGTCTTCCCTCGTAGAGCATAGGCATAATAACGGTTATTCTTCTTGCCTTGCCTCCAAGCGCCGCGATAACACGCTTTAAATCCTGAAAATGGTCGTCAGGACTCATCGGGACAGTTTGTCCGTACATTTTGTATGTAACATTGTAATTAAAGCAATCACAAATGATATATACATCAAGACCTCTTGCAGTGTGGTTAAGAACGGCTTTAGCCTCACCGGTTCCGAAACGGGGACAATGCGCCGATACAACAAAGGACTCGTCCTCCGGAATATTTCTCCACTGCTTCAAATAATAATCTACCTGAGCGGAAATGTCCTCACAGCCGCGCATACTGATAAGCGCAAGGTCGCCGTAAGGGGTGTGTTTAAAGTCAATACTTGCCATAAATAAAGCCCCTTTTTCAATATTTTATTTTATCATCTATATAATACCATAAAACTCTCGACGAAAAAAGACTTTTTTTGAAAAAAATTGGACAAATTTTAAAGCCTGTTCTAAATTTTTTTATCAAAACCTATACACACCGGCAATTAAATTATATTTTTTGCCATTAATAATAGCTTTTGCTGGGCTAGGAGTTGTTATCTCGTATTTTACAATACCGTCTTCATGCCACCAGCGCGAAGATATTTTACCGTACTTACTTTCTATCTCAGCACAAAAGCTGTCGATTTCATCTGTAGGTGTGGGTTTAAATAAAATCTCCTCAAAGCCGGGTGCGCTTTCAACCGTGTTAATTCCGGCGGCTACACCGTACATCCAGTCTGCCACGGCGCCATACGCATAGTGGTTATATGAATTCATCGCATCCGACCATATTTCCCCATTAGGTTTAAAGCCGTCCCAGTGTTCCCACATAGTTGTGGCGCCCTTAGTAATCGGATACAGCCAAGATGGATAATCCTTACGCAGTAGAATCTTATATGCAAGCTCGCTTTCACCGTTTTCACTTAACGCGTGCAAAAGATAAGGCGTACCTACAAAGCCGGTTTTAAGCATATCTCCGTCAGAATGAATTTTCTCTACAAGTGATTTAGTCACCTCTTTGGGATGATCTGTAAGTCCGAAATGCAATGCCAGAACGTGCTCTGTCTGGGTTTTGAAATCATCCTTAAAAGTATTTTTAAAGGCTGAAACAATATTTTGATACAAGGCTTTGTATTCCTCAACGTCTTCGCCTAAAACTGCACCTGCTTTGCATACAAGCAAAGCCGAATAGGCATAAAAGGCTGTGGCTAAAAGTTCTTCCGAAGTATTTCCCTTAGTTATTACCTCTCCCGGCTTTGCATTGTTATCAAGCTCTAGCCAGTCACTGTATTGCCAATTTCCTGTCCAAAGGTAGGGCGTGGTTGTTACCGAGGTAATATAGTCCACATATTTTTTCATAGCGGGAAACATCTGCTTTAAAATATCGGTATCACCGTAGGTTAAATACATTTGCCACGGACAAATAGTTACCGCATCACTCCATGCGGCACCTCCTGCATCATTCTCTGACAGCACATTCGGTATAACCGCAGGTACTCTGCCGTCCTCACCCTGAGAAAGGGACATATCCGTAAGCCACTTTGTAAAAAAGCGCTGAACATCAAAATTATAGCTTGCCGTTTTAACAAACACCTGAGCATCGCCTGTCCAGCCTAAGCGTTCATCTCTTTGAGGGCAGTCTGTAGGAACATCAAGAAAATTACCCTTTTGTCCCCAAATAATGTTACTGAACAGCTGATTAAGCATCGGGTCTGAGGTCTCAATTTTTCCGGTGCGCTTCATTTCGCTGTGCAGAACTATAGCTGTAAACTGTTCCAAGGCGAAATCTCTCTGCGGAAATTTATCAATACGCACATATCTAAAGCCGTAAAAAGTCAGCGTCGGCTTATGTGTCTGCTCACCCTCCTTGCAGGTATAGCTGTAAAGGGCTTTTGCCGAGCGATAGTTACCGTTATAGAAATTTCCGTCCTTATCGAGAATCTCCGCAAAGGAAAATTCTACGGCTTCACCCTTATGTGCATTAAGACTTATTTCAAGATACCCTGTTAAATTCTGACCGAAATCAATAACGGTTTCTCCCTTTGGAGTATGTATCAAGGCAACCGGCTTTATTCTCTCCTGCTCAATTACCTTTTCGCCCTGCTGAGGCACCAATACAGAAAAGTCGTTATTATCGGCAACAACCGTATGATATTTAAACTCAGGTGTAAACGAGGCGTCATAAATCTCGCCGTCGTAAAGGTCGCAAAAACGAAGCTTACTTTCGGCTACACTCCAATCACTGTCTGTTCCGATAAGCTCAGAGGTGCCGTCCGTATAGTTTATATTAAGTTCTGCTATCACCGCACACTCCCGATTTTCGGCAAGGCTATTACGGTTCCAGTTTCCGGCACCGCAAATTCGCCCTAAATACCAACCCTTTGCCGTGTGTATATGCAGATTGTTTTCATTTTGTAAAAGGTGTGTGACGTCGTAAGTCTGAACCTGTATTCGCTTTTCGTATACTGTCCATCCGGGAGCTAAAATAAAATCCCCAACACGTTTACCGTTTATTTCAGCCATATAAACACCGCGCGCAGTTACACGCAGAGTTGCCGATTTAACCTTTCCACGCAAGGTGAATTTCCGCTCGAATATCGGGCATACATCACCTAAGTTTTCTTTTACCTTTATCCAGTTGGCTTTTAGCATAAAAATCACCATATCCTTTCTTGACATTAGTATACAGTATATGTTACTATAAAACTATACCTTATTTTTATATTTTAGGGTGTGATTTTAATGACAAGAATACTACATAAAACCTTTGACGGCGCAATAAGGGTAATGCAGCTTAATAAAGAAAGCATCGCAAAGCCTCATACTCACGAATTTTTAGAGCTGGTATATATTGCAAACGGTACAGCCACACACACTATAGACGGTATTTCGGGTGTTCTGCAGGCAGGAGATTATTTTGTTATAGATTACAGCACCACACACGAGTACTTTTCAGAAAAAGGCGATTTAACGGTTATAAACTGCCTTTTTATTCCTGAATTGTTAGATAAAACCTTTTCCGGTGTAAAGAGCTTTAACGATTTAGCCGAGAGATATTTTTTCCGTATTACAGGTCGGAAAATTAAAGGACCTGCTTCAAATCAGGTCTTTTCTGATGACGGAGCCGTTGGAACATTGTTTCAAAAAATGCTTGAAGAATACAACGAAAAAAATGACGGCTATACCGAAATGCTGCGCTGTATGCTGGGGGAAATAATTATTCGCACTATCCGCCGAATAGGAAGCGACGATGCTGTAAGTGATGTTACAGCACATATTCTAGAACAAATACAAAAAAAATATATGCAGCCGCTTAATCTTGAAGCTCTCTGCCGCGAGTTGCATTACAGTCTGCCGTACATAAGCGCAAAATTCAAAGCCGAAACCGGTATAACCTTTACTGCCGCACTTCAGAATAAACGAATTGAAGAAAGCTGCCGTTTACTTTGTGAAAGCACACTCTGTATTGCCGATATTGCCGAAAAGGTGGGTTATTCAAGCATAAAATTCTTTAATAAAATTTTTCGTCAAATAACAAAGATGACACCGCGGGAATACCGCAAGCAAAGCAAAGCGTAAAAATCGTAACACATCAAAATTATTGATTGATATAAATAAAGATATTTGGTATAATAAAAAATAATATTAAAATGGAGGAATTATAAAAATGGCTAAGGTTATTCTTCTTGCACATACTCCCAACCCTGAGCATACGGTGGCATCTGCCGCTCGGCTTTGCTACAGTTCTTCAAATATTACAGACTTGATGGACAGTATTTCAGACGAAAAAGCAGCAAGCTTTGTTGAAATGCTTTCCGAAATAGGACACGAAAGCCCTGTTGAGCACGCAAGCTTCACCTTTGGAATAGAGGGTGTATCCCGCTCCCTTTTAGCTCAGATAACAAGACACAGAATGGCATCCTTCTCGGTTAAGAGCCAGCGCTATGTAAGAGAGGGAAGCTTTGAGTATGTAACTCCTCCCGAAATTGCCGCAGATTCTGAGGCTAAGAAGATATATGACGAAATAATGGCGGAGGACCAGAGAAAGTATGACCGCCTTACTGAAATTTTAAAGGAAAAGCATATAAAAACCTTTTTAGCTGAGGGAAAGGACGAAAAAACCGCCAACCGTATGGCTGAGAAAAAGGCTATTGAGGATGCGCGTTTCGTTCTCCCCAATTCCTGTTCTACACAGATGGTGCTAACAATGAATACACGCTCCCTGCTTAATTTCTTCCGCCACCGTTGCTGTAACCGAGCACAGTGGGAAATTCAGGATGTTGCAAACCAGATGTTAGCTTTAGTTTCACAGGTTGCACCTAATCTTTTCAAAAATGCAGGTCCTGCCTGTGTAAGAGGCGGTTGCAGTGAGGGTAAAATGACCTGCGGAAAAGCGGCACAGGTTCGCGAGTATTACAAGGAGCTGAAAAACAATGGGTAGGCTTATTGTTCTTGAGGGACTTGACGGCAGCGGAAAATCTACACAGCTTGAGCTATTATATAAAAATCTAATAAACAGCGGAGTTGGCTGCAAAAGCGTATCCTTTCCCGATTACGACAGCGATTCAAGCGCACTTGTAAAAATGTATTTGGGCGGAGCATTCGGAAGCAGACCCGATGATGTAAACGCTTATGCCGCGTCTGTTTTTTACACTGTTGACCGCTATGCCTCCTATAAGGCAAACTGGGGTGAATTTTACGATAACGGCGGAACAATAGTTTCGGGAAGATACACCACCTCCAATGCGGTTCATCAGGCTTCAAAGCTCACAGAAGACAAATGGGAAGAATTTTTAAGCTGGCTTTATGATTTTGAGTATAATAAAATCGGTATTCCAAAGCCGGATAAGGTTATTTTCCTTGATATGCCGGTAGAGGTTTCCCAAAAGCTTTTATCCTCCCGCTACAGCGGAGACGAAGCAAAAAAGGATATTCACGAAAGTGATGTAGAATATCTTGATAAATGCCGAAAGGCTGCTGTTTTTACAGCAAAATTCTCAGGCTGGACGATTATAAGCTGTGCTAAAAACGGTGAGCCTAGAAGTATTGAGGATATTGCCGAAGAAGTGTTGAAAGAGGCGTTAAGTTAATGGTATATGTATTTTTAGCGGACGGTTTTGAGGAATGTGAGGCTTTAGCCCCTGTAGATATTCTCCGCCGCGGAGGAATTGAAGTTAAAACCGTAGGTGTTACGGGTAAAACCGTATCAGGCTCACACAATATTCCTGTTGTGAGTGATATAACAGAAAATGAGGTTAATATAACAGAGAATGATGCTGTTATACTGCCCGGTGGTATGCCTGGAACAACAAATCTTTTAAACAGTGAGGCGGTAAAGGCGGCTGTTTTAAAAGCAAGTGAATTAAAATGTATTATCGGCGCTATTTGTGCCGCTCCCTCGGTTTTAGGGCAATTAGGATTATTAAACGGCAAAAAAGCCACCTGTTTCCCGGGCTTTGAAGATAAGCTCACAGGCGCTTTAGTTACCGATGCTCCCGTAGTAAAGGACGGTAATATTATCACCTCCCACGGTGCAGGCGCTGCTTATGATTTCGGTTTTGAACTTTTAACCGCTCTCACAGGCGATAAAGCTAAAACGGAAAAATTAAAGCAAAATATGCTATATAGAGGTTAAAAATGGACGAGAATATTAAAAATACCGATAATTCTCCCGATGAATCTAATGAAAGCGGGTTTATTATCGGCGAGGATTTTAATTTTGACGAGCCGGACGAGGAAATACCTCAAAAGGGCAGACGCAAAAAGAAGAAAAACAGCGTTGTTAAAAACATTATTTGGATAGTTTCCATTATAGTTATATCTGTTGCCATTGCTTTCGGTATAATCTATGTAGGAGCCGATTATATGGGTATCGGCTTCGGCAGAGGCGAAAACTGCGTTATTGAGGTAGAACAAGGCGCAACCACTGCACAGATAGCCGAAAAGCTTAAGGAATGCGGTGCGGTAAAATGTCCGCTTGTATTCAGAATTTATGCAAGGCTGCAGGGGTATGACAGTCAGTTCAAATACGGAGTTTACACCTTTAATAACGAGGCGGGCTACGGTATGATTTCTGATATGCTTATGACTGACGGCGCAAAAGCCGAGACTGTTACCGTAACTATCCCAGAGGGCACAGGTATAAACGATTACACAAAAAATGTTAACGGTGAAAATGTAACCGTTTCCGGAATTGCAACCTTACTTGAAAATGCAGGAGTATGCTCAAAAGCTGACTTTTATTCCGCACTTGACAGCTATTCCTTAAATTCAGAGCTTTTATCCTCGGCAGACAGTGAAAAGACCTATTACACCCTTGAAGGCTATCTTTTCCCCGAAACATACGATTTTTATTCCTATGATTCAAAGGAGTGTGCCGCTCTTGCAGTTGAAAAAATGATAAAGGAAACAGAAAACCGAATCACCGATGAAATGTACGCAAGAGCAGAAGAACTGGGTTATTCTATTAATGAAATCCTGACAATGGCATCTATTGTTCAGATGGAGGCAGGCAAAAGCACAGACGAAATGGCAAATGTTGCAGGAGTTTTCTACAACCGCTTAAACAGTGAGTCCTTTTCAACCTTAGGCTCCTCCCCCACCTGCTATTACGGAGATTCTTTTAAGTATGATGACGGCAGATACAACACCTATAATATTAAGGGCTTGCCTCCCGGTCCGCTTTGCTCTCCCGGAATAGATGCGATTAAGGCGGCTCTTTATCCGCAAAGCAGTGATTATTATTACTTTGTAACCGATAGCTCAGGTAATTTCTACTATCATAAAACCTCGTCTGAACAGCAGACAACAATTAACCGATTACAGCAAGGAAATCAGTGGATATATGAGTATTTTGAATGACAACATAAAAACACCGGAGCTTTTATGTCCTGCCGGAGATATTGTAAGGCTTAAAGCCGCCGTTGATTACGGGGCTGATGCAGTTTATCTTGCAGGTGAGGAATTCGGAATGAGAACTGCTGCCGCAAACTTCGGCGAGGCAGACCTTATAGAGGGTATAAAATACGCTCACGAAAACGGTGTTAAGGTTCACGTCACCTGTAACACTATTCCCCACAATGACGAGATATCGAGATTGCCCGAATTTTTAGAAAAAGTAAACGCTGCCGGAGCGGATGCAGTTATCGCCGCAGACCTCGGCACTATAGGTATGGTTAAAAAATATGCGCCGAACTGCGAGCTTCATATATCGGTACAGTCGGGCATAGTAAACTATGAGACCGCAAACGCTTTTTACAATATGGGAGCGGACAGGGTGGTTTTAGCAAGAGAGCTATCCCTTGAAGAAATTGCCGAAATACGGGCTAAAACTCCCAAAAAGCTTCAAATAGAAGCCTTTGCCCACGGGGCTATGTGCGTATCATTCTCGGCAAGGTGCTTGCTTTCAAGCTATATGACCGGCAGAGACTCCAACCGCGGAGACTGCGCACAGCCCTGCCGCTGGAGTTATTCTCTTATGGAGGAAAAACGGCCTGGGCAGTATTTCGACATAACCGAGACTGAAAAAGGTACATATATCCTTAATGCAAACGATATGTGTATGGCTCCCTATCTCGATAAGGTTGCCGCCGCAGGGATTGACAGTATTAAAATCGAGGGCAGAGCAAAATCCCACTATTATGTTGCGGTTACAACCAACGCCTACAGAGGTGCTTTGGACTCTCTTAAGGCTTGTGATGATAACTGGGTATTACCCGAATGGGTAAGCGAAGAGCTTAACAAAATAAGCCACCGCACATATTCCACAGGCTTTTATTTTGGAAGGCCTGAAAATTCACAGACCTACCAAAACGCAGGTTACATCAGGGATTACTCTGTTGCCGCTATTGTTGACGGGTATTCTGACGGTTGTATTACAGCCACAGTTAAAAATAAGTTTTTATTAGGTCAGGAATTTGACTGCTTAGAGCCTAAGAAAAAACCTTTTTTCATCAAGGCTGACCGACTTTATAACGCAGACGGCGAGCCTATTGAGAGCGCTCCACATCCTATGATGACAGTAAAAATCCCCTTTGAGCGCCCCGTAAAAAAAGGCGCATTGCTTAGAATGAAAGCAGAATAATTCGATTTAAAAAAACACCTTTTGGTAAGAATAATACCAAGAGGTGTTTTTATGTCTAACAACAGCTTTAACAAGGTTTTTGCTCGCCGCAGTGCGCTTTGCTTTTTTGTTGCGGTTATTTTGTTTTTTATCTGCATACTCAGAATAGCGGTTACTGCAACCGGAGATTATGCTTCCGTTCAGCAAAAGCAGAGTTCCTTAAGGCTTACCGCCGGAAAAATACGCGGAACAATTTACGATACAAATATGATTCCCTTAACAAACTCCGAAACCAAGATTATTGCGGCAGTTTCACCAACCGCCAAAGCCCTTAACGGAATTAAAAGCCTCGTAAGCGAGGAGGAATATCAAAGTCTTAAAGAAAGGCTGAGCGAGGGAAAGCCTGTATTATGCGAGGTCGAGGAAATAAAAGAATGTGACGGCATAGCCTACACCACTGTTTACACTCATAATTCCTCCTCAACCCCTGCTATACACCTGATAGGCTACACCGATTCGGAAAACCGAGGTGTGAGCGGAATTGAAGCCGCGTTTGACGAAATACTTTACTGCGAGGATAATGCCGATTTTGTTTACACAAAAGGCGGTACCGGCGAACTGCTTGAAGGCATTTTGCCTGAAATCACAACAAGTGATTTTTCCAAAAAAAACGGAGTTGTTACAACGCTTGATATAAATATACAAAGTATTGCTGAAGCCGCCGCCGAAAATCTTGAAACAGGTGCAGTAATTGTCAGCGAGGCGGCAACAGGAAAAATAAAGGCAATGGTAAGCCGCCCTTATTACGACTGCACAAATGTTGCCGAATATCTCCAAAACTCCGACTCTCCCCTTTTAAACCGAAATCTGCTTATTTATAACGTAGGCTCGGTTTTTAAGCCCTGTGTTGCCGCCGCAGGAATAGAAAACGGACTTGAAAATTATTCCTATACCTGCACAGGCAGTTGTAAAATAGAAGACCGCTTTTTCGGCTGCCACAACCGAGCAGGTCACGGAGCAGTCACTCTTACAGAGGCTATAGCCTACTCCTGTAACACTTTTTTCTACAATTTCGGAATAACTGCCTCAGGAGAAAGCATATATAAAAAAGCCTCCGCATTAGGACTTGGCAAAAGCCTTGATTTAGGCGGAATAACCTGTGCGGCAGGAAATCTTCCAAATATAGATTCTCTTTGGAACGATGCCTTCACCGCAAACTTAAGTATAGGTCAGGGTGAGCTTCTGCTCTCCCCTGTCTCAATGCTTAATCTATACAACAGTATTGCGGCAGGCGGTCAGTATTACAACCCAACCGTTGTAGAAAGCACCCTGACAGACGGCAGACTTTCACCCTACAAAAATGAAAGTCCCACCCGTGTTATGAACGCTGAAACAGCGTCAATAATCAAGGAGGGACTCTCTCTTGTTTTTTCCGAAGGAACAGCCAAGGGTTTAGCTCCAAAATCCGTTTCCGCCGCTGGCAAAACCGCAACCGCTCAGACGGGTAAATACAAGGAAAACGGCGAGGAAATCTGTGCCGGTTGGTTCTGCGGCTTTTTTCCGGCAGAAGAACCTGTTTATACCGTTATAGTTTTCTCGGAGGATAATACCAGACAAACCAAATCCTGCGCTGAAATATTTTCACAAATAGCAGATGAAATAACAAGTTATGAACAATAACTTACTTTATAGGTAAAGTTCCTGTAAACTCCTTTTCTCCGTATATGCTGTCAACTGCGGCTGCTAAACATTCCTTATTTGGGTATGTATGAACAACTGTCTCGGCAATCGGGAAATACTCGGTTATATAATGGGGTGTTCCTATAACCATAACAACCGTTTTATCGTTATCAAAGCGTTGTGCGCTATGGAGATTTACAAGCTCTCTTGCATACATCGGAAGCGCTGATGACGCAAAGGCACAGAAAACCAGCAAGTCATAATCGCGGTCTATCTCTCCTGCCTCAAAATCCTGAAGATATATATCCCACTCGGGTCTTATATCAACCTGCGCACCTTTTTCTTCAAAAAGTGAGCCGATATATTTTGCCATATTATCCTGAGCGTCTCTCGTATCAAGGAAGCATTCAACCGAGGTTATAATGCGTACCTTTTTTATTTTCTCCTTGCTTACGGGAAGTGTTCCCAAGGTGTTTGCATGAAGTGTAGATGCTTTTAATGCAAGCTCGTCTCTTACATTTCTTGAAAATTCAGAATTTGTTTCATCCGCTACTGCATTAAAGCCGTATTTAGCGATTGTATTCTTTAAAAATGCTATTCTCTCGATTGCATCATCTAATCTGGACATCGGTATCTCACCGTTGTTTATAGCCTCCTCGATAAGATCGGAGGTTTCTTCTCTCGGCCAGAGCATCATATCCATACCGCATTTGAAGGACTCTACCTCCGCATCCTTTCTCGAATACTTCCAGCGAACAAAGCCGCCCATATCCATAGCGTCTGTGAGAGCAACTCCCTTAAAGCCCAATTCATTTTTAAGAAGATCTATTGCATCCTTTGAAAGGGTTGCAGGAGGATAAACACCGTTAACAGCATCATTCTGGAAAGCGGGAACGGAAATATGACCTACCATAATTGAAGCCATACCTGCACTGAAAGCTGCTTTATATACCTTGCCATAGGTGTTCATCCATTCTTCCTTTGAAAGATTGTTTACAGTTCCTACAATATGCTGATTTCTTACATCGCAGCCATCACCCGGGAAATGCTTGCCTGTAGTAAGCACGCCGTTTTCCTGAAATCCCTTAATTTCAGCAGACAACATCTTTGCCGCGAGGTCAGGGTCATTAGAAATACTTCTTGTTCTTACTATCTCGTTATATCTGTTCATATTAAGGTCGCAAACAGGGGCATAGCTCCAGTTAACACCTATTGCGCGGCATTCCTTTGCGATAGCTTTACCGTAGTTGTAAGCAAGCTTTTCATCCCTTGCAGAGCCTAATGCCATACAGGGAGGAAGCGTTGTAAACTCTTTTGCCAAAAACTTTGCGCCGTTTTCCGCATCAGCCGCTACAAGCAGAGGTATCTTAGCGTATTTCTGATACTCCGCAATAAGCTCGCGCGTTTTTACTAAATCGTAGGAATCGTCATTAAGTATTTCTCTTGCGATAAAAATACCGCCCACGGGATACTGCTCCATAAAATTCTTAATGCTTCCGTATTTCTTGATATGCTTTTCGGGGTCTAATTTAACTACTAATGTCTGGCATATTTTATCGTGTACCGACATATTTTTAAAATCCATATTCATTTCCTCCGCTCGGAATTTTCTTTCTGCTAATTTTATCACAGCAGCCTTAAAAAGTAAATCTTAAATATTAAAAAACAGCAAATTTTTAATAAAAAAGAGTAATAAAACATAAAAATCCACTTTTAAAAGTGGATTTTTATATATCTTAATATGCTTTGCCCCAATAGAGCATATGCTTTGCTTCTTTTCCGCAGCATACACATTTGCCGTCTATCTGCTCCTGCTCAAAGGGTATGCATCTTGAAGTAACGCCTGCAACCTCTTTCAGCTTATCCTCGCACTCGCGCTCGCCGCACCACATAGCACGGATAAATCCGGGCTTGTTATCGGCGATATCCTTCATTTCTTCAAGATTATGCGCATCAAAGGTCATATTACTTCTGCGGTTTAATGCTTTTTCATAAAGTCCGTCTCTAACAGCGGTGAGGAGCTCCGGAATCTTGGTTTCAAGCTCGTCGAGATTTACAAAAATCTTTTCGCCGTTATCTCTGCGAACAACAACGCAGGTATTGTTTTCAATATCCTTGGGACCCAACTCTACTCTGAGCGGCACTCCCTTCATTTCATACTCCGCAAACTTCCATCCGGGAGACTGGTCGCTGTCATCAATCTTAGCTCGGCAGACCTTTTTAAGTCTCTCATAAACCTCATTCGCCTTATCAAGCACCCCCGGTTTGTGGCTTGCTATAGGAATAAGCACAGCCTGAACAGGTGCTATTGCAGGAGGAAGAACAAGACCGCTATCATCCCCGTGGGTCATAATAATTGCTCCGATAAGACGCGTAGTTACTCCCCAAGAAGTCTGGAAAGGGTTGACAAGTTCGTTATTCTTATCAGAATAGGTTATATCAAAAGCCTTTGCAAAGCCGTCCCCAAAATAATGGGAGGTTCCGCTCTGCAGAGCCTTACCGTCATGCATTAAAGCCTCGATAGTGTATGTATCCTCAGCTCCTGCAAAACGCTCTTTAGCGGTTTTAACACCCTTTACTACCGGCATTGCAAGATATTCCTCGGCAAATCGTGCGTACACATTGAGCATCTGAACCGTTTCCGCCTTAGCCTCCTCGGCTGTAGCGTGGAGGGTGTGACCCTCCTGCCATAAAAATTCGCGCGAGCGTAAGAAAGGACGGGTTGTCTTCTCCCATCTTACAACACTGCACCACTGGTTATAAAGCTTGGGCAGGTCGCGGTAGGAATGAACAATATTTTTAAAATGGTCGCAAAATAAGGTTTCCGAGGTAGGGCGAACGCAAAGCCTTTCCTCTAACTTCTCATCACCGCCGTGAGTTACCCATGCAACCTCAGGGGCAAAGCCCTCCACATGGTCCTTCTCCTTTTGGAGCAGGCTTTCAGGTATAAACATAGGCATATAAACATTTTCATGACCGGTTTCTTTAAAAAGACCGTCCATTATTCTCTGAATGTTTTCCCATATCGCATATCCGTAAGGGCGGATTATCATACAGCCCTTAACCGAAGAATAATCTATAAGCTCCGCCTTTAAGCATACATCGGTATACCATTTTGCAAAGTCCTCATCCATAGAGGTTATAGATTTAACAAGCTTTTCCTTTGCCATTGTTTCAAACGCCTCTCAAAATTTAATATTCTATATTATTATAAAGGACAAACACCGATTTTGCAACATTTTTTAACAAAACTGTAATAAAGAAAAAAATCTATTGACAAATCCCACATTTTAAACTACTATTTATTTAGAAAACTTTTCTACGGAGGATTTTTTATGATATTTGAAAAAATTAAAAAAATATTGGCTGACCAGCTTGATGCTGATGAAGAGACCCTTACCCTTGAAACAAGAATTCAAGAGGACCTTTCGGCAGACAGCTTGGATGTTGTTGAACTTTTAATGTCTATTGAAGATGAGTTTGAGGTCGAAATTCCTGACGAGGATATCGAAAGCATAAAAACTATCGGCGACCTTGTTGATTATATTCAGAATAAAATATGAATAGTATTAAACGGCGGTTCAAACGAACCGCCGTTTAATTTTTACTTTGTCATAAGCTCACAAACGAGATTACTATGCTCTAAAGCATCAGGCAAGCTCTTGCCCCCGATAAGACAAGCTTCGCCGTACAGAAGCTTTGTATACTTAGCCAGAGTGTCCTTATCCTCTTTATAAAGCTTTTCCAGCTTTTCGGCAATTGGGTGTTGCGAATTAATTTCAAGCACAAGCTGAGCCTTTATCTGATTCTGCTCGGCATTCGGCATAGAATTGAGAACCTTTTCCATTTCAAGTGAAATTCCGCCCTCACTCGTTAAGCACACAGGGTGGCTTTTCAGCTTTCCTGTATAGCGAACGGCATTGACATTTTCTCCGAGAGCCTTTTTCATTTCTTCAAACATATCTTTAGCGAGCTCGTTTTTAATCTCTAATTCCTTCTTTTCCTCATCGGTATCAAGGTTAAAATCATTATCGCAGATATTAACAAGCTTTTTACCCTCGTATTCGCCTATAACCTTTAATGCAAATTCGTCAACATTCTCTGTAAGATAAAGGAAGCTGTAACCCTTTTCTTTAACAGTATCTGCCTGAGGAAGAATATCTATCTTTTCATCGGTTTCTCCGCAGGCATAGTAAATTGACTGCTGACCCTCGGGCATTTGAGCAACATATTCCTTAAGGGTTACATATTTGCCCTCCTTTGAGGAACGGAAAAGCAGTAAATCCTTTAAGGTATCCTTATGCATACCGTAATCGTTGTAAACCCCGAACTTAAGCTGGATACCAAACGCTTTGAAGAACTTTTCGTAAGCCTCTCTGTTATCCTTAAGCATTTTTTCAAGCTCACTCTTTATCTTCTTTTCAAGAGTTTTTGCTATGAGCTTAAGCTGAGCATCGTGCTGAAGCATTTCGCGGGAAATGTTGAGAGATAAATCCTCGCTGTCAACAAGACCCTTTACAAAACTAAAATAATCGGGCAGTAAATCAGCGCATTTATCCATAATAAGAACACCCTTAGAATAAAGCTGAAGTCCCTTTTCGTATTCCTTTGTGTAATAATCAAAGGGCGGGCGCTCAGGAATAAACATCAGCGCATTATAGGTTGCCTGACCCTCGGTTTTTGTGTGTATTACTCTTGCAGGATTTGTATAATCATAGAATTTTTCTTTATAGAAGTTATTGTAATCCTCGTCGGTTATATCTCCCTTTGCTTTTTTCCAGAGCGGAATCATACTGTTAAGAGTTCTGTCCTCAACAATATCCTCATACTGGTTTTCCTTGCCCTCAACCGGCTGTTTTGTTGTAAACGCCATTTTAATCGGGTGGCGAATATAATCCGAATACTTCTTTACAAGATTGCTTATGCGGTATTGGTCGAGGAACTCATCATAATTTTCATCCTCTGTAGATGGCTTGATAACAAGAGTTATCTCGGTTCCTACGCTTTCCTTTTCGCAAGGCTCTACGGTATATCCCGAAGCACCGGTGGATTTCCAGCGGTACGCAGTATCGCTGCCGAATGCCTTTGTTTCAACCGTAACACAGTCACTCACCATAAATGCAGAGTAAAAACCAACTCCGAACTGACCTATTATATCAACATTTTCCTTTTTCTCATTTTCCTTTTTGAAATCAAATGAGCCGCTTTTTGCAATAGTGCCGAGGTTGTTATCAAGCTCTTCCTCGGTCATACCGATACCGTTATCGCAAATTTTAAGCGTACGGTTTTCCTTATCAATTTCAAGCCTTATTTCAAAATCCTCAGGAGCAATGCCTACAGAATTATCCGTAAGAGACTTAAAATAAAGCTTATCGAGAGCATCCGAAGCATTTGAAATAAGCTCACGCAGGAAAATTTCCTTATGGGTGTAGATTGAATTAATCATCATATCCATAAGCTTTTTTGATTCTGATTTAAACTGTTTTGTTCTCATTTTTATCACCTGAATTTAATAAGTTTGACTTTAACTGACTAATAGTATAATCCTCCTCAAAGCATAATGTGTTAATAATTTGTGAACATTTTAGCACTCTTTCTTTAAGAGTGCTAAAACAGGGTTGTCTCTTAAGAGACAACCCTGTTTTGTTTGTTTATCCGCCTAAGTATGCCTTCTTAACCTCATCGCTTGCGGCAAGCTCAGCACCTGTACCCGAAAGCACGATTTCGCCTAATTCAAGAACATAGGCGCGGTCTGAAATTGCGAGGGATTTACCCGCGTTCTGCTCAACCAGCAGAACGGTAGTACCGTCCTTACGGAAATCCTTAATAATCTCAAAAACCTGATCAACAAGTATAGGTGAAAGTCCCATAGAGGGCTCATCAAGAAGAAGCAGCTTAGGATGACTCATCATAGCTCTGCCCATGGCGAGCATCTGCTGCTCACCGCCGGAAAGTGTTCCTGCAATCTGACTGCTTCTCTCAGCCAATCTGGGAAAACGCTCATAAATAGATTCTATATCCTGCTTTATGGCTGACTTGTCTTTTTGGGAAAATCCGCCCATAAGTAGATTTTCATAAACAGTAAGCTCCTGAAAAACTCTTCTCCCCTCAGGAACCTGTGCCATACCTAAATGAACTATTTTATGGCAGGGAGTTTTAGTAATGTCTTTACCGTCAAATATAACACTGCCTCCGCGCGACGGTATAAGACCAATTATGCTTTGCATAGTAGTGGTCTTTCCGGCACCGTTAGCACCGATAAGGGTTACTATTTCCCCTTCATTTACCTCAAAATTAATACCCTTAAGCGCCTGAATAACGCCATAGTAAACCTGAAGGTCCTTTACTTCCAATAATGCCATTGCGCTATCCTCCAATATAAGCCTTTATGACCTCGGGGTCGTTAAGGGCAGTCTTTGTATCACCCTGAGCCAGTACAGTACCGAAATTAAGCACCGTTACCTCATCGCAAAGGCCTGAAACAAACTTCATATCGTGCTCAATAAGCAGAACTGTCATATCGTAATCATCACGAATTCGGGTGATAATATTCATTAAATCTTCGGTTTCGTGAGGATTCATACCTGCCGCCGGCTCATCCAAAAGAAGAATCTTCGGATTAGTAGCGAGCGCGCGGGCAATCTCCAGCTTTCTCTGCTTTCCGTAAGGCAGATTACAGGAAAGGAAATTGCGCTCCTCCTCAAGACCGACAACGCGAAGTATCTCCTTTGCCCTTTCTCTCATACGCTTTTCGCAATCAAAGTGTCTTGGCAGACGTAACATACTTTCAATCATACTGCACTTGAATTCTTCCTGATTATGAAGTCCAACAAGTACATTGCTGATAACCGTCATATTATTAAAAAGACGGATATTCTGGAAGGTTCGGGCAATACCCTTATGGTTAATAGTTTCCTGACTTTTACCCGTAAGGTCTTCCCCATCAAGATAAAATTTTCCCGTAGTAGGATGATAAACTCCTGTGAGCATATTAAAAACAGTGGTCTTTCCGGCACCGTTAGGTCCTACTAAACCGTAAAGCTGTTTCTTCTTTATTTCTATGTTTACATCCTGAACGGCTTTAAGTCCGCCGAAGGAAATACCGAGATTTTCGGTTTTAAGAATAACATCAGTCATTTTTATTCTCCTTCCGGTCAGGCTCTACTGTCGAGGAGGTAGGCTGAATCTCTACCGACAGTATCTCGTTCATTTCTATCTTCGTAGGAACCCTGTCCCACTTAGCCTCATCATCAGCCCTGCGCGACGGGTCTCTCTTAGGCTTCCTTATTTTATTAAAAATGCTCTTCAGATTATTTGTTTCGCGAAAGCTCTTAAGACCGGGAGCATTATTATAAATTACAAGAATAATAAGAACCAGCGCATAGAATAAATCCTGTAAAACCGCAAGATTTCCGGTAAGAATAGTCTGTAGCTTTACATCGAGGAAGGTTATAAGCGTTGCAGCAATTATAGAACCGTTTATACTGCCCATTCCGCCGAGCACTACCATAACCAAAATCTCAATTGAATAGTTATAGCTGAATTTTGTACTTTGAACGGTGAAGTTACTGTAGCTGTAAAGAACGCCTGCAATACCTGCAAAAAATGACGACACCGTAAAAACTGCCAGCTTATACTTGGTGACATTTATACCTGTTGCTCTGGCGGCAATTTCGTTATCTCTGATAGAGGTTATCGCTCTGCCGTGCTTCGAGCGGATAAGGTTCTGTAAAACAGCAAGACATAAAAGCACCAAAACAAAAGCTATAATATAAAGAATGTTTTTATCGTATCGGGGAGTATTCAGACCCAAAGAGCCTCCAAAGGACTCGTCACTCGAGTTCATAAACAGCGAGCGTACTATCTCTCCGAAAGCAAGGGTTACTATCGCAAGATAGTCGCCCTTAAGTCGCAATGCAGGTAGACCGATGATAATTCCGCATAATGCTGCTATTACACCGCCCGCAATAAGCGATATAATCAGTGTTAAAACACCGTTTCCAAGCACCGGCTCCAATATGCAGGAGGCTTTACCGCCGAGATACGCACCCACACACATAAAGCCTGCATGTCCTAAGGAAAGCTCTCCGAGGAAGCCTACAACAACGCTTAAGGATACCGACAGCATAACAGCAATTGCTATCTTTTCAAGCAAGTATATGTTTGAGGAAGAAAGGTTTCCGGTAAATGACATTACTGAAAAAACAACAGTAAAAATAGCAATTGCAATGTAATTTATATAATATTTCCATTTTATATTTTTTATTTTTCCTGCCATTATACCTTCTCCCTCCTTTTCTTGCCTAAAATTCCTGTAGGACGGACTAAAAGAATAACAATAAGTATAAGGAATTCAATCGCATCTGTGTATGCGGCTATTGCCGGAACAGTAAGAGAAATCGCTTCAACAACACCTATAAGTATACCGCCGACCATAGCTCCGGGAATAGAGCCGATACCGCCGATTACAGCAGCAGTAAATGCCTTTATACCGGGCATTGCACCGAGTGTATTTGTAAGACTGGGAGATTTCATCAGCATAAAGAAGCCTGCAAAAGCCGCAAGAGCTGAGCCTATAGCAAACGTAACGGTAATTATACCGTTAACATTTATACCCATAAGCTGTGCCGCACCCTTATCCTCAGATACTGCAATCATAGCGCGCCCTATCTTTGTATACTTAACGAAAAGGTTTAAGGCTAACATAATTACAACCGAGCAGCCCAAGGTTACAAGCGTATAAACAGGAACCTTAAGACCTGCAAATTCGAGATTTCCAAGGTCAGCTATTATAACCATTTTGGGCGCTGAGCCAAAAATCATCTGAGCAGAGCTCTGTAAGAGATAACTTACCCCGATAGCCGTAATAAGAACAGCAAGCGGAGAAGCTCCGCGAAGCGGCTTATATGCTATTTTTTCAATTGTTATTCCAAGCACTACGCAAAAGATAACAGCGGCGGCGAGACCCAAAACCGGATTACCGACAGCCGTCATACTAAGGAAAATCATATATCCGCCCACCATTATAATATCACCGTGAGCAAAGTTGAGCATTTTAGCAATACCGTATACCATTGTATAACCGAGCGCTATCATAGCATAGGTACTGCCCATACTCAGTCCGTTTAATAAAGTTTCTATAAATTTCATAAAATTATCCTACAAAATAATTACTAACTACTATGACAATTTGCCGGAGCAGAAAACCGCACCGGCAAACCGAACGTTTTTTATTGTTTGTTTAAAATAACCTTTACTCAGCAGAGTTTGCAGTCTTTAAAGTGTACTTAACTGCAGACTTTGTAACATAACCGTTATCTTCCCAGGTAATGTCATCTCCTGTGGTACCTGAGAAAGTAAAGTCACCGGTAAACTGTGCTTTAAGTATTTCGCAAAGGTCAGAAGCGGAGATTGTTACATCAATCTCTTCGCCCTCGTCAACAGCCTTCTTCATTGCGTTGTAGATTGCATATACGCAGTCATAAGCGGAAGCGCCGAACTGGTTAAGAGTTTCGGTTCCGAACTTATCTGTGTATTTCTTAATGAATTCGGCAGCAGCTCCCTCTGTTGCGTTGGAGTCAAAGTGAGAAAGCATAGAAACTTCCTGAGGAATGATAGAGAAGTCCTCAAACTGACCTGCGAGACCGTCAAAACCGTCACAACCGTAATAAACTGCATCGGCTGCCACAGTATCCTTAGCCTGTGTCATAAATACAGAAGCAGGTTGATAATAGATTGGCATAAAGATGAACTTGCAATCCTTAAGAGTGGTAATCTGAGAAGAGAAATCGGTAGCGTTAGCGTCAGTAAATACAGCCTCAACGGTTGATATTGAAGAATCGAGGTTTTCTTTAAACTGCTTGTAAATACCGTTAGAATAAGCATCGTCAGACTTATAGAAGATACCGATAGAATCAAGACCTAAGCTGTTAACATAGTCAGCTGCAACCTTACCCTGATTACCGTCAGCAAAGCACATCTGGAAACCGTTGTCATTCTTCGGAATGTCGTCACCCGAAGCTGAAGGAGTAATAAAGAATACATTGTCTTCAGCGGAAAGGTTTGTGAACTCAAGACCGGGAGCAGTTGTAACAGTACCGAGAGATACTTGCATACCGCCCTCAAGCATAGACGCATAGTTAGCGGCAACCTTGGTAGCATCGTGAGTATCGTCTGTAGCAACGAGCTTGAAGTTTACACCGTTTAATCCGCCTGCTGCGTTGATTTCGTCAACAGCCATCTGTGCGGAATTCTTAACTGCTGTGCCGTAAACTGCCGCACCGCCGGTAAGAGGTCCGGAAACACCAATAACATACTCGGTATTTTCAGCAGTATAGCCGGAAGCTCCGCCGCAGCCTGCAAGACAGGTAAGACATAAAGCAAAAGCCATTACGATTGATAAAATCCTTGTAATTTTCATAATAACAACTCCTTATTAATATATATGTAAATCTTTATTTACATTTTATATTATTTTAGCACAAAGAAACCACCCTGAAAAGTGTCAAAATGCACAAAATTATTCACTACATTAAAGTGAATTTTCATATAATTTCATTTTATATAATATCTTTTAATCTCTGTAAAGATTTTGAGCCATAAGAGTGACCTATCATTGAGGGGTGAATCATATCGGTTGTAAGACCTAAGATATCGCGCAAAATTTCTCTGCTGTTTTTAAAACATTTTTATTATATTTCGGGATAAAATAAATAGCGTAGCGCATTACGAATTATAAATAAGGTGGTTAAATGGAAAATAAAAAAAGTAAGCTTCTTCCTGCCGTATCTGGTTTTGCGATAGGCGCGGTGAACAGCCTTTTAGGTGCGGGCGGCGGAATGATAGCCGTTCCGATATTGAAAAAATTGGGGTTTGACCAAAAGGAAGCCCAATGCAACGCAATAGCGGTTATTCTGCCCATTACCGTTTTAAGCGCGGGGCTGTATATCTATAAAGGCTATGCCGATATCTCCACCGCTTTGCCCTATATCCCAGGCGGAATAGTAGGTGCGATTTTAGGCACAATTATTCTAAAAAAAATATCTCCCAAATGGCTTAAAAGGATATTCGGTGGATTTATGGTTTATGCAGGCATCCGCCTGCTGTTCAAATGAATATTGCAGCCCTTTTAGCAGGGCTTTTTTCGGGAATAATCGGCGCTATGGGTATGGGCGGCGGTGCGGTGCTTATAATCTACCTCACCCTTTTTACAACTACCGAACAGCTAACCGCACAGGGAATAAATTTAATATTCTTTATACCGATAGCTCTTTTATCTGTTATTATCTATTCGGTAAAGAAGAAAATTAAATGGAAAACCGCTCTTACAATTGCAGGCTTTGGCTTGATAGGCGCAGTTGCAGGAATTTTTCTCTCCGACCTTTTGAGTGAAAAATGGACAGGCTATCTTTTCGGAATTCTGCTTATAGTAATGGGCTTAAAAGAAATTTTCTCTAAAACAAATAATACTCTTGAAAAGAATGAATAAAAATGTTATACTTTAATCGAATAAATGTTCGATTGGAGTTTTGGTAATGTCAAAAGCACCTCTGACGCAAAAACAGCAGGATGTTTATAATTTTCTTGTTAAGCAGATGTCTGCCGGCTTTCCGCCTACTGTGCGCGAAATCTGCAACGCTACAGGTATAAAATCAACCTCAACGGTTCACGCTATTCTCTGCTTTTTAGAGGAAAACGGCTATATCGTGAGGGATGCGAAGTATTCAAGGGCGATTAAGCTTGATATGGGCTACGATTCCTCCCCCGTTCCCATAATCGGCAGAATAACCGCAGGTCAGCCTATTTTGGCGGTTGAGCAGATTGAGGATTATATCCCCTATCCTTCTAAGGATGCGGAGGGTCTGTTTGCGCTCAGAGTTGTGGGGCTTAGTATGCGAGACGCCGGTATTCTTGACGGGGATATCATAGTTGCAGATAAAAATGCCCCCTGCCGAAGCGGAGACATTGTCGTCGGAATGGATGGGGACGAAGCTACCGTTAAGCGTCTTCTAATAAAGGGCAAGGAGATAATCTTTATGCCCGAAAATCCGGATTTTGACCCTATATACCCCGAAAAACCCTCGGTTTTAGGCAAGGTTATAGGCAGTTACAGGAAGTATAGCTGATATGCAGAAATATGTTGAGATTTATACGGACAGTGCCTGTTCAGGCAACCCCGGTCCCGGCGGTTGGGGGGTTGTTTTGAGATACGGCAGCAGAGAAAAAGAGCTTTCGGGCGGCGAGCTTAACACCACCAACAACCGAATGGAGCTTACCGCCGCTATTAAGGGTCTTTCGGCTTTAAAGGAGCCGTGCGCGGTTAAGCTCGTTACCGACTCAAAATACGTAGCGGACGGTATAACCAAAGGCTGGGCGGAATCCTGGCGCAAAAACGGCTGGCGCAAAGCAGATAAAAAGCCTGCTCTTAACCCTGATTTATGGGAACAGCTTTTAAACCTGTTAAATGAGCATACGGTTAATATAGAGTGGGTCAAGGGTCACGCAGGTCACCCCGAAAACGAACGGTGTGATGAGCTTGCAGTAAGCTTTTACAAAAAATTACAGGAGCAAAACAAATGAAATCCAATGCAAAGGAAAAAATAAATTATATAATTACCGCCTCTTTAATAGCGGCAGCTTATGTAGGTCTTACTTTTTTAAGCAATATATTCGGTCTGGCTTACGGACCTATCCAGCTTAGAATTTCCGAGGTTCTTACCTTACTTCCTATATTCACTCCGGCGGCTATACCCGGTGTTACAATAGGCTGCTTTATCGCAAATATAGCGTCCTTTAACGCTCTCGATATGATTTTCGGAACATCGGCAACCTTAATTGCGGCAGTTCTTACATATGTTTTCAGAAACATAAAAATTAAGAAGCTCCCCCTTTTAAGTATGTTTCCGCCTGTTATCGTAAACGCTGTTGTAATAGGTCTTGAAATCGCCTTTTTCTTCCTGCCTGAGGGCGCATCTTTTTGGGGATTTATAATTTCTGCGCTCGAAGTAGGTGCGGGCGAGCTTATTATCTGCTACGCTCTCGGTATCCCTTTCTACCTCATAGTAGAAAAATACGGGTTGTTTAAAAATAAAAAAACTTACCGTAACTTAAAAGCTTGATAAATTAAAACTATATGATAAATATGGAAATAAGGCAAACCGATAGACGGTTAGCCCTAAATAATGTTTATAGAAATAAACCGAACTTTGGAGAGTAGCGGTTTATTTCTTTTTTGTTATATCAATAACAGGTGCTACTATAATGGTTATAGTATATAGAAAAAGTTTTTATTTTCGCTATTTCGACACCAAATCTTTGATTTGGTAACAAATTTTCAAAGAAAATTTAATTATACTGTGCAAGGAAAGTCGTCCTCTGTGTTGCTTACTTTTTTCTATTATTTAATACACAAAAAATGGTTATTACAACAAAATATTTTTTGTTGATTTTTATTTTTAACAGTGTTATACTAACTGTGCGAAACAAAAACTCAATAAAACGGAATGTAGAGTATTCTCTTTTTTGTTTAAAGCGATTTTATACTCTTTTTGTCTATGCACATATCTTTTGAATTTGGTGAAAACGCAAATTCCGTCAAGTTATTGTGTAAGGTTATATCCTTTCGTTTACTTGAAGTTTGTTTGGCAACAATCGGGGGTTACATTTTTTCGGTGCGTTCAACTTCGGTTGGCGCACTTTTTTATTTTACAGAATTAAAAAAGGAGTATAACAGTAAATAATGAACAAATTAAATATAAATATAATTAAATATCGAAGATTGAGCCTATTATCTCAGAAAGAAACCGCAAAAAGATTAAAAATGAAAGCAAGCACATATTCGCAAATGGAGCGACACGGTAACATAACTGTTGATAGATTGATTTCGTTGGCAGATATCTTTCAAGTTTCTCTGTTGGATTTGCTAGAAGATATTTACGAAGAGCCGAAAATTACAAATAATACCGCTTCCGACATAGCTTTACCGCCGAAAAATAAGTATATACCAAGAGAGAATTCTAATTCTAACGAGGAAAATAATGTTATCAGCATTCTCCGAAGTTTACCTAAAAAGGAAAGAGAAGAATTATTGAACATTATACAAAAAGCATATTACGATTATAAATATCGGCGCATTAACTAAAAAAGCATCGGGTCAAAATTATAACCTGATGCTTTCGCCATATTAAAAAGGATTTATTTTAAATATCTTTCATTTGGTACAGCTTCTCAATGCAGTTTTTGCAAACATTGTGTTCCTCATAATTAACAGTATTTAATAGCGAATCGCAAAAAATGCAGGTAGGCTGATGTTTTTTCAGAATTACATACTCGCCATCCATAAAAATCTCGAAGCTATCAATACCGTTTTTCATATTAAGCTGTGAGCGTATTTCTTGCGGTATTACAACACGACCTACTTTGTCAAGTTGCCTTACTATACCTATAGACTTCATATTATTTCCACCTCAAAACTAAAATGATAACACTTTTTTATTATATGATAGCTTTTAAAGAAAATAAAAAAGTGCGCCAACCGAAGTCGAACGCACCGAAAAACGCAAACCCCGATTGTCGCGAAACAAAACTCAAGGGAATGAGGAATTTCCTATGCACTCACCAAGTGGAATTTGCGCTTTTACCAAATTCAAAAGGTAAACACATAGGCAAAAAGAGAATAATACCCCTATAAACAATAGAGAATACTCCCACATTCCGTTTTATTGAGTTTTTGTTTCGCACAAATAGTATAACACTGTATAAAATAAAAATCAACAAAAAATACTGGAGTGGCATAAAAACATATTCTTTTAAGCCAAAACTTTCACATCTTCTCAACCTTACAACCCTTATAATAGCAGGTTAAAATCTCTTTAAAATCACTTCCCTGCTTCGCCATATAATCGGCGCCGTACTGGCTCATTCCAACACCGTGTCCGTAGCCGTAAACAGTAAAGGTGAAGCTGCCGTCCGCAAAGGAAACATCAAAGCAGGTTGAGCGCAAGTCAAGCAGACTGCGCACCTTTGAGCCTGCAAGCTCCTTGCCGCAAAATGAAACTGTTTTAACTGTTCCCGAATCAGTTTTACTTATATCCTTAAAATAGTCCGTCGGCTCTCCCGATACCTCTGCCTCTCCGCTAAAGGCGGATGCCAGCTCCTCGGCTGAAACAGTCTTGACCGATATATAATCGGGAGAGAGCTT
>JAFUPX010000037.1 GCA_017472575.1 Clostridia bacterium | reverse complement strand
GTCATAAACATAACCGTCAGGACCGGAAATAGTTACAACCTTACCGCCAAGCTCGTTTATTTTGCGGACCGTACCCCAAGCAACGTTACCGAAGCCTGAGATTGCGAACGTTTTGCCCTTGATGCTCTCGCCAAAGGACTTGAGCATTTCAACGGTGTAATAAACTGCACAGAAGCCTGTTGCTTCGGGACGGATAAGAGAACCTCCATAAGAACGGCCCTTACCTGTGAGAACTGCAGTGAATTCATTTGCAATTCTCTTATACTGTCCGTAAAGATAGCCTATTTCACGAGCACCGACACCGATATCACCTGCGGGAACGTCCGTATCAGGACCTATGTACTTAACGAGCTCTGTCATAAAGCTCTGGCAGAATCGCATAACCTCGGCATCAGATTTTCCTTTAGGGTCAAAGTCAGAGTCACCCTTGCCTCCGCCCATAGGAAGACCTGTTAGGGAATTCTTAAAGGTCTGCTCGAAGCCAAGGAATTTAATAATGCTCTCGTTTACACTTGGGTGGAAGCGAAGTCCGCCTTTGTAAGGGCCTATCGAACTATTGAACTGAACGCGGAAGCCGCGATTTACTACTACATTTCCGTTATCATCCATCCACGGAACGCGGAACTTGATAATTCTTTCGGGCTCGACTATTCTTTCAAGCACACCGCTCTTTATATAATCGGGGCGCTTTTCAATAACAGGCTCTAGAGATTCAAGAACCTCTCTTACAGTCTGATGGAATTCAGGCTCGCCGGGATTGCGCGCCTCAACTCTTGCCATTAAATCCTTTAAATAATCTAATTTGAACACTGGAATCACCTTCTTAATTTAAAAAATAGATTTATGTGAATTATTTTACCACATAATAGCTTCAAAATCAATACTTAAAGGCAAGTTTTTTCATTTTTTTGCAATTTTTATAAGTTCGTCTTGCAAATTAAGAAAATTTACAAAAAAAGAATGAAGTTTAGGTTTTTACAAGCGTTTTTTTGGAATACTTTATAAGAGGTGATAACAATTAAAGCAAAGCTTGAAAACCTGACTATAGCAAAGCCTGCGAAAGCAGGGATTTTTTATATAACCACTAACGTTTTTACAAAACTCATATCGCTCCTTGCAACACCGCTTTTCACAAGACTTCTTTTACCGGCGGAATACGGTGTATATTCTCTTTATATCAGCTGGATGGGAATTATAAGCGTCATTATGGCACTTGGAATTTCGGGTGGTGCAATATACAGAGCACTCGGACGCTTTCGCGATAATCCGGAGGATTTGATATCAAGTGCTATAGGAATTCTTCTTATCTCGGTTGTAGCACTTTCCGCTTTGGCATTAGTCTTTGGCGAGTGGATAACCGGACTGCCCCCACATATAAACTCCATGCTGATTTTTGAGGTTTTTCTGAACTCTGCCGAAATGATAGTTTTCGCTCACTGCCGTTATAAATACTCATACGTCAAAATTTGCCTTATAAATTTATTGTATGCTGTTCTATCCGTCGGTGTTGCCATAATACTGATTTACTTTACTCCTATTAAAGCCGAGGCAAGAATTTATTCCTCATTTTTCGCAAGCCTAGTTCTTATTTTACCGCTTATACGCAAATATCTTAGACCTAACAAGCTTTACAATAAAAAGATTTGGGAATACCTTTTAAGGCTTTCGCTGCCGCTTTTGCCGAACGCGCTCTCAACTGCGCTTATAGCACAGATAGACAAGCTTATGATAAAAGAATATGAAAGCACCGCAGCTCTCGGAAAATATTCTATAGCGTATTCCGCAGGATTTATGCTGACAACTCTT
>JAFUPX010000036.1 GCA_017472575.1 Clostridia bacterium | reverse complement strand
TAATTCTGCATTTAACTCCTGCTCTGTGAGAGTTGAAACATCAACAGGTTGCTTTGCGGGTAGTTTAACATCAAAGGGTAAACCTCTTTGTAAAACTATCTGTTTATAAAACATTGTTATTGCGTTTGACGCGGGAATACCAAGTGAACTTAATATACCCTCTGCCTGTTCTTTTAGGTCAGGCTCTATTCGTGCATAAAGATTTGCAGATTTTGTTGCCATATAAAAAATCCTTTCAAAATTTTCTTTGTAATATTATTATACACGATTGTGCGTACAATAGCAATACATTTTTATTTTTTAATAGGGCACGAAGAATAACTGCATACTAATAATATAATTGTGTCAAATCCGGTTCGGGGGTGCCAGAAGCGGCGAGGTAAACCTCGACTAAGATAAGAGATAATAGATATTTTTCGGCTCACCGCCACTTCATCTATTCGATATTATCTATTATCTAAAAAACACTTAGCGGAGGCTAAGTATTTCAGTCTGTCGAAAAAGTCCAGTATAGACTGGGCTTTTTCTTGCTTAGATGTATAGAAATTTTAAAATATATGTGCTATAATCAACTCAATAAAACCATTAGTTGGGGTTAAAAGGCTTTATTAATGTGTTGTAGGGACGGATATTATCCGCTCGCTTGGGCTTAAAAAAGGGAAATAATAAAATTCTAATTCCAATTTACTATTTTACAATTTGCGAGGTATAATTATAAAAAAGAGCTTTGGAGGAATTATGGAAAAGTATAATGCCGCGGTAGAAAAGCACAAGGATTTAATTTTAAACGCACATAAATTTTTATGGGCGCATCCCGAAACGGGATTTAAAGAAAAAAGTACCTCAAAATATCTTGAAGATGCCTTTATAAAGCTCGGTTATGATATTGTAAGAGCCGATAACATTCCCGGATTTTACACCGTATTTGACACAGGCCGCAAGGGACCCGAAATATTAGTTTTGGGAGAGCTCGATGCGCTTTTATGCCCTGAGCATCCGGAGGCTGACCCCGAAACAGGCGCGGCGCACAGCTGCGGACACAGCGCTCAGTGTGCGGCGCTTTTAGGCATTGCCGCCGCATTAAAGGAGACGGGTATTACTGATGAGCTTTGCGGCAGAATACGCTTGTGTGCCGTTCCTGCCGAGGAGCTAATTGAAATAGAGTACCGCACAGCTTTAAAAAACGAGGGCAAAATCAGTTATTTGGGTGGAAAAAGCGAATTTTTACATCGAGGTTATTTTGACGGTGTTGACATAGCCTTTATGGTTCACACAACACAAAGTGAAAGCTTCACAGTTATATCGGGCAATGTGGGCTGTATTGCAAAACGTGTAATTTACAAAGGGATTTCCTCTCACGCAGGCGGAAGCCCGTGGAACGGCTGTAATGCGCTGTATGCCGCAACGCTCGGACTTAACGCGATAAACTCCATTCGCGAGACCTTTAAGGAACAGGATATAATACGAGTTCATCCTATTATAACGCAAGGCGGAGGAGCGGTTAATGCAATTCCGGACCGTGTTGCAATAGAAAGCTTTGTTCGAGGAAGTAATTTTGAAGCAATGAAGGATGCTAACGAGCGTGTAAACCGTGCGCTTTGCGGTGCCGCTCTCTCTCTTGGAGCCAACATAGAAATAAATGACGCTCCGGGATACGCACCGCTTAAAAACAGTGATGGAATGATGGCTTTGGCAAAAGATGCGGCGTCATTTTTCCCCGAAATACCGATTATTTACAGCGAAACGATAAGCTCAGGCAGTACAGATATGGGAGATTTATCTACACTTATGCCTGTTGTTCATCCTTATGTGCCTGGGGCCTCGGGCAACAGTCACGGTGCCGACTATAGCATAACCAATCCTGAAAAAGCCTGTGTTATCTCGGCTAAATGGCAGCTTGCAATGCTTGTTTTACTGTTAAGAGACAATGCCGAGACAGCGAAGCAAATTATTGATGAATTTAAGCCCTTATTTGCAAACAAACAAGAATATTTTAATTATATTGACAAGCTTTTCTCCTCAGGTGACAGAATCGAATATACAGGCAATTCAGCCACCCTTAAATTATAAACAACAGTCCGCATTTGAATAAATCAAATGCGGACTGTTATTTATCTTAACATTATTTCTTACTGTAAATAACCGTAATATCGGGATGAAGCTGTAAAATTGAGGCAGGAATTTCAGGAGTTATAGGCCCATAAAACGCTTTTTCAAGAATTTCCATTTTTGCCTCGCCGTTTGCGATAAGCAAAATTTTCTTTGCCTGCATTATAGATACCATTCCCATTGTTATGGCTTGTTTGGGGACCTCGTCCTCATTGGCAAAAAATCTTGAATTTGCTTTTATTGTGGATTCGTGCAAATCAACAACATGGGTGCTTTTAACGAAATATCTGTCAGGCTCGTTAAAGCCGATATGACCGTCAAGCCCTATTCCCAAAAGCTGTAAATCAATTCCGCCTAATTCTTTTATTCGCTTATCATAATTCTCACCCTCAGCGGCTAAATCGTCTGCACAGCCGTTGGGAACAAAGGTGTTTTCTTTCTTTATATTAATGTGATTAAAGAAGTTGTTATCCATAAAATAGCGGTAGCTCTGTTCGTTTGAGCCGTCAAGACCTACATATTCATCAAGATTTACAGAGGTAACCTTGCTGAAATCAACATCACCCTTTTCATACCACTTGATAAGCTGCTTGTAGGTACCTAAAGGAGAAGAGCCGGTAGCCAGTCCCAAAACACTGTTAGGCTTCATTATTACCTGAGCGGAGATTACATTTGCCGCATCTCTGCTCATTTTTTCATAATTCTCAACCGCTAAAAACTTCATTTTTTATACTCCCTCATAAAGTCCGTTATCAACCATTTTACCGATTGCATCAACAACCATTTGCTTATCTTCCTTATATGTAACACCATACCATTTATCCTCGGCGATAAGAACCTTAACCTGCTTTTCGTTTCTTTCAATAAGTGATGATACTACACTGGGCAAATAGTATTCGGATTTGGGAACATTCAGCTTTTCATCAAGAAAGCTCTTGAAGCCCTCCTCTATATACCCAAACATATCGGGAGTAAAGCCCCAAAGATTCATTGAAACAACCGTGTCAGGGTCAAGTGCTGTCCAGCTTTTGCCGTCATCCTCGGTATATTTGCAGTCAATTATCTTTGTTCTTTCTGTAACCGACCTTAAAGCACCGTTTTCTATCTCACAAACGCCTCTTGAAACATGTCCGTTTTCAGTAAGTGTATTTTGCAGGCGGAAGCCAACCATACAGTAGTCTCCCGTTTCATTTCTTAAGAAATCAGCAATCTGCTTAAAGGCAGATTTGCCGTAGTAATCGTCCGCATTGATAACCGCAAACGGCTCTTTTACAATATCCTTGCAGCAGAGAATAGCATGCGCCGTACCCCAAGGCTTTGTACGGTCTGCGGGACAGGTATAGCCTTTCGGCAAATCGTTGACCTCCTGAAAAGCATACTCAACCTTTACTTTTTTGGCGATTCTCTTTTCAATAATTTCCTTAAAGTCCTTTTCAATTTCGTGTTTTATAACAAACACAATTTTGTTAAAGCCTGCGGCTACGGCATCATAAACCGAAAAATCGAGTATTACCTCTCCGTTTTTGCCGATAGGCTCAATTTGCTTAAGTCCGCCAAAGCGACTGCCCATTCCTGCAGCCATAACAACAAGAGTAATATCCTTTTGCATTAAAACATCTCCAAAGCTTTTTTCTTAATTTTACCACATCCCTCACTGCTTTTCAAACCAAATAGTAATATATTTCAGCATTTTTACTCTATTTTACTAAAAAAAGAACTCCGGCATCAAAAATTTACCGGAATTCTTTTTTTCGCCCCTAATCGAAATTTTCCGAGGGCAGGATTATTAATCTATTTACTTAATTATATCGGAAGGAGCAATAGCGGCGCCGTCCTTGTAGACTTCAATATGAAGATGGCTCTGGTCCGCACACTCACACGGAATTTCCGAAACAACACCTAATACCGTACCGGTTTTTACCGTTTGTGACGACTGTACTGCAACGTCACCTAGTCCGCAGTATTTTATTTCTACACCGTTTCCGTGGTCTATTACCACCACATTTCCAAGAGAAGCGCTTTCTTCTACAGATTTAACCGTTCCCTCTCCGCAGGACTTAACATCCGTTCCCTTTTCACAGGAAATATCTATTCCCTTATGAAGCCGCATATCCGAATAGGTCGAGGAATACTGTAGCTGAGAAAGACTGAAATCCTTGCTTATTTCTCCCTCTACAGGCATTGCAAAGCTTTCAGCGGCGGGGGCTGTGGGCGCAGTTTCCTGAGAAGAAACATAAGGTTCATCAGTTACTGTGTTGTTAGCGCTCTCCACCGGTTGCATAATTATCTCAGGAACACTCTCGGTACTTTCAGTATATGCGCTGTTCTCTGAAGAAATTACCCTTTGTTTAGAGGTTACATTTTCGGGTTCCTTCGCTTTATTGTATCGGGATACGGCAAACCACGATGCGGCTCCTATGGCAATGATACAACAGGCTATAACGGCATAAAATCCGGTGCTTCCGATAAATTTAGTAAAACGGGATTCATAATATTTCATAAGTAAAGCTTCCTTTCTTTTTCTCACAAAAATATTATTGACATATTTGGACACTATATACGGTAAAAAAATTTTAAATTTCGTTCATAGAAAAGAAAAAATTATGGTATATGATATAAGCGTACCGAGAAGGGAGCCGCACCTTTCTTGGTATGTTTCCCGAAGAGTGAGTTGAATAACCCGAATCAGCCTCAAAGTGTCATATTTTGGTTCTTTTTAAAACTGGTTCGGATTATTCAACTCACTCTAAGAGAAACTCTCTCCTCAAACCCCTTAAAAGCGAAAAGCAGTCGTGATTTTTCACGGCTGCTTTTCGCTTGCTATTATAAAAGAAATAATGTATAATAACTAAAAAGGCGGTGAATGTCTTGAAAAAAATATCCGTTGCTATTACGACCTATAACGGCGAAAAATATATAAAACAGCAGCTTTTATCCATATTTAACCAATCTGTAAAACCGCACGAGGTTGTCATTATTGACGACGGCTCTTCGGACTCCACCACTGATTTAATCAAAGCTTTTATATCCCAAAATGGCATTAAAAATTGGCGTATAGAGCAAAATAAGGAAAATTTAGGCTTTATTGCTAACTTTAAAAAAGCAATTTCCTTAACAACAGGAGATATAATATTCCTATGCGATCAGGACGATATCTGGCGTTCTGACAAGATAGAGCTTATGTTAAAAGTTTTTGAGAATAAAAAAGCCGAGGCGGTTTCAAGCAGTTTTAGAGTTATTGATGAGAACGGAATTATAAAAGACGAAAACTATGAAAACAATTTCGGGCTGATAAATCTACCGTTAAAAGCCGAGCTTACAAGCATACCTGCCAAAACGGTTATGCATTGTAACATATCTCCCGGCTGTACCTCGGCATTAAGCCGAAAAACAGCGGATATATATATTAACAGTACAGATTGTATTTTACCCCACGATTTTGAAATAAATCTTATAGCGGCGGCTTTAGGCGGACTTTACTTTTTAAATCTTCCGCTTGTAGACTACAGAATACATTCTTCAAACACCCTCGGTCTTACCGCCAAACCGCAGACGAGAACCGAAATAGCCGAGGAAAAGCTTTTTGCTTCAAAAATTTTATATAAAACAAACTCAGATTATCACTCATACTTAACGGTTTGCGAGCAAAGGCTTAATGCCTTAAAGGAAAAAAATATTTTTAAAGCTTTAAAGCTTAATTTTTATAAGGAATACAGACTGCTCTATTCTATAAAAGAAAGAGCTGGAGATATAATAAACATAAGGGGGAATTAAATGTTAAACGCGGCGGCGGGAATAACACTTTACAATCCCGAAATTGAAAGACTGAAAAGTAATATTGAAAGCGCGGCGGCACAGGTTAAATTCATATATCTTGTTGATAACGGCTCGGATAACATTGCCCACATAAAAAAGCTTGCAGAAAATTACGAGAATTTAAGTCTTTTGGAAAACGGCGAAAATCTCGGTATTGCAAAGGCTTTAAATCAAATGAGTGAGGCGGCTTTTAATGACGGGTTTGACTGGCTTTTAACCCTTGATCAGGATACTGTTATCGAATCTGAGCTTATAAAGAAATATGAGAGATACACCGAGCTTGACAAAGTGGCAATTTTAACCCCGTTTATTGACGATGAATACGAGCCGGATATTATAAAATCTTCTATAAAAATTCCGTATGAGTCGGTTAAACGGTGCTATACCTCTGCTTCTCTTACCCTCCTTTCAGCCTGGAAAGAGGTTGGAGGGTATGATGAAAAAATGTTTATTGACTGTGTAGACTTTGACTACTGCACCACCCTTATTGAGCACGGCTACTGTATCATAAGGGATAATGAGGCGGTTGTATCACACAGGCTGGGCCACGCAAAAGAAGTCCGTTTCTTTATGCCCATAGGCAGATTTTTTCATATTCAGAAGCTGAAAAAACCCTTTTACACATATAATCATTCTCCTTTACGCACCTATTATTACGCGCGAAACATTAAATATTATATGTATAAGCACAAAGACTCTATTGACCTCTTTACCGAGAGGCGTGTTTATATACAGTGGCTTGTATTAAAGCTCGGATTTGAAAATGATAAATTAGCCAAACTAAAAGCTATTATAAAGGGCAGAAAAGACGCTAAGCAAATGATAAAAGAGCTGAAATAAAACTTTCAGCTCTTTGTTTCATTATTAACCGGCAGAGAACGAAAAACCGAGGGAGAACATCCGAATTTTTCAGAAAAAACCTTTGAAAAATAATTCTGGTCATAAAATCCGCATTCATAGGCGATTTCTTTAAAGGAAAGGTCGGTATCTCTTATTAACTGTTCCGCGTTTTCAAGGCGGACATAATTAAGATATGAAATAATGGTCATTCCGTATTTTTTCTTAAAACAGTTCATAGCAGTTGACTTACAGCAACCGAATTTTTCCGCAATTCCCTCTAAGGTCATCTTTTTGCGGTAGGAAATGTTTATGTATTTTCTTATATGCTCAGCAAGGTCGCTGGCTTGGGATTCAATTCGGTTATACTTTGTAAAATAATGTGCAATAACCCTCATTATATTTACATAGCTTTCTATTTTATCAAGAGGAACAGCACTTATATCCTTAACATATTGCTTTTGCTCTTCTGTATCCGCAAAGGCATAGGCGGTACATTTTTCTATCTGCTTTAAAGATTCCTCGCCCTCATCCCGTACCTGACCCATCATTATGTAACCGGTTAAAACACCGTGATGAAAAATAGGTGCGGCGGCTTCATAAAGCCCGCAATGACAGCGGTAAACATACGCTTCACCTTTTTCTTTTATAACCTGAAACGCCGCCTTATCGCACTTTATACAATTAGCCTTTGAAAAACTGCTTGACTGAATTTTTCGGCAAAAGGAAGAATTTTTTTCAGGATAGGAGTAAACCTCATTATACTCGGTATCGTGAACCGAAACCCTGAACCCTGAAATTTTATAAAAATCCCTAAGAATCGAATTTATATCATTATAATCGGGCAAAAAAACACTCCTTTACTCTATTTTACTAATAATTATACTTTTTTTTATAGAAACTGTCAATATAAAATACTATCATTATAATTGAAATTTAACAGAAGAGGTAACATTATGAAAAAATGTCTTGAGCTTGTCAACAACGCAATAAATAATTTTCAGGTTGAGGGCACTCCCCGCGGCTGTATTCCTTACGGAAACGGTCATATAAATGATACCTTTTATGTTGTTTGCGATTTGAAGGACGGAAACGAAATTAAATATATCATACAGTCTATCAACACTCTTGTTTTTAAAACTCCCGAGCACGTAATGCATAATATAGAAAAGGTAACCGATTTTCTCATAGCCAAAAATCCTGACAGGCGCAGCGTTTTAAGACTTATAAAAACCTATAACGGTAATACATATTATAAGGACAGAAAAGGCAACTATTGGCGAATGTATGAGTTTATCAATAACTCTGTATGCCTTGATCAGCCTGAAAGCCTTGAGGATTTCTACCAGTGTGCCGTTGCGTTCGGAAGATTTCAGCGCGATTTAAGCACCTTTCCGGCAGACAGCCTTTATGAAACAATAGCCGACTTCCATAACACCCCAAAAAGATATCAGGACTTTTTAAAGGCAGTCGAAGAGGATAAGTGCGACAGAGCGAAGGACGTTCAGGATGAAATCAATTTCATAAAGGAAAGAAGCGATTTTTACAGTATTCTGATTGACAGCTGTAAAGAGGGCAAGCTACCGCTCAGAGTAAGCCATAACGATACAAAAATAAACAATTCTATGCTTGATAAGGATACTCGCAAGGCGCTTTGCGTAATTGACCTTGACACTATAATGCCCGGCTTCTCGGTTACCGACTTCGGAGATGCCATTCGTTTTGGTGCAAATACCGCCGCCGAGGACGAAAATGATATTTCAAAGGTTAAGCTCGATATGCAGCTTTTTGAAATCTTTGCGAAGGGCTTTCTGGACGGCTGTGAGGGTCAGCTTATAGACAGTGAAATAATGCTTATGCCTGAGGGCGCTAAAATGATGACCATTGAATGCGGAATGAGATTTTTAGCCGACTATCTCGAGGGAGATATTTATTTCAGAACAGCCTACAAGGAGCATAACCTTGTTCGCTGCCGTACCCAGCTAAAGCTTGTAAGCGAAATGGAGCAGCGCTGGCAGCAAATGAAAAAAATCGTTAAAAAATACTGCAAAGATTAAAAAAATGGCTTACTCACTTTATTTGTGAGTAAGCCACTTACTTTTTATGATGGTTACAGGCTATAGAATTTCATCGTAGTAGCCATCGTCCTCATCAGTTTCGGCAGAAAGCCTTTCTCCTGTTAAGCAGTAATGCCTTATTGCTATAGCGTCGGCTGTGTTTATCACGCCGTCGGTATAGAAATCACAGCGGTTTATCTGCTCTGTCTGCAAGGTAAGCTCTCCTGAAATATAATATTTGATCAGGGTAGAGTCCTTGATAGTTATAGAGCCGTCTCCGTTAACATCTCCGACCTCGAAGCCGTCGGTATCACCCGTAACATAGCATATAACCCTCTTGCTTCCGAGCGTATTGCTTCCTGTATATTTGTTATCAATATATTTTTCATTATCGTTAAGTATATTCTTATACAGGAATATTCCGTCTCCGCCGTTTGTTTGACCCTGAGTTTTCATAACTACAAAGCTGTTGTCCCAATTGTTTTTCTGAATTACAACATCGTGTATTCCCTCAGCATAAGCGGAGTTAATCTTAATATAATAGCCGTCAAGGTCGTTGCCGTAGAATCGGATAACCGAGGTAGGAGCCGCGGCACTGCCGTTTTGAGATGTGAATATGATAGAGCCGTAATCGGTTTTCCATTCACTGCTTCCGATATCGTGGAAGTTGTAGGCATTTTCAAATGTGCCGTTTATCATAGATAGATACCAGTTCAAATCGTTGTTATACGAATCGAAATAAATATCGGTTACGGTATTCCAATGGCACATATCGTAAACCGTGTCTGCAAAGCCGCCGAAATATCCTGTTGCAAGTCCGTTTTCATAATACATATAATTGAAATACATATTTTCTCTTGCATCTCTTGCCACAATTCTCGAATTTGAATTAGGCTGAACAGTAAACGGCTCTGTTATATGAACATAGGCTGTTCTTACGGTTTTTCCGTCCACAGTTTTAGTTTTAAATTCATAGCCGTCAGTAATTCGCGTTTGTCCTTCTCCCTGACCGTTACGGACATAAAGCTGTAGCTTCTTATAGGGTGTACCCCAACCGCTTATAACTCTGTAAACATACCCGTATTTCCATCCGTAACTTTCGCACTCTTCTTGAGTAGCAACGGTTATTATAGCGCTGGGAGAGCCCGAATTGGAAGCAGGAGAACCGTCTGCCACAAACAGCTCCCGATTATTTACGGTTCGCTCATAGATGGTATTGCCGTGATAATAAACATTATCGGCCTGATAGCCTACGGTGGTTTTTGCAAACTCGGTGTATTCGATAATAGAATTATTGATGTTACCGTGCTGCCAGTTATCTGCAACATAGCAATTATCCATATGAACATAATCACCGTATTTCAGTAGCGGTGCCGATGAGTCCTCCATGGCACCAAAGGCCTGTAGAGGAAACTGTAACTGTTGAATAACAGTATTTAACGGTGGAATTATAAGTAAGACCGATAAGTCCGCCGCAATGGTTTGATTTAGAATCAATATTACCGGAGGACATACAATGTTCAACCTCGGTTTTCTTTGCAATACCTATCAATGCCGCACTTGCCATTTCATCCTGACCGGGATTTTTTGACCAGTCAGCATTCATCTGGTTATTGCCTATAACCGTATTGCTTACTGAGACATTGAGTACAGCTATATTGCTTATCTTAGCTCCGCTGGTGCAGCCGAAAAGAGCCGCCTCCCATTTAGATTTATTTGCAACGTAATCTGTATAGCCTGTCTCGCCCTCAATAGATACGCTTAGATTTTTAATCGCGTATTTAGGTGTACCGTCAGCGTCGGTATCGCAGGTAAAGGAGCCTGTAAACGGCTCGGCAAGATAGCCTATAGGAGTAAAGGCTTTGCCGGAGCAGTCGATAGTATTATCGAGCTTATAATGCGCTGAAAGCTTATCCTTCATCCCCTGAAGCTGTTCAAAGGTCTGAACTAAATACGGGTCAGACTTAGTTCCCTTTCCGCTGTAGCTGACAGCGGATGATGCAACCACTGCCGCCGACAAAGCAGCCAGTGCCGCCGCAAGGGCGATAATCAGTGCTATACACTTTTTGAATCTTTGTATCATTTAAACACCGCTTTCATCAATTGAATTTTTTACATTTTAATTATAAAGCACCGATTTTGTTTTGAAAACGAATAAAAATCCATTTGATAGCATAATTTTCGGCAATTTTGTGAAAAAATTCTTGACTTGAATTGTGGTATGCGTACATAATGTACATATACTATAAATATTAAGAAAGGGTGCGATTTGTCTGTTTTCCGTAGTAATAGCTGATGACGATTACTCTATCTGCGACGGTATAGAAAAAATTTTACATCAATCCTTTGATGATATAAGAATTGCCGGTGTTTTTTATGACGGCACAGAGCTTTACGATTATGTTTCCTCCCACTCTGTTGACATTATAATAACCGATATAAGTATGCCCGGCAGACCCTGGACGGACAGCAGCGAATATTTAAAACAGCGCTCTTCGCAGCCCGCTATCATTCTGATAACCGCATACAGAGATTTTGAATATGCCAAAACGGCAGTTAACCATCATGTTGATTATTTAATAAACAAGCCTTTTAAATCCTCTGCATTAATAGACGCAGTAACCGCTATATGTGAGAAAATAAGGAAAAGCGTTAACAGCGATATAGAAGCCTCCAAGAAGCTGTTGAAAAATTGGGAAATACTGCGAAGCTCCTTTTTAGATGTTTATAATTCGGATACACCTGACGGCAAATACACCGAAAACTTTTTTGAAACTGTTAAGGGCAGAGAGCTAAGCAGTTATAAATGCTACGAGCTTGAATATACCGCCGGTGACGATGCTCTTATAAATGAAAACACCGAGAGAATGTCAATTGATTTAGGCGAATACGATTCCGACGGGCTTTCAGTGCTTTATATCAAAGCATTTAAGCAGAAAATAATATTTGTTGCTTTAAGCACAATGCCTATGCCGCAGAATATCGGCGATGATTTTATCAAAGCGGTTCTTCTCCACACAGGAATACAGCTTACACTTTGCATAACAGAATTTCAGAATTTTGAAATCTTTAAAAAGCAAAAATGCTTTAATAATATATCCGAAAAGGTTTATTTTTACATCTCTCAGGACAAGCTCAACCTTGCACACGCTTATTTGAAGACCGTTTCAGGAGGACTTTGTCTTGAGGATATAAGGGAGCTGCTTATATTTTTACCCCGTTTTTTGCAAAGCAAAAAGCTCGTTCTGGATATAAAGGAGCAGTTATCTGACACAGAGGATATAACTGAGCTTAAAAAGCAGCTTTCGGATATACCCTACAGCCTTGAAAATAAAACAAGCGACAGCCTCATCATAACCAAGGCTGCCGGCTTTATAAAGCAAAATTATTCGGATTGTAATTTATCTCTGCAAACTGTTGCCGAAGCACTTAGCATTTCTGAAAGTCACTTAGGCAAGCTTTTTAAAAAGGAATTGTCGGTAAATTTCTCAGGTTACCTGCTCAATGTTCGAATGGAAAGGGCAAAGCAGTTGCTTAGAAACACTGATTTGTCGGTTGCCGAAATATGCCACAGGGTTGGATATAATTATCCCACATATTTCAGAAAAATCTTTAATAATCATACGGGAATGTCTCCCTCGGAATACAGAAATAAAAATTAAAAAGGACAGAACAATATGAAGAAAAACCGATTCGGGAAATCCTCAGAAAAACACTTCCGCAAAATTCTTATGTTTACTTCGGTCTCTCTTTTTGCTGCTGTTTGCATATTAACGGCTGTTCTTTTCTTTTTATGGCGCATACAGATAAATAACAGCATAAAAACCTTTGAATCCGGTAAAACCGCTAAGGCATTACTGCGCACCAACGATTATTTTGAGCAAATAACACAGCATATATTTTACCTTAACGATATGCAGTATACCCCTATGGACCAGCTTGACACCAACGGAAAGCTCTGGCAGAAAAAGGTTTATTCGGATAATATAAATTCTCTGGGCTCATCAAACCCGCATATTACCTCTATTTCTCTTAAAAACAACGATTTTGAGGTTTCGGTTTCATACTCGGAAAATAAATCTGAGCCTGAATATATAGGAGAGTATGTAGGCTCTCAGCTATACATTACAAAAAACGTACTAACTCCCAAGCTTATGTTTTATAACTTTTCCTCACAGAAAAACTGTGAAATTGAAATTTGTATAGACATTTCATCGCTTTCATCGGTCGTTCTCGAAGAGGATTGCTTTATGGTAAATACCGAGGGTACAGTTATCCTTTCTCAGGATAGGGAAAAAATCGGGGAAAATATTTTTGAATTATATTCCATAGATAAAAAGCCCTTAAGCGAAAGCTTTACGGAGGTCTATTCGAAAAATAACGGATATTATGTTTCTGCTCAAAAGAATAAGGAAAGTGAACTTTACATAATCGCTGTCGTTCCCGAAAGCAGATACGCTTCACAGTATTCAACCGTTATTCTCGAATGTATCTTAATAGGAATTATTTTCCTTATATTTGCCCTTACGGTTGCCGTTTATTTTATTAATAAAACCTATGCTCCTATAAGAAAAATCGTTGAAACCTTTAAATATCATCTTCCCTACAATATGTCCGAATATGAGGATAACGTTGAATTTATAAACACAAGTATTGAAAATTCCATAAAAAGCAATAAGGAATTACAGGCTACTTTAGAAAGTAAAATAAGTGAATTGAAGCAGTCACAATCCTTAGTGCTTCAAAATCAGATAAGTCCTCACTTTGTTATGAATACTCTTGAAAATGTTAAGCAGATGTCTATAGATAAATTGGGTCTTGATAACGGAATTGAAAACAGTATTGTTCTCTTAAGCTCCATTATTACCGAAACGATACGTCAGGAGGATGTTTTCAGCACCTTAGGTAAAGAAATTGAGCTTTCAAAAATGTATCTTTCGCTTATGCTTTACAGATATAAAAATCCTTTTCAGGTGATATGGGAGACCGACCCTGCCCTTTATGACTTACTTATGGTTAAATTTACATTTCAGCCTGTTCTTGAAAACGTTTTCTCTCACGCCTTTAATCAAAGGCGAACCGACCAATGGATAAAAATAAAGGTGACCGACCTTTCGGATGACATTAAAATTGAAATTTCAAATAACGGATACCCCATCGCTTCCGAAAAAACCAAGCAGCTCCTTAGCTCTTTGGAGGACACTGATGAAATTCCCCGAAAGCATATCGGACTTAAGAACATTCATATAAGAATAAAACTGCTTTTCGGCGAGGATTACGGTATTAAAGATATTACAAGCAATGAAGAAGAAACCCGTATTACAATTCTTATGCCCAAACGCAAAAAAACTTAGATACTATATGCAAACTTTTACCCTTTATGCTGATTACAAAACGGATAAATATGTGTATAATAAACGCATAAATTCGAGGAGGTCTCAGCTATGTTTCAGTTGGACGGAAATTATATATCAAGCCTTGTAAAGCCTTACGACGAATGTGAAAAATTAAAAGAAAGCTTTTTCGGTGTAGAAATACATCCCGAAAACAAAGCGCAATGTATAAAAGCGGCTGATGAGGCACTAAGCGAGGAAATACCGCTTCTGCCTATATCAAAGTATCTTTTATACAGCAGTACCGGAAACCGCTCAGAATATGAGAAAATATATTTTAAGCGCCGCAATATGATGCTTGCCTTAACTGCAGGTGAGCTGGCAGACGAAAAAAAAGGAAAATATATTTCTAAAATAATGGACTGTATGTGGGCAATCCTTGAAGAGGAAAGCTGGATAGTTCCGGCTCACAATACCTCACCGAGCGGCATACATATCCCTTATGAATTTGACGATATAGAAAATCTCGATATCTTCTCCGCCGCAACAGCAGGTACCGTAGCAGTTGTTTACCATTATCTTAACGAAGATTTTGAAAGAATAATTCCCGATAGCTTTAACAGAAAAATTCTTCGCGAATTAAACCGCAGAGCTATAAAGCCCTATATATCCGATTATTCCCCTATGTATCACTGGAAAGGGCTTGCGGGCACCTATGTAAACAATTGGAACCCATGGATAACAAGCAATATTTTAACTGTAGCAAGCCTTGCTGTTACAGATACTGACCTGCGCAAAAAAATTCTCCAAAGAGCCTGCCTTTATCTCAATAATTTCTTTAAATTCACTTTTGAGGACGGCTCCTGCATTGAGGGTATGGGCTACTTCTTTGCTTCAAACACGGTTATTTTCGATATTTTCCAGCATATTTTTGACCTTACAGCCGGAGAATGTAATATGCTTAAAGACCCGTATCTTCAAAAATTACTTGAATACGCGGTTAATATGTATGCCGGAAACGGAGGATACTTCAGCGTAAATGATTCCCCTGCTTCTGTGAGAAGCAGCAAACCAAATGCTTATCTTCACAGAATTGCTCTCACCACCGAAAATCGCAGAGTTTTAGCCTTAAGCAATCTTATAATGCAAAACAGCACGGAAAAACCGCAGTTTTTTCACAGCTCCATTTGCTTTCATTCGGCTCGATTCTTCCGTGACCTTGCCATTATACCTGAAAAATCCGATATTGATACCGATATCCTCGGAGATTCATATATGGAAAATCTTCAGCAGATGGTATTGCGCGGTAAAAAATTCACACTATTCTCAAAAGCGGCAAACAACCACGAGCCTCACGGTCATAACGATTCGGGAGAATTTATACTTCGTTATAAGGGCAATCCTTTGTTTATCGACCCCGGCTCAATGACATATACCGGAAAAACCTTTTCGGACGATAAATCCGAGGTTTGGACTGCCACATCAAAATTTCATAACACTCCAATTCTAAACGGATATGCGCAGGAATTCGGTTTTCAGGGTGATTTTAACGGTAAGTACCGTACGACAGATGTTGAGTGTGACCTTAAAAAGGGCAAAATGAGTATGGAGCTAAAGAATGTTTATCCCGATAATAACGGCATTGTTTCCTGCGTCCGTACAACCGGAATGAAAGATGATGTTGTAACCGTTACCGACGATTTTGAATTTGAAAGCACCGGCGAATACACCTTTAATCTTATTAGCCTTACCGCTCCCAAAATTGAAAAGGGTAAGCTTATCTTTGCAGACGGCGAAGATAAAATAATATGTCTTTTCAACCAAGATTATTCAGCGTCGGTTGAGGAAAGACCCCTTGAAGATACAAGCACCAGAAGCATCTGGAGACAGGAATGTATATACCGCGTTAAAATTACAAAATTCACAAATAAAGGTCGGTTTACTTTAACTATAAAAGAGCTGAATTAAAAGAATAAGGGTTTGTCAGACAAAAGTCCGACAAACCCTTTATATTTTACTTCTGCAATATTGCAGCGGTGTTTTGCCTGTTTCCTTTTTAAATGTTCTTATAAAATGGCTCGTATTTACAAAGCCGCTTAAAACCGCAGTTTCGCTGACGGTTTTCCCCGACATCAAAAGCTCCTTTGAAAGCTTTATTCTGTTGCAGAGAATATAATCTCCTATGGTTATTCCCGTAGCCTTTTTGAAATCCGACATAAGCTTTGAACGGCTAATATAGAATAAATCGGCTATTTCCTCTACTAGAAGTTTTTCGGAAAGATTTTTGCGTATATATTCAAGCACCCTATTTATATAGGTATCAACATGAAAATCAACTTTGTCCGCCTTACTCATAACAAGCATATTAACCTTTGTAAGCAGTGCGCATAGCAGATGCTTTGCAAATGTACTGGAGTAAATATTATCTTCACTGTCAGCTAAAGTACGGTATATCGGTTTTATCATAGAAAGAAGCTCTTCCTTTTCTTTTTCAGAAAGAGGTATAACAGCGCAATCCTGCTCATACAGCTCCCTCACCGCCTCATAATCAAGAATATCATTCAAATGTTTATATCTGAAGGTGGTGTTATAGCGTGTATATCTGACAGACGGGTCAACATCGGTTGTATGAAACTGCTTTTCCTTAAAAAATATCAGACAGCTGCCCTCAGAATGATAAACCTCGTCCTCAACAAGAAAATTAAGACTTCCGTTTAAAACAAAGATAAGCTCACTGTATTTATGGTAATGCATATTAGGACTTTTAAAGCCTGTGCAATCCAGAAAATCCACATTAAAATCCAACCGTATCACCTACCCTGTTAAATTATAATATTGCCAACCGTGTTCGTCAATTAAAAGAATTAAATATTTTAATTTCTTCGGGTAATTCTTCGGGAGAATCATTCGGCATAAACTCAAACAAAAAACATTTGGGAGTGTTGCCGAGCCTTTTTAAATACATTTGCCAGATTTCTCTGCCCTCACTCAAAGAAAGCTTTTTATTCTCTTCCCAATAAAAGGTATGAACATTTATTATATATTCTTTCATAGCATCTATGGATGAGAGATTGTATTGTAAGTCTTTAAACTGATTCGGCTGCCAATAAAGCTTAAAATTCGGTAAATTTACCGCCTTAGCAAGCCTTACGGAATAAACATAATCATCGGTAAGGGTAAACGGATGGCACTCTGCACAAACAATAATTCCTTTCTTTGCCGCAATACCACACATTTCTTTAAGCTCTTCAACCGCCGCGTTAAATTCTTTTTCGTCTGTTTCGGCGCTTCCTTGCTCGCAAATCCAGACCCTTATAACAGTTGCGTGAAGAGCGGCGGCTGTATCAACAACCGCTGACCACTTGGGATTTACCGTTTTTTTGGGACAAACGCGGTAATATGAGCCGTAGGCGGCGGTTTTTATACCCGCCTGCTCACACTCCTCAAAAACTGCTTTTGCGGTTTCAATATCACCGTGGGGTACGTGAACATCTCCACCCCATTCTATATTTTTTAAGCCGTTTTTACGGCATAAATTTATAATTTCCTCTATAGAAAGATTTCTGAAAGAGATTGAAACAAGTCCTAAATTATCCATAATATCACGCCATCGTCTTTAACATTTCAAGAGTTACCTCATATTTGTTCGGCTTGCCGTTTTTTAATGCTGAATATTCATCAAGCATATATTCTGCCATCCTCACAAGCTCGTTACCGAAGCTGCCGGCTATATGCGGAGTTAAAACCACATTAGGCAAGCTATAAAATTCGGAGTCTGCACAAGGCGGTTCAGGGTCGGTTACATCAAGTACCGCCGCTCTGCCGCTCTCCTCCTTTAAGGCTCTTATAAGGTCATCCTCAACCACCTGCGCGCCTCTGCCGGTATTTATAAAAACTGCGTTCGGCTTCATCAGGCTTAATACAGAATAATCGATTATGCCAACCGTTTGCGGATTATTTGCAAGGTGATTTGAAATTGTATCACAATTTTTAAAAATTTCAGATAGCGAGCCCTTTTTTACACCTAACTCATTTGCTTTTGCATCGGAAAGAAATGGGTCGAAAACAAAAATGTTTATATTATATGGCTTAAGGCGCTCTATAACCATTTTGCCTATCATTCCCGCGCCTATAATTCCTACATTTACATTGTAATTTCCGGTATGTTTTAAGGCGTTTCTTGCCGCAAGCTCTTTGTTTTTAGTTTGTTTGTAAATAACTGAGCTGTTAAAAAAGCCTTTGTTAGCAAGAATTATCTGGGCTACAGTATACTCCGCAACCGGCACGGCATTTGCTGCCCACGCGGAAAGCACTTTTTTTCCGCAATTTAAAAATTCCGCCGCAAAGCCCTGAACGCTTCCCGCGGCATAAAAAACCGCTTTAAGCGACGGAAAATATCTTTCTATTTCCGTTTTGCTAAATCGAGGCATACCCCAGGTTGAAAACAGATACTCAGTCTTTATGGCTTTATCGGGATTTGTTTCAAGCATTTCTTTGGTTAAAACCGTTTCGGTATCCATACCGCAGCTTTTCATAAATGCAATTTTTTCTTCGCCGTATACCTCGGCTATTTTATCATCTAACCCAATAAATGCGCAATTTTTCACACTAATCACCATTTTCATCTGTATTTATTTAAATATAACACGAAATAAATATCTCTACAATATGCAAAAGATAAAATAATTTGCAGATAGTACAAAATTCATTTAAAAGATTGTACTATCTGCAAACTTTTATATTTTCTGCTAATTACAAAGAGAGTAAAAATTTGTATAATGATTTAAAAAAACAAACGAGGATAAAAAGATGAATAATACCTACAAATTATACGGCTCGGTTTTAAAGGGAACTCCGTTTGCAGAAATTACAAACGGGGAAGCCTACATACCTTATAGCGAAGATTTGTCCGTTTTAGGAACAAAAGTAAACATCGGAAAATTTATCAGCTCAAACAGCATTGAATATCAGCCTATGGAGGGGCAGGATGCCCTGACCGACGGCTCCCCCTCCCCTCAGACTATTGCAAGATATACCTCTCTTGCAAAAGGCGGAGCAGGACTTATCTGGGTTGAGGCAGTATCGGTTTGCGAAGAGGGAAAAAGCAATCCTTATCAGCTTCAAATAACCGAAAAGAATCTTGATTCCTTTAAAACGCTTGTACAGGCTATAAAATCTGCCTGTATTGAAGAAAACGGTTTTGAGCCGATAGTTATTATTCAGCTTAACCATTCGGGCAGATATTCAAAGCCTACAGGTGTGCCTGCGCCCATAACCGCCTATTTTAATACAGATATTGAAAACGAACCCAAACGCATTATAACAGATGATGAGCTTAAAGCTCTGCCGGAATTATTTTCCAAAGCCTCAAAGCTATCTATACTTGCCGGATTTGACGGTATAGACATAAAAGCCTGCCACGGATACTTAGCCTCTGAGCTGCTTTCTGCTTTTGACAGAGCAGGTATTTACGGCGGAAGCTTTGAAAACCGTTCAAGGCTTTTTAAAGAGCTTATAGAAGCCTCTTTCAGTGAAATTTCTTTGGACAATATACGCGCGGCGAGAATAAACGTGTTTGATGGGTACGACAGCAAATACAGCTTCGGGCAGAGTAAAAACGGACTATACGATTTATCCGAAGCAAATATGCTCATAGATATTATAAAGAAAAACGGCGGAAAGCTGCTTAATGTAACAATGGGCAGTCCTTACAGAAACCCCGATGTATCCCGTCCATACAGAAACGGGCTTGACAAGCCGAAATCAGATGCAATATTTGCGTTGTACCGTCTATGGAACGGTGCTAAGGAAATAAAGAGAAAGCATCCTGATTTAAAAATCGTAAACACGGGAGTATCCCTTTTAGGCGCGCTCTCCCCTTACGCGGCGGCAGGAGCTGTTACAGAAGGTATGACCGATTTTGTAGGCTTTGGAAGAATGTCCTTTGCCTACCCTGATTTAGCAAGAGATATTTTAACAAACAAGTTTGACAGCAAAAAAGTATGTGTTGCCTGTTCGGGCTGTTCAACACTTAAGAAGAATGTGTTGCCGTCGGGCTGTATTATAAGAAACGATTATTATAAAAAAGTATTTCAAAACTTTAAAAAGGAGCAGGGATAATGAAAACAGCAATAGTAACAGGTGCCGCAGGCGGAATAGGCTATGCAACGGTTAAAAAGCTTATAAGCGAGGGCTTTTCGGTTGCCGCTGCAGATATTTTACCTGCCGATGCGGTTACAGAAAAGTTTAAAGGCTTCGGGGATAAATGCAGATACTTTACCGCCGACATTGGAAAAAGTGACAGCAGAAAAAGCTTTGTAAATGCCGTTTATGAGGCGTTCGGAGAAATAACGGTATTAGTAAATGTAGCGGGAGTTGCACCCAAGGAGCGCAACGATATCCTTTCTATGACTGAGGAAAGCTATGATTTCGTTACAAACATCAACACAAAAGGCACATTTTTCTTAACTCAGGATATTGCCAACCGAATGATAAAGACCGAGGGTAAGAAGTACATAATAAACATTTCTTCAATGTCGGGCTATACCGTATCGGTCAACCGCGGAGAATACTGCATCTCAAAGGCGGGAGTTTCAATGATAACAAAGCTGTTCGCCGAAAGACTTGCCGAATTCGGTATTTTAGTCAATGAAATCCGTCCCGGCATAATTGCAACCGGAATGACCGATAAGGTTAAGCAGAAATATGACGATTTAATAGACGGCGGACTTCTGCCAATCGCACGCTGGGGAAAGCCTGAGGATATAGCTAACGGAGTATTTTCTCTTTGCAGCGGACTTTTTGACTACACCACCGGACAGTCCATAGATATTGACGGCGGTTTTCACATAAGGAGCCTGTAATGCAGAAATATACATTTGATGCAATAGTTATCGGTACAGGTGCGGCAGGCTACAATGCCGCCTGCCGTCTTAAACAATTCGGTAAAAATGTTGCTATAGTAACCGAGGCGGTAGGCTGTGGAACCTCTCGAAATACCGGAAGCGATAAGCAGACCTATTACAAATTGGGTCTCGGAGGAGATAGCCCCGACAGCGTTGCAAAAATGGCTGAAAATCTCTTCTCAGGCGGCAGTGTTGACGGGGATAACGCTCTGTGCGAGGCCGCTTTATCGGTGCGCTCATTTTTAAATTTATGTGAGTTAGGTGTGGAATTTCCCGTAAACCGCTACGGCGAATATGTTGGCTACAAAACCGACCACGACCCCTATGCCAGAGCCACCAGCGCAGGTCCTTTAACCTCGAAATATATGACCGAGGCTCTCCAAAAGAATACCGCAAAGCTCGGAATAGATGTTTTCAGCGGTTTTCTTGCAATAGAGATTTTGAAAACAAAAAATGCAGTCTGCGGTCTTCTATGTATTGAAAAGAAAAGCGGAGAG
>JAFUPX010000035.1 GCA_017472575.1 Clostridia bacterium | reverse complement strand
GATCTGCCTCAGTTCCTCCACGTGATCGGTGTAGGGCAATCCCAGCAGATCGCAAGTCACCGCCTCATATTTCAGCGTCATCATAATGTTGACCAGATGGGTGTCAAACCGCCATTCATTGCGCGGATGCTTCCACAGCTCGGTCAATTCGTCATAGTCAACGCCCTGCTCCTGCAAGATCCGGCACAGCTCCAGAAGCCATTCTTCTTTGTATCTTTCATAAGTGAATTTAATGGAAATAAAGCCTTCGAACCAACGGAATTTTGACCAAGCAAACAGCTTGATTTTTTCTTCTTTTAATAATGTATAATAATTTTTGAGTGTATTATAAATTACAACGGGTATTCTTTCATCTTTTGAGCAGTCATAATAAACAGTTAAAACCTTAGTAATAAGAAGGATTGCCCAGGTATCATAGCTTTCCCTCTCATTATCCTCGCAGGGACAAATCCAACCGTCCGGCTCTTGAGCGGAAATAATTGCATCAATGTACTTTTTTGCCCTGTTTATCAAATTCTCATTTTCCAGCAAATAAGCAAGGGGAATAAAACCGTCCAGCCAATAAGGCACCCTTTCCCAGCCCTCTTTGTCGCCGCCGATCCAAGCGCTGTCGCGAATGTCGGGCCATACCTTATCCAAATTGCCGCTTAAACTCTCAGCTTGAATTTCAAGCTGTCTTTTCAGCCATCCGTAAGGCTTAATTTCGTTTGAGGTATAAAAATTCCATTTATTCATAAGTTTTCTCCGTTTCTTGTGATTTTTATTAATAATATCACAATAAAAAAGGCTATACAATTATAAATATCATAGAAGATTATTGACTATATCACACTAAACTGATAAAATTACATCGGGTGATATTATGTGCGGAATAGACTTGAATAAACCGATTTTTTATAAGCATGCTTCGTTTAGATTTTTTAACAGTAATGAGCATCATGTTGAACGATTTTGTCCGGAGGATGTATTGTTATTGGTGTATGAAGGTGTTTTGCGGTTCTCTGAAAACGGTATATGTTATGAGGTGGGACCGGGCGAATATCACATACAAAGACACAACGCATATCAAAAAGGCGAATATGCAAGCGATTCTCCGAAATATCTTTATGTTCATTTTTTAGCCGAGTGGACGGAGGATAATCAGGCTTTGCCTTTCAGAGGCAACTTTGATTACCACAGATTAAAGCCTTTGTTGGAAAAGCTGGATATGCTGGCTCACGGTGATTTTACATACATCGAGGCAGCTTCTAAATTTTTTGAAATTTTATCTCTGCTATACCGAGAAAAGGAGCCTGGAACCCTTGCCGGAAAGATCGCTAAATACCTATCCGAAAATATTTCTTCTGCAATAACACTTGATATGATAAGCAAGGAGTTTAGTTTCAGTAAAAACCATATTATCAATATCTTTAAAAAGGAGTTTGGGCTAACGCCGATTGAATACATAAATAAGCTGAGAATTCAAAAAGCAAAGCATCTTTTGGAATCGACCTCTGCTTCTGCAGAAAGAATTTCGTTTGACTGCGGTTTTAATCACTATTCGCATTTTTACAGGTTGTTTATGCGTGGCGAAGGTATTTCTCCGATAGAATGGCGGAATAAAAGCAGACTTTATCCGTCACAAGGAGGTGCTGTCAAAGCACCTGACAGATTAGTATGATAAAAGATTTTATCAAAAAAGCTCAACCTGATTTTAACAAATTAGAAATATAATCTCTTGATATAAAATAATTTTTGCGGTATACTTAATTTCGGCAAAAAATGTTAATATTTTGTTTCTATTCAGTTTGGAAAACAGAGGTATAATATAATTTTAAATGTTCAGGCGAGAGAAAAGGAATGAACTTATTTCTACTTTGGCAGAGCATTTAAAAGGAAATGTTGGAATTATTTGAAAAAAGACAAAGTAAAAATAAATAGAGTGAGTTAAAAAGAGAAGAGGTCTATAACAATGAGAAAGTTTCGCGCCGGTATTGACATTGGGTCAACAACCGTAAAGCTGGTAATTCTGGATGAAAATAACAATATTATTTACGGTAAATACCGCCGCCATCAGGCTCACACTCAGCAAACCCTTGCAGGACTTTTGCAGGAGGCAAGAGAAGAACTCGGAGAATGTGAGCTTCAGTTAAAAATCACCGGCTCCGGCTCCATAAACTTAGGAAAAGCACTTGGAATAGAGTTTATTCAGGAGGTTGTTGCGGTTGCAACAGCACTTAAGACAGAGGCTCCTCAAACCGATGTTGCAATTGAACTTGGCGGAGAGGACGCAAAAATTATATATTTTACCGGCGGACTCGAAGAGCGTATGAACGGAGTATGCGCCGGAGGCACAGGCTCTTTTATTGACCAAATGGCGGCATTGCTTCAAACCGATGCAGAGGGGTTAAACAAAGAGGCTGAAAATTATAAGGAAATATATCCAATTGCCGCACGTTGCGGAGTGTTTGCCAAAACCGATATACAGCCTCTTATTAATGAGGGTGCTACAAAAGCGGACCTTTCCGCCTCTATTTTTCAGGCGGTTGTAAATCAAACCATTTCGGGACTTGCCTGCGGTAAGCCTATCAGAGGCTGTGTGGCTTTCTTAGGCGGTCCGCTTCATTTTTTGACCGAGCTTAAAAAGGCATTTATCCGCACATTGAAGTTAACTGATGAAAATATAGTTGATCCGCAAAACTCTCACCTGTTTGCCGCAATGGGAGCGGCGCTTGAAGCAGGTGACGCTGAATATATAAGTATTGATTCTCTTACAAGTCGGCTTGAAAAGGGAGTTGCCGTTTCCTTTGAAATGCCCCGTTTGGACCCGCTTTTTGCCGACGAAACTGAGTATGACGAGTTTTGTGAGCGCCATAATAAGGCAATTCTCAAAAAGGATGAATTATCGGAATATGAGGGCGAATGCTTTCTCGGTATCGATGCCGGCTCCACTACGACCATGCTTGCGCTTATCGGCTCTCAGGGTCAGCTTTTGTTTTCATATTATTCATCAAATCAGGGAAGTCCTATAGAAACAGCGAAAAAGGCTATAGCGAAGCTTCAAAAAATTTTGTCTGACGGTGCGAAAATTGTCAGATCCTGTTCTACAGGATACGGCGAGGCACTGCTGAAATCCGCATTTAGTCTTGATGACGGCGAGGTAGAAACAGTTGCGCATTGCACAGCCGCATCATTTTTTGACAGCAAGGTAGACTGTGTGCTTGATATAGGCGGTCAGGATATGAAATGCATTAAGCTTAAAAACGGTGCGGTTGATACCGTTTTGCTTAATGAGGCTTGCTCCTCGGGTTGCGGTTCATTTATCGAAAATTTTGCGAATTCACTTGGTCTTTCAGCGGAAGAATTCGCTGAAAAGGCGCTTTTTGCAAAATACCCTGTTGACTTAGGTACACGCTGTACCGTATTTATGAATTCAAATGTTAAGCAGGCGCAAAAAGAAGGCGCAAAGGTTTCGGATATTTCTGCCGGACTTGCATATTCGGTTATAAAAAATGCACTTTATAAGGTAATAAAGCTCGCAAATCCCGAGGATTTGGGAAAGCATATCGTTGTTCAGGGCGGTACCTTTCATAACAAGGCGGTATTGCGCGCATTTGAGAAAATTGCCGGAGTTGAGGCAACCTGTCCCGATATTGCAGGACTTATGGGTGCCTTCGGAGCCGCTTTAATTGCTAAGCAGAATTATCGAGGTCAGCCCTCAGGTATGTTGCCGCTTGAAGAGATTTTACAGTTAAGCTATACATCTTCGAGCAGACGCTGCGGCGGCTGTTCAAATAACTGTATGCTAACGGTTAATAAATTCCCCGGAGGGAGGATACATATTACCGGAAACCGCTGTGAAAAGGGTGTAGGTAACTTGTCGTCAGGCAAAAAAGCGCCTAATATGGTTGAGTTTAAGCGAAACCGTATTTTCGGCTATGAACCCTTGAGCCTTGAAAGTGCCGAAAGAGGCGTTATCGGTATTCCGAGAGTGCTAAATATGTATGAAAATTATCCGTTTTGGGCAACCTTTTTTAAAGCTCTTAAATTCAGAGTGGTTCTTTCTCCTTTTTCCGACCGTAAGCTTTACGAGCTCGGTATGGAAACTATTCCTTCGGAATCTGAGTGCTATCCGGCAAAGCTTGCGCACGGTCATGTTCAGTGGCTTATAAATAACGGAATAAAAACAATATTTCACCCCTGTGTTTTTTATGAGCATCAGGAAACCTCAAAGGCGCAGAATCATTTTAACTGTCCGATTGTTGTGTCATATCCTGAAAACCTGAAAAATAATGTTGAAGCCGTAGCGGACGGCTCGGTAAGATATATCCGCCCATTTGTTGCTTTCACAAGCGAAAAGATTATTTTGAAAAGATTGATTTCAGTTTGTAAAGAGGAATGGGATATCGCTGAAAGTGAAGTGAAGCAGGCGGTATCTCTTGCTTGGGAGCAACAGCAAATAGCTAAGGAGGATATCCGTAAAGAGGGCAGGCGAGTATTGTCACTGATAGAACAGGAAAATATGCAGGGCATCGTGCTTGCGGGAAGACCTTATCATATTGACCCTGAAATCAATCACGGAATACCTGAATTAATTGCTTCTTACGGTCTTGCCGTTTTAACGGAGGACAGTTTGCCGATAGATTTTGAGCCTGAAAGACCGCTTAGAGTTGTTGACCAATGGGTTTATCATTCAAGACTCTATTCAGCGGCGGAATTTGTCAGAAACAGAGACGATTTGGAGCTTATACAGCTTAATTCTTTTGGCTGTGGGTTGGATGCTGTTACCACCGATCAGGTATGCGAAATACTCGAAGGCAGTAACAAGCTGTATACATTGCTGAAAATTGACGAGGTAAATAATCTCGGTGCTGTAAGGATAAGAATACGAAGCCTGATTGCCGCTATGCGTATGCGAAAGAAGAAGGATATACGCGCCGTACCTGCACCTGCGGAGTATTGCCGTACAGAGTTTACAGCCGATATGCGTGATAAGGGATATACTATTCTTGCTCCTCAGATGAGCGCCATACATTTTGATATTTTAGAGACTGTTTTCAAAAAGTACGGTTATAACACTGTTATTCTCAATAACGATAACAGAACTGCTATAGATACAGGACTTAAGTATGTGAATAATGACGCCTGCTATCCTGCTATTACGGTTGTGGGTCAGATTATGGAGGCGGTGCTCTCGGGCAGATATGATACAAACCGTCTGGCGATTTTTATGACTCAGACCGGAGGCTGCTGCAGAGCGAGTAATTATGTCGGATTTATACGCAGAGCACTTGATAATGCGGGGCTTTCCCATATTCCTGTAATCTCTCTCAATGCCAACGGAATGGAGAAAAATTCAGGCTTTAAATGGTCGGTGGGTATGCTTATGGATGCGGTAAGGGCAATTTGCTATGGCGATTTGTTTATGCGCTGTCTTTATAAGGTTAGACCCTATGAAAAGGAAAAAGGCTCGGCAAATGCACTGCATAAAAAATGGAAAGATATATGTATAGACTCGATTACAAATAAAAAGAGCAAATATACATATAAATCGGTATGTTCAGGCATTGTAGAAGCCTTTGATAATTTCCCTATTGATGAAGCTCTTAAAAAACCGAGAGTTGGTATTGTAGGAGAAATTCTTGTAAAATATATGCCTCTTGCAAACAATCATCTTGTTGAGCTTTTGGAGCGTGAGGGAGCAGAGGTAGTTGTTCCTGATATGATGGATTTCCTTAATTACAGTCTGTTTGGGGCGCAGTACAAGCATAAATATCTCGGATTGAAGAAGATTTCCGATATTATTTCAAAGGTAGGTATTAAGGCGGTATACGCTTTGAGGAAACCTGCAATACAAGCGCTTAAGAAGAGCAAACGCTTTGAGGCGCCTATGGAAATTGAGAGAATTGCTGAGATAACAAAGCCGTTTTTATCTCTCGGAAATCAGTACGGTGAGGGCTGGTTCCTTACGGGTGAAATGATAGAACTGATAAAATCAGGTGCGCCAAATATAGTTTGTATTCAGCCCTTTGCATGTCTGCCAAACCATGTTGTAGGTAAGGGTGTGATTAAAAGCTTAAAGCAGGCATATCCTCAGGCAAATATCGCGGCGGTGGATTATGATTCTGGCGCAAGCGAGGTAAATCAGCTGAACCGAATCAAGCTGATGCTCTCTGCGGCAAAAAATAACATAAAAAATTAACAATTTGTTCCGTATTAGTTTGCTTTTCGGCGGTATACTGTAAAACGATAAGTTAGTGGCAGAAAGGAAGAACTTTAAGTTTATGCTGGAGCTCAAAAAAATAATAAAGGACTATCCCGCCGGTAACGGAACAGTTCATGCATTAAAGGGAATTGACCTTAATTTCAGAGAAAGTGAGTTTGTATCTATTCTCGGTCCTTCAGGGTGTGGAAAGACAACTATGCTTAACATTATCGGAGGACTTGATAAGTATTCTGACGGGGATTTGTTTATCAACGGTAAATCTACAAAGGATTTTAATGATAGGGACTGGGATACATACCGTAATCACTCGGTGGGTTTTGTATTCCAAAGCTATAATCTTATACCGCACCAGTCTGTTTTACAGAATGTTGAGTTAGCGCTTACGCTTTCGGGTGTTTCCAAGGCTGAACGCAAGCGCCGTGCCAAAGAGGCTTTGGAGCGTGTAGGTCTTGGAAATCAGCTTAATAAAAAACCTGGTGAAATGTCAGGCGGACAGATGCAGCGAGTTGCTATAGCGAGAGCTATAGTAAACAATCCAGATATAATTCTGGCAGATGAGCCTACCGGTGCTCTTGATACCGAAACCAGCGTTCAGGTAATGGAAATTTTAAAGGAAATATCAAAAGACCGTCTGGTAATTATGGTAACCCATAATCCGGATCTGGCAGAGCGGTATTCAACCCGTATTATCCGTATGCTTGACGGGGAACTTTTATCCGACTCAGCACCTTTATCAGATGATGAAATTGCCGAAGAGAAAACCAAAGAAAATTCAAGGCTTGAAAAAGGGAAAAGCTCAAAAAAGCCGTCAATGTCGCTTAGAACCTCATTCGGACTTTCTCTTAAAAATCTTATATCTAAAAAGGGGCGCACTGCCCTTACCTCCTTTGCGGGAAGTATAGGTATTATAGGAATAGCCTTAATTTATGCGGTGTCTCAGGGTATGACCTCCTATATCGACACTATGCAGGAGGACACTCTTTCCTCCTATCCTCTTACCCTTGAAGCCCAGCATATAGATATGGGAACATTACTCCAGACATTTATGGGCAAGGCGGAATCCGGTAAAGGTCACGAAAACGACGCTGTATACCAAAAGGCAATGATTTATGAGCTTGTAAACTCACTTAATTCAATGGAGAGTGAAGAAAACGACCTGAAGGCTTTTAAAGAGTATATTGAAGCCGAGCGTGCCGATGAAAACAGCGAAACAGGTTTTAAAGAGGCTATAAACGGTATTCAGTATACCTATGATATGGATATGCTGGTTTATACCGAAAATGTGGACGGCACAATTATCCGCTCTGATTCAAAAGAGCTTCTTAAAGATTTGCTTGTTGAATATTTCGGAATGGATCTTTCGTCTATGATGGATATGAGTGGTAGCTACGGAATGTCGGGCTTCTCTCCTATGGGTTCGTCGGCTGTTCTGTGGCAGGAAATGCTGTCGGGAGATAACGGAAGGCTTGTAAATCCGCTTCTTGAAAAGCAGTATGATGTTATTTACGGTTCCTGGCCTACTGAATATAACGAAATCGTTCTTGTTGTAGACGAAAATAACGAAATTGACGATATGACTCTTTACGCTCTCGGTCTTAAATCTAAAGAGGATATTGATGCTTTAGCAGACGCCGCATTTAATAAAACAGAGCTTGAAATAGAGCAGCATAAATGGAGCTACGAGGAAATCTGCAAAATGGAATTCCGTACTGTTTTCGGCTCGGATTGCTATACCTATGATGAAAAAACAGGAGCATATACCGATTTGAGAAATACTCAGACTGGACTGAAATACCTGTACGATAACGGTACTGCGCTTAAGGTTTCGGGTATTATCCGCCCGAGTGAGGATGCAGTTTCAACAATGCTTACCGGAACTATCGGATATACAAGCGCGCTTACCAAATATATAATTGAAAATTCTAAGGATTCCGCTGCAGTAAAGGCTCAGCTCGATGACCCTTCGACCGATATTTTCACAGGCTTACCCTTTAATGAAAACACCGGAAATCTTACCGACGAGGAGAAGGCAACTGAGTTTAAAGAATATATATCAGAGCTTGACGAAAAGGGAAAGGCAGAAACCTACATCAAGATAATGAGTATTCCCTCAGAGGAAGAGCTTAACGCTATGGTCGAGCAGAGATTAGGCACTATGACCAGAGCGGATATGGAGACTGCGATGACCTCGGCTCTTACTCAGCAAATGGGTATGAACGAGCAAGAGGTTAAAAATTATATCTCTGCTATGACAGATGAGGATATGACCGAGATGTTTACTCAAATGGTAGCCGAGCAGATAAAGACTTCTTATGCAGAAAGTGTTGCGGCACAGATGAGCGGTATGAGCGAGCAGCAGTTAGCGTATGCTTTGGATATGGCTATACCGAATTACACTATGGAGCAGTATGTAACCTATCACGATGAGGTTTTAGTTTTCTCGGATTCAAGCTATGAAAGTAATTTGCGAGAGCTTGGGTATGTAAGCCTTGATAATCCGTCAACAATAAATCTGTATGCTTCGAGCTTTGAAAACAAAGATGTTATCGAGGAAGCAATCGCTGATTATAATGAAAGTGTGGACGAATTAAAGCAGATATCCTATACCGATTATGTGGGTCTTATGATGTCCTCTGTTACCTCTATTATTAACGCTATAACCTATGTACTTATTGCGTTTGTAGCAGTATCGCTTATCGTTTCATCAATTATGATTGGTGTTATAACACTTATCTCGGTACAGGAAAGAACAAAGGAAATTGGAATTTTGCGTGCCATAGGAGCCTCAAAAAAGAATGTTTCCCGTATGTTTAATGCTGAAACGGTTATTATTGGGTTTACCTCGGGTCTTATTGGAGTGGGAGTTACCTATTTGCTGTGTATTCCGATAAATATGATACTTCATAATTTAACCGGAATAAGCAATTTAAGCGCTTTTTTGCCTATTCCTACAGCAATTATACTGATTACAATAAGTGTTGCGCTTACTCTTTTCTCAGGTGTTATTCCATCAAGAAGCGCCGCTAAAAAGGATCCGGTTGTAGCACTCAGAACAGAATAAAACATATTGCCGGATTAGATTTTCTAATCCGGCAATAATATTTTGAGGAGATTTACATATAAAACATTGAAAAATTTTCCCCTACAGATTTTTAAAATCTGTAGGTTTTTTTATGCCTTTAAAGCAGGCTCCTTTAAAATTTTATAAAGCTCCTCGGCGGCAAGCCGTGCTTTTGCAACGGATGTTTCCTTTTTGGGGAAGCAATAGAAAAGCTGCTGCTTGTTGCCTATGCAGATAACATCTCCTATTTCGTACCAGAAATAGTCAGCGTATAGTCCGTAGGAGGATAGGGGAGACTGACTGTAATTGAGCTTACCGTCACACCCTGTGAGGGTGAAACCGTCCTTATTATGAGTAAGGTGACCCTCGCCCACCATATAAATCGCCTTATAGTCGGTCATAATCCCTATTTCAACATCAATTTCCATGTTGTATTCGTTATTTTGAAGCTCTTTCTTAACACATTCTCTTTGCCATTTGTACCAATCGGGAATATGGGCAAATTCGGTTTCACCCGAGTTTGCTTTAAGTCTGCCTAAGGTATCCATAGTATAGCTTTTTGAGCATGCTTTGCAGGTTAAAAGCGTGCCTTTTCCGACCATTTGTCCCTCGGCACCGCAATTTGCACAGCGGTAAAGTATTCTGTTTAGCCCGTCCGCCCTGAAAGGCTCGTCAATTTCTGTTCCGGATTCAAGCTGCCTTGCGAAATTATCGAAGGAGAATGCTTCGTCTAAAGCAACATCAAGTTCCTCGACGCTTTTTTCTCTGATTTCCTCTTTTGTGAAAAGGCAGTTTAGATGTGCTGTAACCTTGGTTTTGCGCTTTTGCAGACAGTTGTACAGAGGGTCACGCAAAAACGCACCGTCGGTCATAACGGTTAAAACAGGAACATCCAGCTTCTTTATAAGTGTTCCGAGCTTTCTTGGCAGGGGAGTGGCGCAGCCGTCAAAGCTGTAGCTTGCTTCAGGATACATCAGAATACTTGTTTTTTCTTTTTTAACGGTATGAAGCATATCCATTATAAGGGTAACATCGGTTACAAATTTCTGTGTTGGTATACAGCCGATTTTCCTCATAAGCCATTCCTTACCAACAAAACCATCCGAAGTGCAGACAATGCAGTAAGGCATAGGATAAAAGATTTTTGAAGCTATTTTTAAATCTATAAAGCTGGAATGATTCATCAGTATGAGATAGGGTCCCTTGCCGGCCTCGTCCATACGGCTGACGGTATATTTAAAGCGGGTGGCTGTAAGCTCTGCAACCGAAAGAATACGGATAAGACTTCTGAAAAGTATCCCCGGTTTTTTTGGCCGCCTATGCTGCGGGCGCGCCGTAGACATCGCATATTCATAAGAAACGCGCTCAGTTTTAATTTTCATAGCTCTCCTCGCAAAGTTCGACAATATTCTACATAGATTTTACTGTATTATTATAAATATATCAAGAGGTAAAATTTGTCAAATAAAAAACCTTTGCTCGAAAAGAGCAAAGGAAAACAAATTTCACAGAGTTATATACTCTTTGAAAAGCCCAAAAATACGGAAACTCCTGTTTAAAGTATCTTGATTATAGCATAACAACCAAATAATTTCAATATAATTTCTGCAAAAAACACAATGAAAAATATAAAGATATTTGTTTGTAAATTGTTAAAGGTGTAAAAAAAATGCTTTAATCCGTCGCTAAAGCCGTCAATCCGTTTTATGAGTTAAACGGAAAATATAAAAAAGTAAGGAGAATCAAAATGTCAAAAAAAGGGGAAAACATCTACAAACGCAAGGACAACCGCTGGGAAGGGCGGTATATTCGATTTCATGATTTCACAGGTAAGGCAAAATACGGCTATGTATACGGTAAAACCTATAAGGAAGCGAAAGAAAAGCTCGCTGCTGCAAAAAACCAAAACGGCATAAAGCCTAAAGAAGTAAAGAAAAATTTTGCCTTTTATTGCGATGAATGGCTTGTTCTTCACAGAAACAGAGTAAAAGAATCAACCTATGTTAAGTACTATATAATAATAAACAATCATTTAAAGCCTCAGTTCGGTGAGCTTTTGCCTAAAGGACTTAACACCGTGGTTGTTGAGCAATTTACCAATAAAATGATAACCGAAAAAAATCTCTCAAATAAAACCGTTAAGGATATTTTAACAGTTATGAATGCGGTAATCAAGTATATAAGCCGTGTATCCGATTCGGGTTTTACAGGGTTTGAGATAGTGTATCCGAAAGAAAACAATCAGGAAATACGGGTTCTTACTGCGCATGAGCAAAAGAATTTTGCAGAATACCTTTTAAAGGATACGGACAATGTTAAGTTCGGTATACTGTTAGCCTTGCTTACGGGAATGCGAATAGGCGAGCTTTGCGCTCTCAGGTGGTCTGATATTTCGGTTGAAAATAAAATTCTTTGCGTTGATAAAACAATGCAACGCCTTAAAAATCTGGATGAAAGCGAAAGTAAAACAAAAATAGTTATAAATGAAGCAAAAACCAGAAAATCAAAGAGAATAATTCCGCTTAACGGTCAGGCGGCATATCTTTGCCAGCAGAGAAAGCCTGCAAATCCAAATGCTTTTGTGCTTACAGGCAGAGAGGACAAGTATATGGAGCCGCGCGCTCTCCAGTACAGACTGTCCGTATATACAAAAGAACTTGGGCTTAAGGATGTTCATTTTCATTGCCTCAGGCATACCTTTGCCACAAGATGCGTTGAGGTAGGGTTTGAAATAAAATCATTAAGCGAAATATTGGGACACTCCAGCTCAAAGGTCACACTTGACAGATATGTACATTCCTCTCTCGAACTAAAAAGAGTAAATATGGAAAAGCTTACGGCGGTTGGATTATGAAATTTTAAGCCGTCAAAAAATTCAGTAGCGGCACCTTTCGTTCCTTTAATAAAAAGGAGCGGAAGGTGTTTTTTCGTTTATTATATAACTCTGCGAAAAAATTTGTTCAAAGCAACAACGATATTAGTGTTTCACTTTTTTAAAAATTTAAAACAAAGGAAGAAAATAATTGATAGGTTTTTTAATAGGTCTTATTGTTGGGGCGCTGTTAGGCTTTTTTCTTGCGGCGGTTCTAAGTATAAACAGTAAATAAACAATAAAACGAGAGGTTCTAAGATATGAAAAAAGCGTTGAGCATAATAAAAACCGTGCTTGTATGGCTGATAGCGGCGGTAGCGGTCTTTATGATGATTTTTACGGTTGTTTCAGCATCCACCTTCAACCGTACCGACAGAAGTGTTTTCGGGTATAAGGCGTTTATAGTTCTTTCGGATTCAATGAGTGCCACGGATTTTGATGCGGGAGATATTGTGCTTGTAAAGCAGGTGAATCCTACTACCTTGAAGCCGGGAGACATAATTGCATATACTTCCCAAAATACCGAAAATTTCGGCGAAACAGTAACACATAAAATTCGCAGTATCACTACCGATGCCGAGGGCGAGCCGGGCTTTATAACCTACGGAACCACCACCGACACCGATGATGAGACCGTAGTTACATACCCATATATAGTAGGAAAATACACATCGCACTTGCCTAAGGTAGGAACATTTTTCCAGTTTCTTAAAACAACACCCGGTTATATTGTCTGTATTTTTATCCCGTTTATGCTGTTAATAATGTTTCAGGGACTTAACTGCATTAAGCTGTTCCGCAAATATAAAAGGGAACAGCTGGAGGAAATGCAGCTTGAGAGAGAAAAACTCGAAGCTGAGCGCGCGGAATCTCAGAAAATGATAGAGGAGCTTATGGCTTTGAAAATGCAAATGGAAGGTATTCCGGTAACGCAGGATGCCGCAGTAATTGCGGAAAAGAAAGATTAACCCCGCGGCAAACCAAGCCCATATTACGGGCAACCAAATTTGTTTATAACACGCTTTGTATTTTGCGGTATTATACGGAGATGTGTTATTAAAATTCAATACCGTTATTTTCTAAGGAGGAAAAGAAAAATGCAAAAAAACAAAACCACAAAAAGAGCATTGTTAAGCAGCGTATTTGCACTGTTTGTATGCCTTTCAATGCTCATCGGCACAACCTTTGCTTGGTTTACCGACAATGTATCCAGCGGAATCAATAAGATTCAATCCGGAAACCTTGATGTTAAGCTTTATGCTGACGGTAAGGAAGTAACAAAGGACACAACCGATCTCTTTAAGATTGACGCTTGGGAGCCGGGTGTAAAGTCTGTTGAGACTTTCAGGGTTGAAAATGCAGGAACTTTAGCTCTTAAGTATCAGTTTGCACTTAATGTAGTAGATTACAACACTGTAAAAGATACAGATAAATCCTTAAAGGACGTTCTCAAGGTTGCTATTACTACTGATACCGATGTTACGGATGACGAGGCAAAGAACCTTGATTATAAGTATAATCTTACCGATTTAACTAAGACCGGCAACTTAATAAAAGGCACTTCCGATGAATTTACAGTTGTTATTTATTGGCAGCCCACTAATGATGACAATGCCTACAATATAAACAACGGCAAGTCCACAAGTGACGGTCAGCCTCTTTACATAAACCTTGGAGTTAATCTTGTTGCAACTCAGAACACTGTTGAGAATGACAGCTTCGGTTCTGATTATGATGCTAAGGCTTGGTATGAGGAAAACAAAGATGCAGAATCTTTTGAAATCAGCAATGCAACAGAACTTTTTGCTTTTGCAGAGGTTGTAAACGATGGAAAAACATTTGCAGGTAAAACTGTAAAGCTTACTTCTGATATTGACCTTGGAAATAAGGCTTGGACTCCTATCGGTCTAAATGCTGATCATTCTAATAAGTTTAAAGGTACTTTCGACGGACAAGGATATACTATTTCAAACCTTACCGTTAATCAGGCTGCCGGCTATCAGGCTGCAGGTTTCTTTGGAGCTTTAAATGGTACTGCAAAGAATTTCACCATTAAGAATGCTAATATTACTGCTGTTTCTTCAGGCGCCGCTACTGATAACGGTATAGCTGTTGTTGCAGGCTCTATATATACATCCGGTAAGATTGATAACGTAGATGTTATTAACGCTACGGTAAGCGGTAACCGCTATGTAGGCGGTATTTCAGGCTATACTTACGGTTCTGTTACAAATTGCTCTGTAACAAATGCTACTCTTACTGCAACACCCGATAAGCTCACCGGTTCTTATGACAACGGTGACAAGGTTGGTGGTATTGTAGGTTATTTCGCATCTGAAAACACCTACACTGTTTCCGGAAACGAGGCTAAGAATATCACCATTACAGCTTACCGTGATGCAGGCGGTATCGTAGGCGCAGGCAATGCTGAGACTGTTACAGGCAACACCGCCACAGATATTAAAATTACAATCGACCAAGTTACCTATAATTATGGTGATAAAGCCGCTAACGCTGCCGGTATTGTAGGCCGCGTTTTGAGCGGTACAGTTGATTCCTCGAATAAAACACAGACTGTAAATATTTATACTGCAAAAGCTCCCGTAACTGTTTCTGACGGTGAAGGTTTAAAACAAGCCATAGCTAATATCGGTGAGAACGAGAGCGTTGAAATTAAACTGAATGACGGTAAATATGACTTTAAAGGTGAATCCGTCCAATTAGCAGACGGTGTAACGCTGAGGGGTAACGGCGAGGTTGAGGTCAGCAATGTAAAGTTAAATATGACCGACGACCATTCCGCTTCTTTTGAAAATCTCAATTTTTCCGGCAATACTGTGGTTCAAGCTAACGGTGACGGCGAATTGAGTTTTACCGACTGTGAGTTCAATGTTATTCCCGACAAGTATAACGGTTTCTCCCGTGCTGCCGCTATAATTGGCGCTAACCAGTACTACACCATCGATCTGAATCTGCAAGGCTGTACCTTCAACTATCAGTATACGACCGGCAATGCCGATCTGTGGAATTCTGCCATATTTATGTGGAGTAATGTTAACTTCTGCGTAATTAAGGATTGCACCTTCAACAACTATGGCTTTATGGCTGTTAAGTTAATGAATGTTGCCGAGAACGCAGAAATTATCTTTGAGGGTAATATTTTCAATATGTCCAAAGTGGGTGCTGCTAATTACTACAATAATAATGCTGTTCAGATTATGCCCCAGCATAACAACACTTTTTCTGTTGCTTGCATCAACAATACCTTTAACGGCGACTATGAGGATAATGGAAGCGTTGTTTATGTTAAGGGTATGAGCAGTCTTGTGCTGACTAAGTGTACACTTACTCATAGCGGCAACATTATTAACGGCGTAACTGCTACTGATGCAAACTTTGTAATTCAATAATTTTTTATTTGGAAAAATAACTTTCGTTTCAAGCTACCCACTCCGCGCGGAGTGGGCGGCAATCAAAGGATATAATTTATGATTGTATTCTTTGATTGCCGAAAGATAAAGGAGAAAAAGCGATGCCTAAAGCTGCGAAAAAAATCGTAAACGGTATATTCTCAATTATAGTTGCCGCGGTGGTTATCGCCGCAGTATTGCTTTTGGGTGCGAGAGTTATAGGTCTTCAGGTTTTTAATGTTATTTCCGGCAGTATGGAGCCGGCTTACAGTGTTGGCGACCTTATCTATGTTAAAGAAATTGACCCTGAGGAAATCAAACCCGATATGGTTATAACCTTTATTATAAACGAAGATTTGGTAATTGCAACCCACCGTGTTGTTTCTGTGGATAAAGAAAATCAGCATATCTACACTAAAGGTGATGCAAACGAAACCGCTGACGCGGCACCTGTACATTTCAACAATGTTATAGGAACTCCCGTCTTTAAAATACCTCTGCTTGGCTATGTTTCAGACTACATACAGAGCCCTCCCGGAACGTATATCGCTGTTGGAATAACAGCGGCGCTGCTGTTGGCGGTTTTCATTCCCGATATGGTGGTTAAAAAGAGTAAGGAAAGGGGGGAGAAAGATGAAAATGAATAAGCAAAAGGTTTTAGTTATTTCTTTAGCGGTATGCCTTATCGCTATCCTTTCATTAGGGTCATTGGCTTGGTTTTCTGATTCCGATACCGTAACCAATACCTTTATGATGGCGGATTCTACAGAGGATCCCGATAAGCTTTTCTCGGTTAATATTTACGAGACAAAGCTCGACGAGAACGGCAACCTGACCACAGAAATTACAGGCGATGGAGAGGGAAATACTTATAAAGCAATTCTGCCCGGAGCTACACTTTCAAAGGATCCCACTGTTAAGAATACAGGTAAATATGACCAGTGGGTACGCATTAAGGTTACTTTAACAAACGCTTCTGTTTGGCAAAAGGCTTTAGCAGCTCACAACATAACCGACCTTGCAACAATTTTCGGCGGTTATGAGGATACTGCCTGGACAAGAGGCGAAACAATCGAGGATACAAAGGCTGATACTCTTACTTATGTATATTACTTCAATTACCGACTTGTACCCGAGCAGACTGCAATACTGTTTACAAGTATAACCATTCCCAAAGAGCTGACTCGTGAGGATATGATTTTTACAGGCGGAAAGTTTGACCTTTCTGTTAAAGCTGAGGCAATTCAGGCTGACAACACAGGCGATACTGCAATAGCGGCATTTGAGAATTGCTGGAAAGATAGTTAATAGCAAAAAATAATTTATACGAAAGGAGAATTTTATGAAAAGGTTAAGGCTACTGGCAATAGTATTTGCGGCTGTAATTGCTACATTCTCCTCTCAAGGATCGCTTGCTTACTATTCGGCGGTTGGAAAAGCAACCAATGTTGTAACAAGCGGCGAGATCAGTTTATTGATCCACGAAAAAACCGCATCAGGCGAGGATTTCCCAAAGGAGGGCGTATATGTCAAACCAGGAGATCCTGTAGAAAAGATTGTAACGGTTGAAAATATATGCGGTCATCCTTTCTATTTAAGGGTTAAGCTTGTTGACGGTGTTTGCGATGATTTTCTTTCTTCTGAGGACTGTATCGGTGTTGATATAAATACCGAATATTGGACCGAAAAGGACGGTTATTACTACTATAATGATATTCTAACACCCGGTTCTTCTACCGAGCCTGTATTTTCACAGGTGCAAATGAACGGTGAGAATATCGGAAATGAATATCTCGGCAAAAATCTTACTCTAACAATCTCGGCATACGCGGTTCAAAGCGAGAATAATCCGGCAGAAAATCCTTGGGACGCCGCCGGTTGGCCTGATAGCGAGGTGCCAAATTGAAAAGGAATTTAAAAAGAATAATTTCGGGAATTTGTGCGGTTATTTTATACGTTTCCGCTTTTGTTTCTGTCTCAGCCGAAAACGGCAAGGTGACCTATAGCGGTTATTCGGGTACATTTGTGTTCGAGCCGGGAAGCGAGCATTCTCCAACCGACCTTTTTCCGAATTTTAAGGATGTTATGCCGGGGGATACAATCTCACAGCGTATAACCGTTAAAAACGAAGCTTCAAACGATGTAAAGGTCAAGATTTATTTGCGTTCCTTAGGCGCAACAGAAGAAATAAAGGAGTTTTTGTCAAAGCTTTCTTTAAAGGTTGAAAATGTTGAGGACAAGGTGATGTTTAACTCTTCCGCCGAGCAGACCGACGGGCTTACCGACTGGGTATGCTTAGGGTTGCTTTATTCGGGCGGAGAAACCGACCTTGATGTAACGCTCAGCGTTCCTGCAAGCCTTGATAACAGCTACAGCTCGCAAATAGGTTACATAGACTGGGAATTTAAAATAGAGGAATTTCCTGTAGAGGATTCCGACCCGTCACCCTCAACCTCAGACAGCCGCTTTGCTCCGCTGATAGCCTCGGTTTTAGCGGCGGCCTGCGTGCTTTTGATACCTCTTTTAGTGCTGTTGCGCAAAAAGCGTAATGCAGAGGAGGAAGAGCAATGAGAAAACATATCCTCCCTAAAACAGCGCTTGTATTAAGCCTTTTACTGCTCGTTATCTGGGGTCTTATGGGTGCAGGCTCAACTATTGCATGGTTTGCGGATGAAACCGAGGAGCTTCGCAACTCCTTTATAATCGGAGATGTCAATATAGCCGTTTCTTATAAGGCTAAAAATGAAAACGGAAATTTTAAATATGAGCCTATAGACGAAAAGACCCATATTTTTGATGACGGTGCACTCTATGAGCCGGGATATACTCAGGTGGTTTATTTAAAAATCGAAAATACCGGAGATGTTGCTCTTGATTACCGACTTTCGGTTGATATAACCGATTTCACTAATGGCATTAACCGCTTCGGCGGTACAATCTATCTGCCTGATTATCTGCGCTTCGGCGTTGTAACCGGAAAAAACGAGGCAGAGATTAACCAAACCGTTAAGGATAGAAGCATTGCACAGGATATAGCTACTACTCCGCTTAATAATTATTCGGGAATAGGCTCTTTAAGCTTTGAGGCAGGGCAGAACACCGAATATGCCGCGCTGATAATCTATATGCCTGAATATATAGACAATGCTGCAAATTACATAGGCAACGATATCCCCACGGTTAAATTAAGGCTCACCGTCGCCGCCGCGCAAAAGGGCGCTTTGGGTTAAATTATTGAATAATAAAGAATGAAAAATTTCGGTGTCAGATTAGCCGACTATAGATATTGTTGAGCATTGCTCGACACCGACTGTCTGACATCTGACATCTGTTATCTGATATCTGTTTGAAAGGGGAAAAGCAAATTGAAAGCAATCAGGGCAATACTCAGTATGCCTAAACACGGAAAAATCAGCGAAAAGGCTTTTAACATCAAAATAGCGATATCTATCTTAGGTATTGTTATCTGCTTGCTATCCCTTTCTGTATCAGCTTGGGGTATGTTCAGTGAATCGGTCACTATTGGGAATACTACCCTTTCCGCGGCTTACCACGATATTTTAGTGGAGATTACCCAAGACGGAAAGGTTTGTGGAAACGGCTTAGTATACACACTGAATAAAGGTACATATACCGCAAAGGTTACTGCAACCGGTTCGGCTAAGCAATCAGGATATTTCGTTGTTGTTGAAGGTGAAAACACTAACAGATATTATTCTGTTCAAATGAGTGAAAATCAGCAAATTGAATTTATAATTTATGTTTCCGATGATACTAAGCGTTTTGAATTCATCCCACAGTGGGGTACATTCAGCGGAGGAGACGGCGAAACTAAGCTTATAGGCGGTGAGAACGGGCTTAATGCTATCGGTACACCGCAGAGCAGAAGTGCTGTTCGGTTTGCTATAACAGTCGCGGATACACCGGAAAAAGCACATTCCTCAGAGGAAAATTCGAATAATACCGAATCTGTATCTTCGCAGGGCAGCGAAAGCAGTATACCCGAAGTATCGCAACAGAGCGAAACCGAATCCCAAATCCAAACCGAATCGCAGATAAGCGAGGTTTCGTCCACAGCTTCCGAGGAACCTACAAGAAGCGAGGAAACCGTAAAACTAATATCTGACGTTGAGCAACAGAAATCTGATGCAGGATTAGGCGGCTCAGCTATTCGTTAAAAAATTTTTACAACTTTAACAATATATTTAAGATTATTTATAAAAAATTCATTATATTTTTTGCACAATAAACATTTGATTTATTTAGTTGTTATGCTATAATTAAAGTACATTAAATAGAAATTACTGTATTTTTTCGGATTTTCGAGGAGTATATAATTCTGTTAGCGCCACGGATTTTGATGCAGCGATACTATCCTTATAAAACAGGTCGCCCCGTCTTTCTTACCCTAGTGACATAATTGCTTATATTTCCCAAAGCACCCAAAACTTCAGCTTCAGCAGAAAAGGAAGATCAGACTTGTTAACCCCAGCAAACAAAGCATATATCATATTATTCGCCGTTTTAGCAGTATTGATTATAGTAGAATTGTTAGTATGTACTGTAAATGCTGCTCGCTATAAGGAGGAGTTCCGCTATATAAAAATGGAGCTTAACCGCTGTGATGAATACGAGCGGAGGTTTTGGCGCAAAGAGAAACGGAGACTGATATATAAGGTATTAAATCCATTCTTAGGCTTATAGCTAATAAAGATTAAGCGGAAAAAATATTTCGCATATAAGAAGTACGGATAGGTACCTATCCGTACTTCTTTTTTACACTATATTTTTATACTTATCTCTCCGGAGGAAAGATATTCTGTTTTATCTCCGTAATCAACAAGCAGACGAAAGCGGTCATCCAAATCAAGGGCAGTTGCTTTTTTTTCTTTTTCGCCGCTTTTAATAACGGTTATTTCTTTTCCTAATATAAAGCAGTGCTGTTTATAAAATCCGAAAAAGCTTTTATCGGTAAGTCTTTCATAAAGAGCGAAGAATTCTTCTATAATAAGAGCCGAAAGTCGGTTGCGCAAGTTTTCCTGTTTTTCGGGGAAAATAAATCCGGCGATATCCTTTAAATCCTCTGAAAAGCCGTTGTTTGGGGAATATACATTTATACCTATACCTAAAACTGCATAATTAAAGGAGCCGTTATGCTTTAGGGAGCTTTCGGTTAAAATTCCGCAAACCTTTTTGTCTTGAACAAATATATCATTAACCCATTTTATTTTTGGATTTTCGGTGCCTAAGGCCTCAAGAGCCTTACAGACAGCAACCGCCGCCGCGGTAGTTATAAGTCCCGAGTTCTCTGCTTTAAAGGTCGGTCTTAAAAGTATACTCATATAAATTCCGGTATCCTCGGGCGAAAAAAAGCTTCTGCCTAAGCGTCCCTTTCCGGCG
>JAFUPX010000034.1 GCA_017472575.1 Clostridia bacterium | reverse complement strand
TCTATTTTTAATTTTTTAAATTTTCTTACGTAATTTTGATCAAAAACAACATATATAACAGATGTTGCTAATAGCAGAGACAGGCTCGCTATAATTATGTTTTTAAAAATTAAGTCGACAGCAGTAAACACCATAAAAGAAACAAAGTTTTTTAGTAAATATGAAAATCCAACATAATTCAAATGATCATTTTTTTGAAAAACGGCATAAATCGTGTCACTTAAAGATTCAATGGAGCGAACAAGCATAAAAATTATTATTAAAAAAAATTTTATGGGCTCGTATTTCATTATAAAAGCAAAAACTACCGCTATTATAGTTGTAATGAAACACGTATATAATTTTAGGGTGTAATAATAATTATCATCAAATTGTTCTTTGTCTGAAACCTCAAAAACCCTTCCGCCTAGGTTTGAGACAGTAAATAATACTAAACTGAATGAAAAACAAAAAGAAAAAATTCCTGAACAATCTATCCCATTAATTCTTGTTACAACAACCAAATATATTAAAGAAGAAAAAGAGTTGATAATTGTACCTAAAGTATTCCAAAAAATGTTTTTAAAAGTCTTCGATTCCATAATATTTCCTCGCTCTTTGATATTTTCTATTATATCCAAGTGTATGTTTTTTGTCAATTGGATAAGAAACATATACTTGTAAAATAATTTATCTTATGGTAAAATTTTTAAAATAGGAGGCGATGTCTGTTATGTTTACCGCAAAGAACCACACTTTTGTTATTTGTGCATATAAAGAAAGTGAATACTTGGAAGAGTGTATTATGTCTTTGCAGATGCAAACCGTTAGCTCTAATATAATCATCTCAACCTCTACCCCAAGTGACTATATTGTTGATTTGTCTAAAAAATATAATATTCCAATGTATGTTAACGAAGGTGTGAAGGGCATAGGAGGGGACTGGAATTTTGCCTATTCAAAAGCGCAAACACCCCTCGTGACGATTGCTCATCAGGACGATATTTATGAGCCTGAATATACAGAAAAAATGTTAGATTATATTAACATAGCAAAAAAACCAATAATATATTTCAGTGGATATGCGGAACTTAGAAACGGAGAAAAGGTATACGATAATACTTTATTGAGGGTAAAAAAAATTATGCTTTCTCCGCTTAAAATAAAGTTGTTATGGAGGAGTAAGTTTATTCGTCGCCGAATACTCTCTTTGGGCTGTCCAATTTGTTGTCCCGCTGTAACTTTTGTAAAAAAAAGAGTAGGACAAATCCCTTTTACTAATGATTTTTCCAGCAACATTGATTGGCAGCAGTGGGAAATTCAGTCGAAAAAAAAAGGCTCCTTTGTGTATAATCCTGAGCCTCTTATGTGTCATAGAATTCATGGAAATTCTACTACCTCGGAAATCATTGGGGAGAGCAAACGTACAAAAGAGGATTTGGAAATGTTTAAAAGATTTTGGCCTGCTTTTATTGCGAAGGCTATTGTAAAAATATATTCATCAAGTGAAAAAAGCAACAATATTTAAGCGCACAGAGGTAATAAAATGAAAACTTTAATAATAATTCCCGCATATAACGAAGGTGAAAATATTGAGCGCGTTGTGGACAAGCTCATAAATGAATATCCGCAGTATGATTATGTTATCATAAATGATGGTTCTAAAGATAACACTGAAGAAATCTGTATTAAGAACGGATATAACTATATAAGTCATCCGGTAAACTTGGGTCTTGCCGGAGCGGTGCAGACCGGAATGAAATATGCACTTAAGAATAGTTATGATGCGGCTATTCAGTTTGACGGTGACGGTCAGCATAACCCTGAATACATTGCGCCCATGCTCGAAAAAATCAAACAGGGCAATAATATAGTTATCGGTTCGCGATTTATTGAAGATAAAAAGCCTTCTTCGTTAAGGATGTTTGGTAACAATCTTATTGAAGCGGCGATTTTGCTTACAACGGGGAAAAAAATAAATGACACAACCTCAGGAATGAGAATGTTCGATAAAAAAATGATAGAAATTCTAGCAACGGCAACAGATTTAGGTCCTGAACCCGATACAGTTGCTTTGCTTATAAGAAAAGGAGCAAAGGTTTCCGAGGTTCAAGCGTATATGAATGACCGTGTTGCAGGTGAGAGTTATCTAACTTTAACTCGTTCTGTGGCATATATGGCTAGAATGATGATTTCTATTTTAGTTTTACAATGGTTCAGAAAGGGGAAATAGAAAATGTTGCCTTCTCTTAGGATTTTGATGATAATTGTTTCTGTTATTGTTATGGTTTTCGTTTTTAGAAAAATAAGAAAATCTCATTTTGTTATAGAGGATTCTTTTTATTGGATATTACTTTGCGTTCTGTTGCTTGTTTTTAGTATATTCCCTAAAATTTGCTATTCCCTTTCAGACTTTTTGGGATTTGAAGCACCTTCAAACTTTATATTTCTTGTAATAATTTTTCTCTTGCTCGCAAAAGTATTCTTTTTGTCTGTCAAGATATCTAAGTTGCAAACAAAACTTGATAATCTTGTTCAGAGGTATGCTATAGATTCCCATGAAAATGTAAGGAAAGGCAAGAAGAATGCAGTCAATTAAGGGCTTAATTAAGCGAATTGTCCCCGAACTTGGTGGGATTGGAAGCGCTGAGAAAGAGTTGATGTGATGGCTTTAAACGGCATAAATATGCCGCTTGCCGTTACCGGAGTCCGAGGCTATAGTGGCAGGTAAAATGTACGGTGGAAAAATAGCAGAGGTACCGGTTATTATGAACGAGAGAATCGGCGGAGTGTCGTCGATAAGTCCTGTTAGATCGGTTTATTATATGATAAAGGTGTCAGTTGCTATTTTATTCTACAGAGCAACTTTTTCGGGAGGTAACAGAAAATGAATATAGCCTTAAGAATTTCTCTTTTATTCGGAATTATTATTTATGTGGCTGTAATATTTTCTTTTTTGAGAAAACAAAAAATCAGCCTCAAATATTCCTTGCTATGGTTCTTTTCGGCGGTTGTTTTACTTATAATGGATCTTTTTCCGAACCAAGTAAGCAAAATTGCCCATTTTATAGGTGTTGAATATTCAGTAAATGCAGTATTTTTAATATTTATTTTTATTATGCTTTTGATTCTCATCTCTTTAACTGCAATCGTTTCAAAACAGCATAACCAAATAAAGGTATTAACTCAAAAACTGGCAATTCTAAGCCATAAAATAGATAAAAAATCAGAAGAGGAGAAAAAATATGAAATATACATTTTTAGAGCGGCTTATTAAAACAACGCCCGAATTCGAAAGCATTCGCCGAGAACTGGAAAAATGCACAGAAACAATTATCGAGTGCTATAAAAACGGAGGAAAGGTTCTTGTTTGCGGAAACGGCGGAAGCGCAGCAGACAGTGAGCACATTGTAGGAGAGTTCTTAAAGGGCTTTATGAAAAAAAGACCCCTTTCGGATAAGAAGATAGAAGAGCTTAACAAGTTGGCAGGAAATGAGTTTGCGCAAAACCTACAGGAGAGTCTCCCTGCAATATCTCTTGCTTCCCAATCAGGAATTATGACTGCGGTTATAAACGATTTAGGACAGGATGTTATGTATGCGCAACAGGTTTTAGGCTTGTGTAATGAAAACGATGTATGTATCGGTATTTCCACATCGGGAAATTCTGTAAATGTTGTTAATGCTCTTGCAACGGCTAAATTCAAAAAAGCAAAAACAATAGCCTTAACAGGTGAAAAAGAAAGCAAAATGAGCCGATTGGCTGATGTTTCGGTTCGTGTACCCAGTACAAGCACTCCGTGTATACAAGAATACCATATAAAGGTATATCATGCGTTCTGCGCTGATGCCGAAGAAGCTTTTTATAAAGTGTAGGATAAATAGTGCGATTTAATGAGAAGTAAAAACGGAGCTTAAAAAGGTGGAAGCAATGCAGGCAATTAAGGGCTTAATTAAGCGAATTGTCCCCGAGCTTGATGGGATGTTCGATTTTGAAATAATTGAAAAGCAAAACGGCAAAGAGGTTTTCGAGCTGGATTCAAAAAACGGCAGACCTGTGCTTCGGGGAGATTCTCAACTCAGCATTGCGGCGGCGCTCGGATATTATGTAAAAAAATATCTGAAATTTAATATTTCGTGGTGCGGCAACCGTACCCAAAGGATTGATAAAGCTCCTTTGCCTGAGTTTTACCATAGGGAAATTGAGCAGACCTACCGTACATATATGAATTACTGCACCCACTCCTATTCCTGCGCGTGGTGGGATTGGAGGCGTTGGGAAAGAGAAATTGATATGATGGCTTTGAACGGCATAAATATGCCGCTTGCCGTTACCGGAGTTGAGGCGGTTTGGTATAAAACTCTGCTCGAGCTCGGGTTTTCTGACCTTGAATCCAGAAGCTTTTTAGCGGGCCCTGGTTTTTTAGCGTGGCAGTGGATGACCAACCTTGAGGGTCACGGCGGACCTTTGCCTAAAAGCTGGATAGACTGTCATGAGGAGCTTGGTAAAAAGATTTTAAACCGAGAGCTTGAATTCGGTATGAAACCTATTCAGCAAGGCTTTTCAGGCTTTGTGCCTATGCTTGCAAAGGAAAAATTCCCTGAGGCTAATATTCTTGTTAAAAAGACCTGGAACAATATCGGCACAACCGCCGAGGTTGACCCTACAGACCCGCTTTTTGATAAAATAGGCTCTGTTTTCTTTGAAAAACTTCGCGAAACCTTCGGTCTTCACGGCTTCTACGCCGCCGACCCGTTCCACGAGGGCTTCCCTCCAAAAGAGGGTAAGGAATATCTTAATGAGGTTGCGCATAAGATTTCGGGACTGTTCCAACGCTTTGACCCCGACCATATTTGGGTTATGCAAAGCTGGAGCTTAAGAAAGGATATATTAACCGCAATTGATAAAGATAAGGTGCTTGTTCTTGATTTGCTCGGTAATATGCCGGACGATACAAACGGCTTCTACGGTTATAATTTTGTAAGTGCAAATCTGCATAATTTCGGAGCAAGAATGGCGCTCCACGGCGACTTGCCTTTACAGGCAAGCAATAAATTTATGACCGTAAAGGAAAAGTATCCTAACGTCTGCGGAACAGGCATTATGATGGAGGGAATTGGTCAGAACCCTGTGTTTTATGACCTTTGCCTTGAAATGCTCTGCTATGATAAAAAGGTAGATTTAAAGGCTTGGCTTAAGGATTATACCGAGAGAAGATACGGCGTAAAGGATAAAAATGCAGAAAAAGCCTTTGAAATTCTTCTTGATAAGGTTTACTGTGAGAAAACCGACTTTGTTGAACGAGGAAGTCTTATCTGTTCAAGACCGTCGGTTGCCTTGCAGGGTACGGGACCTATGGACGACTTTTTCGTTCATTACCCCGAAAGCACTCTTGCAGAGGTTTTAGAACTGCTTTTAAAGGTTGATTCGGACAGTGACGGCTATAAATATGATGTTGCCGACGTTACAAGACAGATGATGTCAAATTACGCGCTCTCACTTTATACCCGTGTTGCCGAGAGCTTTAAGGCTAAAAATAAAGAAACATTTAAGGCACTGTCGGCAGAGCTTTTAGAGCTGATTGAGGATTTTGATAAGCTGCTGTCTTTCCGCCCTGAGTGGACAATACAGAAATGGATTGCCGATGCCAGAAGCCACGGCAAAACACAGGAGGAAAGCGACCTTTATGAATATAATGCCAGAATGCAGGTCACCCTTTGGGGCAATGAGCAAGCTTCCTTGCTTTTTGACTATGCCTGGAAAGAATGGAGCGGACTTGTGGGCGGTTACTATGCCGTTCGCTGGCAGAAATTCTTAAAAATGCTTGAAGAAAAGCTTGAAAAGGGCGAGGAATACTCTGAGGATAATCTTGAAATAATTGAAAGACGCTTTTCTTGGCGCGCCAATGCTTTTTATTCCGATTTGGCGGATTGGGAAAGCAAATGGGTACATAGTACCGAGCCTATACCGCTTAAAAATGCCGATTTTGGATTTATAAGAGAAATTCTCGGCAAATATAAGGCTAAGGTTTTAAGCCACTCTAAAGAGGTTGGCGAAGCCCCCGAGCAGTTCCTTAAGGGACAGTTCGAATAAAATTAACTATTGACAAAACCCATAGATTAGTGCGATAATGTTATAGGTATTATAAAGGAGTATTGTCTTTATCTGCCGATTATTGGTTTTGGTGATGTTAATGCGAGTTATAACAGGAACGGCTAAAGGCAAGAGACTTGCCGCTCCCGAGGGCAGAGATGTGCGTCCTACCCCCGAAAGGGTTAAGGAGGGCATATTCAGTGCTATTCAGTTTGATATAGAGGGGCGCAGAGTGCTTGACCTTTTTGCAGGCTCAGGTCAGTTAGGTATTGAGGCGCTGAGCCGAGGAGCTGAGAGCGCGGTATTTGTTGACGCATCGGCGCAGTCGGTTGCCTTGGTTGAAAAAAATATTTCAAGCTGCGGCTTTAAGGATAAGGCAAAGGTTGTGAAAAGTGATTTTTCTTCCTTTGCGGCGCTTAAAAAAGGTGAGTTTGACATAGCTTTTCTTGACCCACCCTATAACGCAGGAATTTTAGAACCGGCAATAAATGCGGTTTGCCCCCTTATGAGCGATTACGGTGTGATTATATGCGAGCATCCGCCTGAGGTGAAATTACCTGAGAGCATATCCGGATTTTGCGCCGATAAGGTTTACCGATACGGTAAGGTTTTAGTCACCTTTTACAGAAAAGAGGGCAGGGTATGACTAAGAACACCATTGCAATTTGCCCCGGAAGCTTTGACCCCGTAACTATAGGTCATATAGATATAATTCAGCGCGCCAGCGCTATGTTTGATAAGCTGATAGTGGTGGTTGCAGATAATCCTGCAAAAAACTGTTCATTTTCTCCAAAGGAGAGAGTGGAGCTTATTAAAAAGAGCATACCTCACCTTAACAATGTCGAGGTTGACCGGTATGACGGGCTTCTCGCTGAATACGCGGCGAAAAAGAATGCGGGGGCTATAATCAAGGGTCTCAGGGCTATGTCGGATTTCGAATATGAATTTCAGATGGCTCTTACCAATAAAAAGCTTAACCCCAAGGTTGAAACCCTGTTTTTAACAACTGCGGCTGAAAATATGTATTTAAGCTCAAGTATGGTTAAGCAGATAGCGGGGATGGGCGGAGATATTTCAAGCTTTGTACCCGCGGCAATTCATCAGGATATAGTAGAAAGACTTTTAAAAAACAAATAAACCGGTCAAACCGGCATTACGGAGGACGAAAAAATGACACTTGACGAATTACTTGAACAATTTGACGAGGTGCTTGACAGCGGAATCAAAATCCCCGGCAAGAAAACTGTTGTTGATGTTGAAAAGCTGCGCGCAGTGGTTGACGATATCCGTCTTAACATACCTGCTGAAATCAAGCAGGCAAAGGGTATAGTTGCTGACCGTGCGGACATTATTACAAACGCAAAGCGCGAGGCGGACGCTATTATCCGTAACGCGGAGGAGAAGGCAAAGGCTATGACCGCTCAGGAGGAAATAGTTAAGCGTTCTCAGGAAATGGCGGCTGAGATTGTTGCAAACGCACAGGCTAAAAGCCGCGAAATGCGCAAGGCTGCTCAGGACTTTGTTGACGATATTATGCGCAGAGCGGACGAGGGTCTTACCGCAAACTTAGGTGAGGTTCGCAAAACAAGAGCCGCATTAAAGCAGCAGGTTCCTACCGTTAAGGAATAAATTCAATAATAATACTTCAAAGGCTAAGACGAAGACTGTGCTTTTCTAAAAGGATTTTCAGCGAGTTGGGGACGGTGCAAGCCCGATATTCCGTGAAAAGCAGTATCACTTTCGAGCCGAAGGCTGAAATTAAGGTAGGCTGATCCGGTTGTCCGCCGTTATCGGGACCGCAGATATTTATATGTCTGCCGTAATAGGTGGTTAAAGCATGGCCTTTGTCCTATTATGGGCAAAGGCCTTTATTTTTTAATATTTACTACAAAAGGGGCTGTAATAACAGTGTATAAAAGCATTTCTCCAAATCTCAATTTCGTTGAGGAAGAAAAGAAAATTGAGAAATTCTGGGAAGAAGAAAAAATATTTGAGAAGAGTATAGACTCCAAAGCCAAGGGCGAGCCGTATGTGTTTTATGACGGTCCTCCCACAGCCAACGGAAAACCGCATATAGGTCACGTTCTCACCCGTGTTATCAAGGATATGATACCGCGATACAGAACTATGAAAGGTTATATGGTTCCGAGAAAGGCTGGCTGGGATACTCACGGTCTTCCCGTTGAGCTTGAGGTTGAAAAAATGCTCGGGCTTGACGGCAAGGAGCAGATTGAGGAATACGGTCTTGAGCCGTTTATTGAGTACTGCAAGGAAAGTGTTTGGAAATATAAGGGTATGTGGGAGGATTTCTCCAAAACCGTAGGCTTCTGGGCTGATATGGAGGACCCCTATGTTACCTATCATAACGATTTTATAGAGTCCGAGTGGTGGGCATTAAAACAGATTTACGATAAAGGCCTTTTATACAAGGGCTTTAAAATCGTTCCCTACTGCCCCCGTTGCGGAACTCCTCTTTCCTCTCACGAGGTTGCGCAGGGCTATAAATCGGTTAAGGAGCGCAGTGCGGTAGTCCGCTTTAAGGTTGTAGGGGAGGACGCTTATTTCCTCGCTTGGACAACTACCCCTTGGACACTCCCCTCAAACGTTGCGCTTTGCGTTAATCCAGACGAAACCTATTGCAAGGTAAAGGCGGCAGACGGATATACCTACTATATGGCAGAGGCTTTGCTTGATAAGGTTCTCGGCAAGCTTGCAACAGAGGAGACTCCTGCCTATGAAATTATTGAAAGCTACAAAGGAGCCGACCTTGAGCATAAGGAATACGAGCCTTTGTTTGATTTTGTTAAGCCTGTTTGCGAAAAGCAGAATAAAAAGGGTCATTTCATAACCTGTGACAGTTATGTTACTATGACCGACGGTACAGGTATAGTTCATATTGCTCCTGCTTTCGGTGAGGACGATGCAAAGGTAGGCAGAAAATACGATTTGCCCTTTGTTCAGTTTGTTGACGGTCAGGGTAATCTCACAGAAGAGACCCCTTATGCCGGAGTTTTTGTTAAAAAGGCAGACCCGCTTGTTCTTACCGACCTTGAAAAAATGGGCCTTTTGTTTGATGCACCCAAGTTTGAGCACGATTATCCCCATTGCTGGCGCTGTGATACTCCCCTTATCTACTACGCAAGAGAGTCCTGGTTTATAAAAATGACTGCTGTTAAGGATGACCTTATCCGCAACAACAACACAATTAACTGGATTCCCGAAAGCATAGGAAAGGGCCGTTTCGGCGACTGGCTCCAAAATGTTCAGGATTGGGGTATCTCCAGAAACAGATATTGGGGAACTCCTTTAAATATCTGGCAGTGCGAATGCGGACATATGCACTCTGTCGGCAGTATTGCAGAGCTTAAAGAAATGTCCGACAACTGCCCCGACGATATCGAGCTTCACAGACCTTATATTGACGCGGTAACCCTCAAATGTCCGCATTGCGGGAAGGAAATGCACCGCGTTCCCGAGGTTATCGACTGTTGGTTTGATTCCGGCTCTATGCCGTTCGCACAGCACCATTATCCCTTTGAAAATAAGGAGCTGTTTGAGTCGCAGTTTCCGGCGGACTTTATTTCCGAGGCTGTTGACCAGACAAGAGGATGGTTCTATTCCTTGCTCGCTATTTCAACCCTTATTTTCAATAAGGCACCTTATAAAAATGTTATCGTTTTAGGTCACGTTCAGGACGAAAACGGTCAGAAAATGAGTAAATCAAAAGGTAATGCGGTTGACCCGTTTGAAGCGCTTGAAACCTACGGAGCAGACGCTATCCGCTGGTATTTCTACACCAATTCCGCTCCATGGCTGCCCAACCGTTTCCACGGCAGAGCCGTAACCGAGGGTCAGCGCAAGTTTATGGGAACTCTTTGGAATACCTATGCATTTTATGTGCTTTATGCGAATATAGATGAATTTGACCCCACAAAGTACAGCCTTTCCGATTGCAAGCTGAATGTAATGGATAAATGGCTGCTTTCAAAGCTCAATTCAATGATTAAGTCGGTTGATGAAAACTTAGAAAACTACAGAATTCCCGAGGCTGCCCGCGCTCTTCAGGATTTTGTTGATGAAATGAGTAACTGGTATGTCCGCAGAGGCAGAGAGCGTTACTGGGTTCAGGGTATAACCGAGGATAAAACCGCCGCTTATATGACCCTTTATACCGCTCTTGTAGAAACTGCAAAGACAGCCGCTCCTATGATTCCTTTTATGGCTGAGAGCATTTATCAGAACCTTGTTCGCAGTGTTGATAAAAATGCACCTGAAAGCGTTCATCTTTGCGATTTCCCCAAGGTTGATGCTTCAAAAATTGATACTGAGCTTGAAAGTGCTATGGATGAGGTGCTTAAAATTGTTGTTTTAGGCAGAGCGGCAAGAAACGGTTCGGCTCTTAAAAACCGCCAGCCTCTCGCTGTTATGTATGTTAAGGCTGAAAGCACGCTTGACAGCTTCTATACCGATATTATCCGTGACGAGCTGAATGTTAAGGAAGTAAGCTTTACAGATGAGGTGGATAATTTTGTAACCTATCAGTTCAAGCCTCAGCTTAAAACCGTCGGTCCTAAGTACGGCAGGCAGTTAAACGATATAAGAACCGCCCTTTCTTCTCTTGACGGCTCCGCCGCTAAAAAGGAGCTTGACCAAAACGGTTCAATAAAGCTCGACCTTGCCTCGGGTGAGGTTGAATTAACGGCTGATGATTTGCTTATCGAAGCAAAGCAGAGAGAAGATTTCTTCACAGTAAGTGACAGGGGCGTTACAGTTGCCCTTTCAACAACTCTTACCCCCGAGCTTATCGAGGAGGGCTATGTAAGAGAGCTTGTAAGCAAAATTCAAACTATGCGCAAGGAAGCAGGCTTTAATGTAACAGACCATATAAAGGTAACCGTAGAGGGCAGCGAAAAGGTTGTGGCAATTGCGGTTTCAAAGAGTGCTGACATTGTAGGAGATACTCTTGCCGACAGTCTTGAAAATACAGCCGCCGTAGGTTATACTAAGGAATGGGATATCAACGGTGATAAGGTTACTATAGGTGTTGAAAGGGTGTAAGGAGGAGAGTTTTTTATGCCGAGAAAGAAAAAACACGAGTACGAGGAAGACTTATATGAGGATATAAGCTCTTCTTCACAGCCGATTCCGCAAAAAAAGACCGTTATCGACTATGCCGATAACTACGGTAATTTTATCTTTAAAAACATAAGTAAGATAATAAAGGGTATAGCCTTTGCCGTTGCCGCCGCAATAATAATCATTTTTGCGGTAATAGCGTTTTTGCTTATAAAGCTTGACTCCTTCTTTATTGTCATAGCTATCGGTTTGGGAATAGTGGGGATAATTCTCGCGGCTATATTCTTATTTCTAATTTACGGACTCGGTCACATTATCTCCCAGAACGATGAAATTTTAAGAAGAATGAAGTAACAGATTAAATTTCCGCCGAGAAAAATTCTCGGCGGTTTTTAATTATGAATTTTGTCGAATTTGGTTGACATAAGTATTATAAAATAATATAATTAAACTGGTAGTATATGTGTATCAGGAATTTCAAGGAGGAAGTGTGCGTATGAAGCCTGCAAAAAGAATGTTAAGTTTTTTTATTGCCGCTGTTTTGGCGGTTACAAGTTTGTTTTTAAGTGCAACGCAGCTTAAAGTTTCCGCCGCTTCTGTTTTAAAGATAACAGGAACTGATATATGGGTAAGAACTGCTCCCGGAACCGGAGACGATGCCACAAAAATCGGAAAGACAAATACTCCTGATTCTTACGAGATTAAGGGTACAACCGAAAAGGACGGTTACACTTGGTACAATATTACATATAACGGTCAAAACGCTTGGGTTCCCATTGCGGATTCAACCTGGGGAGTGGTTGTAGAAGCAACAACTGATTCTGAATTTGAAAAGAAAATAGCCGATTTCCCCGAAAGCTATAAAGAAAAATTGAGGTCTTTGCACCTTTCATATCCTAATTGGGAATTTGTTGCGGATAAAATAAATCTGTCTTTTGATTATGTTGTAAGACAGGAAGAATTATATATGAGAAAACAGGTGCCTAACACTTATGCTCTCTCAAGGCGTACTTTAGCGCAGGGAAGCTACGATTGGAACACTGGTGTTTTTACCGATAAAAACGGCGGTTGGGTTGGTGCTTCGAGAGAAATGATTGCCTTTTTTATGGATCCGCGTAATTTTCTTGATGAAGATGTAATAATGTTTATGCAACAAAGCTATGATTCAGCAACTCAAACTGCTGACGGAGTTAAAAAAATAATAGCGGGTACTTTTTTAGAAAAAAATTATACAGGCGGAAACTATGTTGACGATATAATGGAAGCCGCAAAGCAATCGGGAGTCAGTCCGTATGTTATAGCAGCAACTATAATCACTGAACAGGGTGTTAACGGAACCTCTTCGCTGATTTCGGGTACATATTCAGAGGAATATAAGGATTGTTTTAACTTTTTTAATGTTAAAGCCAGCGGAGCCACAAATACAGACGTTATTGTAAACGGGCTTAAGTACGCAAAGGAACATGGTTGGAACACCCGCCGCGCCTCTATTATAGGAGGAGCGATATTCTATAATAACGGATATATTTCTGTTGGGCAAGATACTTTTTATTATATGGATTTTGATGTAAAGGGTGGGTTTGACCATCAGTATGCTGAGAGTGTAAGAGATGCGTATGTTAAAACCAGTCAAGCAAAGGATGCGTATCTATCAGATACTTCCAGTAAGCTTTATTTTAAAATTCCCGTATATAATGATATGCCGGATGAAGTATCTCCTACACCTGTATCGGTAGATGCCTTAAACAACTACTATATAACCGGAATGTCGGTTTCAGGTTCTGCATCTTCACTAACGCCGTCCTTTGATAAGTTTATATACGATTACAGCTTAACAGTAAGCGGAAATGCGGAAATTAATCTTACTGTTCCGTCGGGAGCGTCAATAACCGGAGCGAAAATGTCAGGAAACGATTTGATTTTAACGGTTAAAGGCGCCGCAGGCTACAGTGACACCTATACCGTTGGAATAAGCTGTACAGCTGCGGCAAATCTTGTTATAAAGGTTGGCGGAGCAGCATATACAACTATTGCACTTAATGCAAATTCAAGCGCATATATTCTCGGTGACCCTAGTTTAGACGGTAAAATAAGTCTCGTAGATTTGTCGCTGGTTAAAATGCATATACTGGGAATAAGCGGCAGCACATTGACGGAAAATGCTTTTAAGGCTGCAGATGTGAATAAAGACGGAAAAATTTCTATAGTTGATTTAGCTGCAATAAAAATGCATCTTCTGGGTGTAAAATATATTAGTGGGTGAAAAGGATGAAATTAAATTTTAAAAAAATATTAGCAGGAGCAGCCTTGGTTGCGCTGATGCTTGTAAACCTATCATTGGTTTGTGCTGCGGCAGGCAGCACATCTATTGCTGTAAGCACAGGTACGGTGCAGGTGGGAGAAACTGTTACAGTTACAGTTAGTATGCGTGCCACGGAAAATTTTTACGCATATCAAATGAAGCTTAATTATAATGCCGGAAATCTTCAATATGTTTCAGGAGCTGATGCAGGAGGTGCAGGAACCTTAAATTTTGCATCTGATGCCAACGGTTCTTCTGTTTCTCGCTCGGTTACATTTAAAGCGTTAGCAACCGGTAACTGTACTTTGAGCTTGGCGGACTGTATGTATGCACATACACAGGAAGTGGGCGTTTCAGGTTCCTCGGCTACGGTTGTAGTTGCAAACAAAGAACAATCCAACAATGCAAACTTAACTTCCTTAAAGTTAAACGGCGGTACACTTTCACCTGCATTCTCGCCCGATGTTACAGCCTATACCGTAACTGTTCCTAACAATATAACCTCGGGCAGACTTTATGCAAACACTGCCGACCCTGCCGCAACAGTCAGCGTTGAGGGTAGCTCTAATCTTAAAGAGGGACAGAATGTAAGAACGGTTGTCGTTACAGCGCCCGGCGGAGCGGTTAAAAGATATACCGTTACTATAATAAGACAGGGTGCGGACGAATCCTCGTCAGAAGCATCAACTGTAAGCGAGCCTGAGAACAATCCGCTTAATGTTACAGTAAACGGTGCCGCCGCAACTATTATAACAGATACCTCCGTTTTAACCGTTCCCACAGGCTTTAACGGAATTAAAACACAATATAACGGTGTTGAAGTTCCTGTTGCACAGGATAATAATTACACTATCTATTTTGTTAAAACCGCCGATTCGGAAACACCTGTATTATGCGTTCTTAAGGACGGTGCTTTCGAGCCTATAAAATATTTAAATGCAAACAACAAATTTTATATTTTTGAAGCAGACGGTAAGTCTGTTCCTGAGGGGTACAGAACAGCAGAAACCGAAATAGGCGGATTTACTGTTGAGGGTTACGCATCAAATGATTCTGTTTTTAACGGATATTACTTTGTATACTGCTATGTAAGCGGTCAGAGAGATTACTACCGTTACGATTCCTCTGATAACACTATTCAGCGTGAACCGGAATTTACTTCCGGAAAGGCTCTTGCGGTAAATACGCAGGAAGACCCACAAATTGAAGAGAATGAAAACAACGGATTTTTTGCTCGTTTTTCATCCCTTAGTACAAACGCAAAAATCACGGTTATTTTTATAGCCGCTGCAATAATCGCAGCAATCGCCCTTATTGTATTGCTTATAATCAAGGCTGTTTCTCACAAAACTACAAATGAGCCTTTACCTGATGAGCTTGAGGAAATAAACCTTGCGAACAATGAGCTTATTTTCACCCCCGAGGATATTGCCGAAACAGAAGGACCTGCCTTGGAAGAAACAGTTGATGAAGAACCTGTGGAAGAAATAGACCAAACAGAAACATCCGAAGAAACCGACGAAACAGAGGAATAAATATTAAACCACCCGCAGAAATTAATTTCTGCGGGTGAAATTTATATCAGCTTCATATTTTTGTTTTGAAAATCCTTTCTCTCTTCGGGAGTAAGCCGTTCTTCGGTTATTGCAAAAGCAGATTTTATCAAAAGAAATTCAAAAACAGGGTTGTTTTGGTTATAATAACCGTTATATCCGTTTCGGGATAACCCCAAAAGAAAAGCAAGCTGATAATCGAAAGGTGTTATTTTCATAAAATACCTCCCGAATTATTTTTTGCAAAACAAAGCGTACTATTTTGGTGAAGATTTTACTTTTTTACTAAAAGTTACTATTATACAAGTTTTTTGTGAAAAAACAGTGGAAAAATATTGGAAATATGGTATAATTAAACCGTATAAACTAAAAAAGGAGATTGTTATGGCAAAAGAAGCAATAAAGTATTACGGTGTTGACCCTTGGAAGATTACCGAAACAGGTTTTAATCCTGAGCGTTCCCGTGTATCTGAGAGTATTTTTTCTCTCGGAAACGAGTATATGGGCACCAGAGGATTTTTTGACGAGGTTTATTCGGGTGACAGCCTAAAGGGTAACTACTTTAACGGTGTATGGGAAGATAAGCCTATTACATATTTTGAGCATTTTAAGGGTCTTTCTGAGCGTTGCTGTTTTATGATAAACGCAAACAACTGGATTTATACCCGAATTTTTGCAAACGGCGAGGAATTGGATTTAGCAAAGTGCGAGGTTGAGAATTTTTACCGTGAGCTTGATATGAAAAAGGGTATCGTTACCCGTACTTTTGACTGGAACGGTATTTCCTTTGCCTTTGAGCGTTTTATTTCTATGACCGAGCGCACCGTTGCCGCTCAGAAAATTACAGTAAAATCAAACGGCTTTGAGGGCGAAATAAAAATCGTTGCCGGTTCGGACTTTACTCCTATCCACGAAGAGGAAAACCGCAATTTCTGGGTAGAAATTCACAATAGCGACGCTTGCATTGTTGCACGTACTCAGTCCAGCGGACAAAGGGTTTATTCTGCGTTCAGGGCAAACCTTGAGGCTGAAAAGTTTTTTGCCGAGGAGAAAAAATCCTGCGCTGAATATTCGATAAACCTTAAAAACGGCGAGTCTGCTGCTTTTGAGCGTTTAAGCGTAAATATAACCGAAAAGGATAAAACCGTATCGGACGACACTTTCATTGCAAACTGCAATAAGAAAGCAAATGAGCTTTTCACCGTAAGCTATGATGAATATTTAGCTAAGCACGAGAGCTTTTGGGCTGATGTTTGGAATAAGCTTGATATTACTATTGACGGGGACGAGGAAAACCAGCAAGGTGTTCGTTTCTGCATTTTCAATCTCCACCAGACCTATCACGGAGAGGACGGCTCACTCAATGTAGGAGCAAAGGGTCTTACAGGTGAGAAGTATTCAGGTTGGACTTTCTGGGACAGCGAAACCTACTGCCTGCCCTTCTATATGTTCAACAATCCTCAGGCGGCTAAAAACCTCATTATGTACCGCTATAACACCCTGCAACAGGCTCTTGACCGCGCAGTTGAGCAGGATACCAAGGGCGCTTGCTTCCCGATGGTTACTATTGACGGTACAGAGTCCTGCGGAGTTTGGCAGCACGGCAACCTTGAAATTCACGTAACTGCCGCTATTGCTTACGCTGTATGGCACTATGTTACTAACCTTAAGGATAAGGATTTCTTATACGATTACGGCGCAAGACTTCTTGTTGAAACCAGCCGTTACTTTGCGTCTCGCGGCGGCTTTAGCCCCAAGAACGGAGATTTCGGTCTTTACGGTGTTATGGGCCCTGATGAGTTCCATATGATGGTAAACAACAATACATATACAAACTATATGGTTAAAAAGATGTTCCTCTATACAATAGATGTTATCGAGGAAATGAAAAAGGCTTGTCCCGAAAAGCTGCCCGAGGTTACCGACGAAGAGCTGGCTGACTTTAAGCTCAAGGCAGACAAAATGCGTATTTCTTATGACGAGGAGACAAAGCTCTTTGAGCAACACGACGGTTATTTTGACCTACCTCATATAGATGTTAACTCAATCTCGCCCGATAGAGTTCCGATTTATAAATACTGGGCTTATGACAGCATTTTCAGAGTTAATATGTTAAAGCAGCCTGATGTTGTGCTTATGCTTTTCTTCTTCTCAAAGGACTTCACATTAGAGCAGAAAAAGGCAAACTATGACTATTACGAGGCTCGTTGCTTCCACGAAAGCTCACTTTCGCCCTCTATTCATTCAATAATGGCAACCGAAATAGGCAAAGATGAGCAGGCTTACGAATATGCCAAGTATGCAAGCCGTATCGACCTTGATGATTACAACAGAAACACCCATCAGGGACTTCACATCACCTCTGCCGCCGCCGCTTGGATGAACATTGTTTACGGCTTCGGCGGAATGCGTTCGGATGATGATATACTTACCTTCAACCCTACCTTGCCTAAGCAGTGGAAGGGATATCAGTTCAAGATTCTTTACAGAGAAAAAATCCTTACTGTTGATATAAGAAACGGAAAGGCAACCTTCACGCTTGACGGCGAGGCTGAGCCTATCAGAATCTGCGGCAAGGAATATATGGTCGGAAAGGACGGAGTAGCAGTTGAAATATAATGCTGTAATTTTTGATTTGGACGGTGTTATCGTCTGCACAGACGAATGTCATTATAAAGGCTGGAAGCAGTTAGCCGATGATGAGGGAATTTATTTTGATAAAGAAATAAATCAGCGTCAGCGCGGAGTAAGCCGAATGGAAAGCCTTGAAATTCTTCTTGAAAGGGCTGAAAAGGAGTATTCAAGCGAAGAAAAAAACGAAATGGCTGAGAGAAAGAACAACTATTATAAGGAGTTCATAAAAAGCCTTACCCCTGCAGATATTCTACCCGGAGTTATTGATTTTTGTGAGGAATTGAAGAAAAACGGAGTTAAAATAGCTATCGGCTCCTCCAGCAAAAACACACCCGGAATTTTAAAGGGAATAGGTCTTGATACTTATTTCGATGCCGTTGCAGACGGTAATCAGATAACACACAGCAAGCCCGACCCTGAGGTTTTCCTCCTTGCGGCAAAGCTGATAAACGAGCCGGCAGAAAATTGCCTCGTTGTTGAGGATGCCGAAGCAGGCGTTGCCGCCGCTAAAGCCGGAGGAATGGATGTTTTAGGCTTGGGTAATGCCGTAAAGGATACGGACGCTACCTACAAGGCTGAAAATCTTGCAAAGTTCGACATTTCTCTTATAAAATAGACTATTAATTCAGCAGAGAGTCGGTTGACACAACCGACTCTCTGCTTTATAATATAAAAGGTGATTCTATGGAAAAGAAAAAAATCAAATGGGCGGTATTGCTCGGAGTGTGTGTTGTTGTTTTCACCGTCTGCGCTATTGCCCTTATTATACATTTAATACCCAGAAGTCCCGAACCGGCTCCGTCTCCCGCTTCTTCGGAGGGTAATTCTTCTCAAGAGCCTGTTTTGGCGGATAATCCTGTGGATTTTAATGCTCTAAAGGCTGAAAATCCCGATATAATAGGCTGGATAAGCTTACCTGGCTGTAATATAGATTATCCTATTTTGCAAAGTGCAGACGATATGGAAGAGGATTATTACCTTAATCACAGCCGCGAGAAAAAATCGAGCGTTTACGGCGCTATCTATATTCAAAAGCTCAACAGTGATAACTTCAGCGACCCCAACACCGTTATTTACGGTCATAATATGCTTAACGGAACTATGTTCGGTACTCTAAAGAAATTCAGAAACAAGGAATTCTTTGAGGAAAACCAATACATATACATCTACACTCCGGGGCATATTTTAACATATAAGCTTTACAGTGCCTTTATTTATGATGACAGGCATATTTTAAATTCCTTTAATTTTTACAATAACGAGGAATACGGCTCATTTTTAGACCAGACTCTTAATCCTAAATCTATTGTTAAAAATGTAAGAGAGGGAGTTTCAGTTACAACAGATGACCGCATCATAACCTTAAGCACTTGCACAAGTGTAGATACCGAAAGATATCTTGTAGAGGGAGTTTTAATAAATGACCAGCTCACAAAATGAGAATACACCAAAGACTTCAAAGAAGCGTAATTCCAAAAAAACGCTGATAATTGTGCTTATAAGCATAGCAGGTCTTATACTTGCCTTATGCGCCGCACTGATAATACTTATTGCAGTCGGCAAGCACGGTCTTCATTCGGGCGATATGCAGGTCTCGGCGCCTGAGGATGTAAGTGCAACCGAAACCGAGGATTATATCGAGTATGAGGGCGAAAAATACACCCTAAACAAAAACATTGTAAGCGTTTTGTTTTTAGGTGTGGATAAGAAGAATATTAATGAAGAAAAAAATGCAGGAGCCAACGGTCAGGCAGACGCCATTTTCCTAGCCTGTTTCGACACCAAAACCGGAAGCATTAAAATAATACCTATAAACAGGGACACAATGGCGGATATAAGTCTTTATTCCTCCGAGGGAAACTATTCGGGAACAAAAAATGAGCAGATTTGCCTTTCCTATGCCTACGGAGGTACGGCTGAAGAGAGCTGTGAGAATGTTAAAAGAGATGTAAGCCGTCTTCTTTGCGGAGTTAATATAAGCTCCTATGTTGCAATTGATTTAAAGGGCGTAAGCGCTATAACTGATATTATAGGCGGAGTAAGCTTAACCTCCATTGAAACGGTAGGCTCCTTTAAAGAGGGACAGACCGTAACCTTAAAGGGGGAAAAGGCGGTAGAATATATACAAAAACGCGGAAATGATATCGAAGCCGCAACACGCAGAATGTTACGGCAAAAGCAGTTTTTAACAGCCTTTGCTTCTGCGGCAGGTAATCAGCTTGTATCGGATTTTTCAAAGCTCGGAACCTTTTATAACACCGCTATGAAATACACCCTTACCGATATAGATCTTGCCGAAGCTACCTACCTTGCAAAGTGCTGTCTCACAACCAACCTCGGTAGCTCGATAGACTATATTTCTATCGAAGGTAATGCCGTTGCCGGAGAGGAGCATGTTGAATTTTATGCAGATAATAATTCAATATACAAGGCGGTACTTGAATGCTTTTACACAAAGGTTGAATAGTATATAAAGGTAAAGACTCTCTAAAAAATTTTTATTATTGCATATATTGTCAATATATAGTATAATAGCACACGAAATAAGGTATGCCTAAACGGTAGGCGGTTAACCCCTTGAAATATAAGGGGGTGGTGCTATGGAACAAGAAACATTTATCATAATTCTTATGGTGCTTGTGATTGGGTACATTTTAAGCATAAAAAATAACCGCCCTGTCTCCAAACTGTGCGGTTAAATCTTTTTAACTAAACTATGGGACAACCGTCTGCTCGGTAGTCCTTTTGTATCTTTATTATAGCAGTTATAATGGTAATTGTCAAGCACCTAGTGTTAAGGTGCTTTTTTATTTTTCTTCAAACTCTTTTCCCGTTATGAGATAATCGACAGATTTATTAAAATATTTTGAAAGAGTAATAAGCGTTTCCAAATCGGGATTGCGTTTTCCGTTTTCATAGTGTGACAGGGTTTCCCTAGTAATATTAAGGTCCATCGCTACCTTCAATTGATTTAACTTTTTCATTTTGCGTATTTCTTGCAATCCAACCATTTTCACACTCTCACCCCCGAAAAACTTTTTTCTTGACTTTATTGTAACACTTTGTTACAATTATAATGTAACGATTTGTTACATATTATTATATTAGAAAGGAAGAAAAAAATGAGTGAAACAAAAAGTGTAAAAGAATTTTTTTGTACTCAAACAGGAGGGGTTGTATTAACTGCAATAGTTTATGCCGTAACGCTATTGTTAATGTCTTTTTTTGGCTGGTTATCGAACTATCTGCCAGAAGACGGAACATTTATGTATGTAGTGGGAGTAATAGGGATTATACTTGTCATTGTATGGACTGTTTTGGGATGGAAAGCATTATCAATGATACAACCACAGATTTTTTTAATAATGCCTATAGCAGGATGGATAGCATATTTCGTTATCAAAGGATTTTTATCAATGTTATTAGGCATATTTATAGCCCCATATCAGATTGCAAAAATGATTCGCAACAAGCTTATAAATGGTCTGTAAATACAAATGAGGTATTGGTAATGTGGATAATAATTCTTATTGTTGCTACTTTTATCACTTATATTTTGTATTCAAAATCGCAATATACAAAACATTTGGCAGAAAACGTTTATTCAGAAGAAAGTTTAAGAAAAATGTCTATTGAAGAACTTTATAAGCTTTACGAAAATTTATCATATTTAGTTGTACCATCCTTTGATGAACCTGCAACAAAAAGGCTTCCTCTCGGCTCGCCGACTTACGGCTGTAAAACATACGGTGATTTAAGAAATCTAATGAATTTGGTAACTAACATATATAACAGCAAACGAACTCAAAAAAAGTCGCCACAATAAGGACAGGGGACGGTTCTCTGTCTTTGAAAGATACAAATCAAGACGGTGCTACTGGGCACCGTCTTTTATTTTGCATTGCGTTCCATCGTGCTTTATTTCATAATTTTCCTTTAAAATTAAATCACTTATAAACACAAATTCATAACCCTCATCCTTAAGGCATTTTAAAATTGTCGGCAATGCGGCAGGTGTATGGTCTGCATCATTGTGAAACAGCACAATAGAGCCATTTTTAACCTTACTCGTCACCCTGTTACATATACTTTCAGGCGTAGCATTTTCTTTCCAATCAAGACTGTCAACATACGAAACAAAAGTAAAGATTTAATCACTTATTCATCCTTGATAATAATAAAAAAATATGTTATACTCTAAAAAACAACAAGGGTGTGATTATATGTGGTTTATTATTTTCGCTATTATAGTTTTAGCAATTTTTATACCATTACAAATTTCTCACGATTCTAGGAAACGAGAAGAAGAGGAAATTGCTTTTCAGATAGTACAAGAAAAACTTGAAAAAGAGCGCAACGAAATTTTCTCTGAAATGCAAAGAACAGAAAACAACATAGCAAGTGAATGGAATCAAAGAAAAAACAACATAAAAACAAAATATAACATTGATAAAGAAATCGAACTTATTCAGAGGAATTTACAATATTATTTTGCCATTGATTTAACAAACGAAGTAATAATTATAAATTTGTTTGATACATATTTGTATAGATTTCCAAATGATTGTTATACCGATTTAAGTTCCGAAAAGATTATTCCTTTTTCTTCTATTATAAGTGTTACATTAAAAACGAATAATACTACTACAACTACCAATGTAACATCGACTAATGCCTTTGCCAATACAAATACTGCAAATATGGTTAAAAGAGCGGCTATTGGTGGAGTGATAGCAGGAGGAACGGGAGCCGTTATTGGCGCAATGACTTCAAATAACAATAATACTTCTAATTCTACCACAACAACTACAATACAAAATCAAATTATAACGGGAATTGAAATTTTACTTTCAGATATAATGCAACCATCTTATGAAATAATCATTAATAACCAACATGATAAGAATATAAATGAAGTTTATAGCACTTTAGTTGCAATTCAATCACAAAACAAATAAACATCGGGACACAGGGGACGGTTCTGTGTGTTACGTATCTGCTTAAAATAATAAATAAAAAAGAATAAAGAATAAAAAATGTGCCGTGCTTTGCACGGCATTATCTATATTGTTTCGCTTTGCGAAACACCGAATTTATTATTTATTATTTCTTCTTTCTTCTTTATTCTTTAATCCTGCACTGCGTTCCATCGTGCTTGATTTCGTAGTTTTCTTTAAGTATTAAATCACTTATAAAAACAAACTCATAACCCTCGCCTTTAAGGGTTTTGAGTATTGTCGGCAGCGCTTCGGGGGTGTGGTCGGCATCGTTGTGGAATAGCACGATTGAGCCGTTTTTAACCTTACTCGTTACCCTTTTACAAATACTATCCGCTGTCGCGTTATCTTTCCAGTCAAGGGAGTCAACCGACCACTGAATTGTATACATATTCATACCCTGAACCGACTCCACAACTGCGTTGTCATAATCTCCGTAGGGAGGGCGGAAAAGGGTTGGACAGGTACCTGTTACAGCCTCGATTTTCTTGTTGCAGTTCTCTATT
>JAFUPX010000033.1 GCA_017472575.1 Clostridia bacterium | reverse complement strand
GAAACTCACGACGGCGCGGAACCCATGGACTGGATGGAGCTGGAGCAGGTGTTAGGTATTACCTTTACTTATGCTGATACCAACTGTTTTTGGAAGGACCATCGTATCAATATAATCGACACTCCCGGACACGTTGACTTCACAGTTGAAGTTCAGCGTTCTCTGCGTGTACTTGACGGTTCTGTTACCGTTCTGTGCGCTAAGGGCGGTGTTGAGCCGCAGTCTGAAACCGTTTGGAGACAGGCTGACGAATATCGCGTTCCCAGAATGATCTATGTTAACAAGATGGACATTATGGGTGCCGATTTCTATCATGTTCTTGATATGATTAAGGACAGATTTAACTGTAATGCAGTTCCTATTCAGCTTCCTATCGGAAGTGAGGACACTTTTAGAGGAATTATCGACCTTATCAACAACAAGGCTGAGGTTTATTATGATGACCTTGGTAAGGATGTAAGAGAAGAAGAAATTCCCGAGGATATGAAGGAATTAGCTGAAAAGTACCGTACAGCTCTTATTGAGTCCATTGTTGAGCAGGACGAGGAGCTTATGGAAAAATACTTTGAGGGTGAGGAGCCCACAGTTGAGCAGATGAAGAAGATTATCCGCAAGGCTACCATTGCTAATGAAATGGTTCCGATTTGCTGCGGTACTTCTTACAGAAACAAGGGTGTTCAGCCCCTGCTTGACGCTATCGTTGACTTTATGCCTGCTCCGACAGACATTGAGTCTATAAAAGGTATAAATCCTGACACCGGCGAGGAGGAAGCAAGACATTCTTCGGATTCTGAGCCTTTCTCTGCTCTCGCATTTAAGATTGCTACCGACCCGTTTGTTGGTAAAATCTGCTTCTTCCGTGTTTATTCAGGCTCGGTTGATTCAGGTTCAGGTGTTTACAACTCTGTTAAACAGAATAAGGAAAGAATGGGACGTATCCTTCAGATGCACGCTAACCACCGTGAGGATATTGAAACCTGCTATGCCGGTGATATTGCCGCTGCAGTAGGTCTTAAGAACACCACAACTGGTGATACACTTTGCGATGAAAAGCATCCCATTATTCTTGAATCTATGAACTTCCCGGAGCCGGTTATCCGTGTTGCTATCGAGCCTAAAACAAAGGCAGGTCAGGAAAAGATGGGACTTGCTCTTGCTAAGCTAGCCGAGGAAGATCCTACCTTTAAGTGCTACACCGATGAGGAAACCGGTCAGACAATTATCGCCGGTATGGGTGAGTTACACCTTGAAATCATCGTTGACCGTTTGCTTCGCGAATTCAAGGTTGAGGCAAATGTAGGAGCTCCGCAGGTTGCTTATAAGGAAAGCATCCGTTCTAAGGTTGACCATGAAACCAAGTATAAGCGTCAGTCAGGCGGTTCCGGTCAGTACGGTCACGTTAAGATTATTGTTGAGCCCAATGAGTCCGGCAAGGGCTATGAGTTCATCAACTCTGTAACAGGCGGATCTATTCCGAAGGAATTCATTCCCGCTGTTGACACCGGTATCCGCGGTGCTTTGCAGGCAGGTGTTCTTGCAGGATATCCTGTAGTTGACGTTAAGGTTACTCTTTATGACGGTTCATATCACGAGGTTGACTCCTCTGAAATGGCGTTTAAGATTGCCGGTTCTATGGCATTCAAAGAGGCTGCACGCAAGGCTGATCCGGTTCTTTTAGAGCCTATAATGAAGGTTACCGTTATTGTTCCTGAGGAATATATGGGCGATGTTATCGGAGACCTTAACTCCCGCCGCGGCGAGATTCAAGGCTTTGAGGACCGTTCAGGTGTTAAACAGATTAACGCAAGAGTTCCTCTCGGAGATATGTTCGGTTACGCTACAGACCTTCGCTCCAAAACACAGGGACGCGGTCAGTATGTAATGGAGCCGGACGGCTATAAAGAGGTTCCGAAGAGCATTGCCGAGAAGATTATTTCGGCAAGAGCAAAGAAAGACTGATTTTAGTCTAAATAATGCTTGAAATTTATAAAAAAATTTGTTACACTATAAGCATAAGTGTAAACTTATATTCTAAGGAGGAAATTTAACAATGGCAAAGGCAAAATTTGAACGTAATAAGCCCCATGTAAACATTGGCACCATTGGTCACGTTGACCATGGTAAAACAACTCTTACAGCAGCAATCACAAAGTACCTCTCCCTTAAGGGTCAGGCTTCTTTTGAAGATTATGCTAACATCGACAAGGCTCCCGAAGAGAGAGAGCGTGGTATTACAATCAACACCGCTCACGTTGAGTATGAGACAGACGCTCGTCACTATGCTCACGTTGACTGCCCCGGACACGCTGACTATGTTAAGAACATGATCACCGGTGCTGCTCAGATGGACGGTGCTATCCTTGTTATCGCTTCTACAGATGGACCTATGGCTCAGACTAAGGAGCATCTTCTCCTTGCTCGTCAGGTTGGCGTTCCCTACATCGTAGTATTCATGAACAAGACTGACTTAGTTGACGACGAAGAGCTTCTTGAGCTCGTTGAGATGGAAATCCGTGAGACTCTTGATAAGTATGAGTTCCCCGGCGATGATACACCTATCATCAAGGGTTCTGCTTTCAAGGCTCTTGATTCTGCTGCAACAGATCCTGCTGATCCGGTTTATGCTCCTATTGCTGAACTTATGGATGCTGTTGACTCTTATATCCCCACTCCTGACCGCAAGGCTGATCTTCCTTTCATCATGCCTATCGAGGATGTTATGACAATCTCCGGTCGTGGTACTGTTGTTACAGGCCGTGTTGAGCGTGGACAGTTAAATGCTGGTGACGAAGTTGAAATCATCGGTCTTACAGAAGAGAGAAAGAAGACAGTTGTTACTTCTATGGAAATGTTCCGTAAGACTCTTGATTACTGTGAGGCTGGCGATAACGTTGGTGCCCTTCTCCGTGGTGTTGGCCGTGAAGAGGTTGAGCGTGGTCAGGTTCTCTGCAAGCCCGGTTCAATCAACCCCCACACTAAGTTCCATGGTCAGGTTTACGTACTGAGCAAGGACGAGGGTGGACGTCATACTCCTTTCTTCAACAACTATCGTCCTCAGTTCTACTTCAGAACTACTGACGTTACAGGCGTTATCACTCTTCCCGAAGGCACCGAGATGTGCATGCCCGGCGATAACGTAGAGATGGATGTTGAGCTTATCACTCCTATCGCTATTGAAGAGGGTCTCCGCTTCGCTATCCGTGAGGGTGGCCGTACAGTTGGTTCAGGCGTTGTTACTGCAATCAACAACTAATAGATAAACTTTAAAAAGGATAACATTCTGTTAAGAATGTTATCCTTTTATTTATAAAGATTAACCGGAGAGTGTTTTCATAAAGAAGCACTCTCCGGTTGTATTTTGTTATTACGAATTGTAGTATTCTAAATAGTAAAGCCAGTCTGTTCGGCTAAAATAATGGAGACCCTTTCTTATATGGTAACCAATCTCGCCCTTGTGCAAAGCAATAGGAGCTTTTGGATATTCATTTTCGTGAACAAGTCCCTTTAAGCCGTAAAGCTTGTAAACCTCACTCGCCGCAACACAGGATAGATATTCCGATTTTGGGTCTGCCCAGCTGTCCTCCTCAGCACTTGCTACGCATAATTTTCTCGGAGCAAGTGCTGCTAAAAGAGCGTGCTGGTCAAAAGAAAACTGTTTATTTTCTAAGGCATATTCCTTGAATTTGGGACAGAACCAATAGCTGAACTGATTATAAATATCCGGTAGCATTTCGCCGGTTTTACCGCGGATTATTGCTGCTCCGCAGCAGCCTGAATCGTTTGATGCCGCAGACATAAAGCGTTTATCCATAGCGCCTGTAAAGAGCGCAGTTTTTCCGAGCCTTGAATGACCTATAACAACTATTCTTTCCTTGTCAATAAAATCAAGAGTTTGTATGTAGTCCATAACACGCATTGCCGCCCATGCCCACATAGCAATCTTTCCGGCATCGTCACTTTTAGTCCTGCCGTTTGGGAAAAGGATTTCTGCTAAGCCGTTAGAAAAATTGTCATCATCTGAGGTTACGTCATTATAGCAGAATGAGAAAACGGCGCAGTCATTATCAACAAGTTCTTCCGCCGGAAGATATCTGTCAGGTACAGGGTCTCTGAAATTGATTAAAACGAATGTGGTTTTAGCCTTTTTATGCGGTATTGTGCAATAAACAGGGAAGGTATGGCTTCCGTTTTCGAGAACACAGGTTATATTAACCTTTTTTAAATCCGCTTTTCCGGCACAGAAGGTTTCTTCGCAGCTTTCGGTTTCAAAACGTATATCCTTTGGAGCCTCCGGCAGCTTGCCGTAAAGCTCCGACTGTAAATCTCTAAGTAATTCTTCTCTTCTTTTTTTCCAGTCCGCTATATTTTCAACCTTTTCGCCGTTAGCAAAGGTCAGAAGCTCAGGCAAGTTTCTAATCTTTAATTCAGCTTTAAGCATTTTACTTCTCCTTTATGAGTTGTTTGGTTTTGGCTTTAAAATAAATCTGAATAATAGGTTAGTAAGTGTAGTTGCGGTTATAATTCCTAAAGCCAGAGCAGAAGCAAGGGTTACGGTGGATATTGCCTGACCGACAAATTTATCTGTATTGCTTTCAAAGGCATAAGCAATTGTGTAGTAAAGCGAGCCGCCTGGTATCAGCGGAATAAGAGAGGTTGTGATAAAGGTGGTAGTGGGAGTTTTTAAAGCTCTCGCCATAATTTCGGCATATAGCGAAATAAGCGCCGCCACGATAAAGTAATTCAAAGCCTCAGTTTGTATAATACGGCTTAATATTACAAATAAAAGCCACGATAAAAACCCGCCGAAGGCTGTAGCGGCAAATCTTTTGCCGCGAATGTTAAAAAGTATTGCAAATGCGCAGGAGCCTATAAAGCCTGTAATAATTTGTATTAATTCGTATTTCGTCATAGAGAGTAGCCTCCGGAAATAAAAACAAATGCAAAGTAGCCCGCCGCGATAGAGAGCGCTGTAAGCATAGCCTCAATTAAGCGCAGAAGTCCGGCAATACTGTCTCCAGTAAACAGGTCTCTTAAAGCATTGGTAAAGCCTATTCCGGGGATAAGTGACATAATATTTCCTATTAACACCTTGTCAACACCGGATATAAGGTTCATTTTTACGGCAACAAATGCAAGAGCTGTTGCAACAAAGGAGGATAGAAATTTTGCAAAAACTTTGTTTTGAATTGCTTTTTCGGATAATAAAATCATAAGCCTTACAACCGCCCCTATAACAAAGGAAACTATTGCCTCGGCTAAACCGCCGCCGAAAAACATTGTAAACGCACCCGCAATTACAGCATAACTGATAGTTACAGCAAGCGAGGGGTAGGTTCGACTTTGTGAAATACAAAGTATTTCCTCCCTTACCTGTTCTGCATTCAATTTTTCACGGCAGATTTTCCTTGAAAGCTCATTTAATTTATGAAGCTTTTCAAAATCGGTGACGGTGTATTTTATGCGTCTGGTTTGGGTGAAGGTGTTATCAGCACCGTCACAAACCGTAACGACCATACTGCTTGTAATAATGAAAACATCAATTCTCTTAGCACCCAGCGCATAGCACATTCTTTCAACGCTGTCCTCAACTCTATGCACCTCGGCGCCGCATACAAGCATCTGCTCGCCGATATCCATAACGCAGTTCAGAAAATCGTTCATAGCATATCCTCTTTCACGGATTTACATAAATTCTCTTTTGGGTGGATTTTCAGGGTGGATATAAAAGCCTCCGTTTTCTACAGACCGCGTTCTTCTGCCGCGCTTTCTCTCTTTAAGATTTTTGTTTGAGAAAAATGCAAGTATAAAGGTAAAGGCAAATATTCCGGTTGCAAGCATTGTAAGAGGGGAGGTTGCTGTGCTGTGGAGATACTGCTCATGGTTTGTAAGCTTTAAATATAGCCTCGGAACCGCGTCCGCAAGGCAGAGAACAGCAGTGATAAGACCCGATGCTAAAACCTTTCTGAAAAGCTTATCATCATTTATCTTGTTGAAAATCTTTGCAAAGCAAGCCATAAATATAAGCGCAGAGCATTGGCATGCGAGGGTTATAACCGTATCCGATATAAGCGAAAGGGAGGATATTGTTGTAAAAATGCAGATAAGGCGAACTACCCAGTAAATCGGGATGATTATAGTTGTAATTCCGGGAAGAGGGAAGTCTATCAGCATTTTAAGTCCGTAAATAATGAAGAATACCGCCGCTAAAAGACCTGTTACATCAAGCAAAACTATCTGCCATACTCTAACAGCCGCAACAAAGGTTTCGGTTATTATTTCATAACCTATTGCGAAGCCTAAAAGCAGAGAGGCACAGCCTAAAAAGGGATTTACCTTAGGCGGCTTTTCAGGCTTGCGAAAGGCGGTAAATGATAGTAGAGCCGTTATCGCACAGGCAAAGAAAATAATAAAAATCAAAGCATAGCCAATAGGCTTGTATTCCTGTTTGAAAAAGCCTGTTGTAGCGTCCACCGTGAAAACAAGCTGCATAAATCTAAGCCCTATGCTAACCGGCAGAACAACAAGAAAAAAGGCTATTATGTTTTTATAACGCATTAAAACATCTCCAAATTTCGATATACATTAAAATAGTAAAAAACGCATATAGATATTTTAGACCTTTTAGGTTAAAATGTCAACGAAAATGAGGGATTAGTTTGAAAAAAGTTCTATCTGTGGGTTTGGCGGTTCTTTGCGTTTTAATGCTGGCTCCGCTCTCGGTTCTCGGAAAGGGCGAAACGGTTGCTACTGCGGGAAATATTACCAATGTACCAAAGGCAGAGGAGGCAGTCAGCGAGACCTTTATTGTTTGTAATACCGAAACCGGAGAAAATACCGAAATGTCTGCCGAGGATTATATTTTCGGTGTAGTTGCGGCGGAAATGCCGGCTTTATATGATGAAGAAGCCTTAAAAGCTCAGGCGGTTGCCGCCTATACCTATGCCTGCTACAGAAAGGCGGAAAACAGCGAGAAAAGCTACGATATAACCAATGACCACACAACTGACCAAAGCTACATAAGCGAGGCTGAGGCACGCAAGCGCTGGGGTGATAATGCAGATACCTATGCTGAAAAGATAAAGGCGGCGGTAAAGAAGACTTCGGGATATATGGTAACCTATGAGGGCAAGCCTGCTTTAACCGTTTATCATGCCATATCCTCGGGAAAGACCGAGGCAGCTGAAAATGTATGGGGAAAGGAGTATCCCTATCTTGTTGCCGCAGACAGCACAGGAGATAAGCTCTCTCCCGATTATATATCGGTCAAGACTGTTTCAGCCGAGGAGCTGGCATCCGCCATTAGCGGAGAGGCAGAGGTATCGGGAGAACCAGCGGACTATTTTAAAGATATAAGTAAAACCGATTCGGGAACGGTTAAAACAATTTCATTTTGCGGCAAGGAGCTTGCAGGCTCAAAGGTGCGCAGTTTGCTTGACTTGCGCTCGACCTGCTTTGATGTTTCCTTTGCGGACGGAAGCTTCACCTTTACTGTTTACGGCTACGGACACGGTGTTGGAATGAGCCAGTACGGCGCCGATTATATGGCGAAGCAGGGAAGTGATTTTAAAGAGATTTTAACCTGCT
>JAFUPX010000004.1 GCA_017472575.1 Clostridia bacterium | reverse complement strand
CGAAAATTCTCAGAAAACAGAATGACAGTTAAATAAGGCAATAAGCGAAGCGTAAAACTACACTCTGCTTTGCGAGCAAAAGAAAAAAGAGATAGAAGATTTGTCTGCCTTAAAGGAAAAACAAAAAAGCAAAAAAAAGGCTTTTAATACCCCAACGCTTATTCTCTCCGCTTTAAGCCTTGTTTCCTTCATTGTACTTTTCATTTTGAAATTCAGCTTTTCCTATGCCTTTTTAGCTGTATTTGCGGTTTTTGCAGTTTTGTCCTTTACAGTAAAGCCTGAAAATAAAAAATATCTTGAAGCAGAAAGAAAAGCCGACCGCCTTATGGCAGAGCTTGAAGAACTGGATAAAAAGCTTATGGAGGCTCTTTCAAAAAAGGAAGTGCTCACTTCAAAGCTTGAAACAATAAATAATTTTCTTAACAGTAATACCGCTGTTATTGAGCATCAAAAGGCATTGCTTGAAGAAAGCTCAAAGCAGCTTGAAGAGCTGTTCAAAGAGGCTGAGGAGCAAAAAAATGTCCTTTTTTCTCTTTATTCCCGTTATTCGGACTGCAAGGATTTAGACCTTATAAAGCAAAGCCTTGAAGAAATAAAAAAGCAGGCGGCTTTACAAAAGGAAATCAAACAGCAGCTCAACTACATTGCCAAGGATATAGGCAATATCTCTTACAGTGAAGCCGCAGAAAAGATAAAAGCAATTCCTGAAAGTGAAGAGCTTGCCGGCACTGATTTTGAATCAGTTAAAAAGGAATACGAAACCGTACGCGCGCTTATAAGCGATAAAAAAAGCGAGGTTTCCGCTCTCTTTGCTGAATATAAGTCAACAGCCGCATCTGTAGGCTCGGTTGAGCAAATCAAAGAAAAAATTACTAAAACAGAAGAAAAAGCTACCCTGTTAAAAGCATTTTACGATAAAGCTTCATTAGCCGCCGAGGTTTTAACCGAGAGATTTGCCGAGATAAGAAGCAGCTACGGCGGAGTTCTCGAAGCTAAGGCTACCGAAATTTTTTCAGGTCTTACAGCAGGCAGATACAAAAAAATCAATATATCAAAATCCTTTGATTTAAGCGTTGAACATTCTGAATATTTTGGAGGTAAGGAGGCGGAATATCTAAGCTCCGGGGCATACGATCAGGCATATCTTAGCCTCCGCTTAGCGCTTTCTTCCCTTATAACAGCAGATGGCGAGCCGCTGCCTGTAATTATCGATGACCCGTTCGTAAATTACGACGATATCCGCACTTTAGCCGCGGCAGAATACCTGCAGGGCTTTTCCAAGTCGCTTCAAACTGTTCTTTTTACCTGCCATTCCTCGGACTCAGATGCCGCTCAAAAAGCCGGTGCGAGAATTATTATGTTCAATTCATAAAATTTATGTTGAAAAAACTAAACGGTTAGTTTATAATAGATATGTTAGTTTTTAAGCTGACGCGAGTTTACCCCATCAAAATCTTAAAAGAAAAGAGTTTTAAAATGAACGACATTTCATTATCTTACCTTTTAAAGCTTGCCCTCTCAAAAATATGGGCAATAGTTATTGCGGCAGTTGTATTTGCCGTTTCGGCATTCTGTTATTTTAGTTTTGCCGCAACACCGTCCTATAAGGCATCAGGCTCACTGCTTTCAACAAACGGTGCTATAATATCTCAAAACACCGCAACAAGCAACACCTCTAAAGTAAGCGGTTCGGATATCACCTCCTCGCTTTATCTTTCCTACACGATTGCGGATATCCTTAACACATCGGATATTTTCAAGGAGGTTGCCGATGCAACCGGAGGAAAATATAAATATACCGAGCTTATGAGCAGAGCAACTGTTACAAAGCGCGATGAGGATACGCTGTTTATTGATGTTTCCTTCACAGCAACCACCCCCGAGGAAGCAATGGAGCTTGTTAACACCTTCCTCTCAATTGCACCTGAATACATAAACAAATTTGTTCCCGATTCAACAACAAGCGTTACCTCAACGGCTGACGGTGCTTCGCTTGTATATCCCAAAACTATATTCAGCACTATCGTTTTTGCTTTGCTTGGTGCAATACTCGCATTTGTGGTTGTATTCATATTTGACTCTCTTGACCACGCTATTAAAAATGAGGATGATTTCAAAGCTAAGTTTGACTTACCGCTTTTAGGTGTTATCCCAAATTTTGAAAATACAGGAATTCCTGCTTCGAAGGGAGGTTATGACAATGCCGTTGAATAAAACCGAAACAAAAACAGATAAATTCAGTTCATCTGTTCCTGCAAGCAATAAAGTCATAATCTCTTCAAACAACAATCAGAATATTTCCAGAAGAGTTCCCTTTACTGTTGTTGAGGCATATAAAACAATAAGAACAAATCTTTTGTTCCTTTTAGGCCGTTCCTCTAATCATGTTTTAACCTTCTCAAGTTCAAATGCAGGCGAAGGTAAATCTACAACTTCTATCAATGTTGCAGTTGCTTTTGCTCAGCTCGGAGGCAGAGTTCTGATAATTGATGCGGATATGCGCCGCTCTTCTATTCACAAAAAGCTCAAGCTTGATAACTCAACCGGATTATCCAATGTTATTGCCGGCTTCTGCGAATATAAGGATGCTATAACCAACTACAACAGCAATCTTGACATTTTAACCGCGGGACCGATACCTCCAAACCCTTCGGAAATGCTTGGCTCTCCTGAGTTTGACAAGCTAATTGATAATGTAAAGAACGACTATGACTATGTTATAATAGATACTCCTCCCATCAATGTTGTATCTGATGCGCTTGTTATTGCACCGAAAACTTCGGGACTTGTTCTGGTTGTTCGTACAGGCTTTACCCCTTACGATTCGCTCGAGCATACTATTTCATCTGCTAAGTTTGCAAACATCAGCATCTTAGGTACAATCCTCAACGGCTCCAATCCTACAAGCAGCCGTTACTATAAGTATAAGAGATACAATCGTAACAAAACCTACGACACATATAATTATAAATACGAAAAAAAGTAATTTTCAAAAGGGAGAATAAGGGAGCTTTTCCCATATCTCCCTTATTTTAAATATCAGCAAACTAAAGGGGAACATCAATGCATTTATTAGATATACATTCTCATATTTTACCGAATGTTGATGACGGCGCCAAGGACCTTGATGCCTCTGTAGAGCTTCTTAAAATGATGAAGGAACAGGGAATTACAGACGTTATCGCCACTCCTCACTTTTATGCTTCCGAGGATAACCTTGAGGATTTTAACGAAAGGATTACCTCCTCTTATAACACTCTAAAAAAAACAGTTGAAGAATTAGATTTGCCTGAAATACATTTGGGTGCAGAAGTCTTTTATTTTCACGGAATAAGAAAAAGCGCGGGTATCCGTTCGCTTTGCCTTGCAGGAACCGAATATCTTCTGCTTGAGCTTCCTAACTGCTCTTTAGACGGTAATATAATCAAAAACATAATCGAAATCAACTCCAACCTTGGAATAATCCCGATTATCGCTCATATCGAGCGTTATTCCAAGGAAAGAGGCTTTAAAAAGCTGCTTGAGCTTATAGAAAAGGAAATTGCTTATGCTCAGGTAAACGCGCTTTCGGTTTTACAGCCGCCCTACAGCAAAACCGTTAACAAGCTTATGAAAAACGGTTATATATCCTTTATCGCTACAGATACCCATTCGGTTGTAAACCGCCCTCCGCTTATGGACTTAGCTCTTAATGAAGTAGAAAAGAATTTCGGAAAAAAATACAGTGATATGTATATTGCCAATTCAGATAAGCTTTTAAAAATTATACAAGGAGCCGCTAATGGAAAGTAAAACCTTGCGCATACGCGAAAAAGGAAGTGTAAAATATATAACCTTTCCCCTGTTTGACAGGTACGAAACGGTAAACTGCGTTTTCACAACCCGACTTGGAGGCGTAAGCACAGGGAAATACTCCTCTATGAATATGAGCCTTACCGGAGGCGACGATAGAGAAAGGGTACTTGAAAATTATAGAATTATATGCGAATGTGCCGAAATTGACCCATCGCATTTGGTTTTAAGCCACCAGACGCATACAAACAATGTTATATGCGTAACAAAAGAGGACATCGGCAGAGGAATTACCAAGGCCTCCTTTACCGATGTTGACGGAATGATTACCGATATTCCTGAAATTGCTCTTGTAACACAGTATGCAGACTGTACACCTCTTATTTTTTTTGACGCTGTTAAAAAAGTTATCGCCACTTCCCACTCAGGCTGGAGAGGTACTGTTAAGCAGATAGGCAGGGTAACCGTAGAAAAAATGGTTGAGGAATACGGCTGTAAGCCGGAAAACATCATAGCAGCCATAGGTCCTTGTATCGGAAGCTGCTGTTATGAGGTTGATGACCCCGTTTACAATGCATTCTGTGAAATTAAGTATCTCGATATAGATAAAATTTTCACAGTTTTAGGTGGCGGAAAGTATAAGCTTGATTTAGTTGAAGCAAACAAACAAATTCTTATAAACGCCGGAGTAAAAGAGGATAATGTTAGCTTAAGTGATATCTGCACCTGCTGTAATTATGAGGAGCTTCACTCACACCGTGCAACAAACGGCGAGCGCGGCACGCTTGCAGCTATTATAGAATTAAAAAAGTAGGGAATACCGCTTAAGAGGTATTCCCTACTTTTTATAAAACTCTTCTTATTCTTTCATAATATCATCGCTGAGCTCTATTATTTTATCCGCGTATTTTTTGCGACGGGACCCGAGAATATTTTTATATAAAGGATAATTAATAATTGCCAGCAGCATACCTATTATACCGATGATAATTCCCGGCAGCATTGTACTGCTCATACCGAGTGTTGTTCCGATATCCGTCATAACAAGGCTCATACCCGAACCCATAATAATTGCACTGATGCTTCCGAAAACAATACTGAAAATGTTTGCCGGACGCTTTACCTTCAAGTCGAGTTGCTTTAAAGCGTCAAGCTGAGTATGCTGTTTTTCGGTATACTGGGTGCGTATTTTCTGTACTAAAAATTCCTTATCGTTTTTAATCATAAATATAACCTCACTTAAATTTTGTGAGGTTATTATATTATCTGTTTGTTTTTGATATTTTTGCAAAAGGTTAAAGAAATGTTAATCTTTAAAGCACATACCCTGTTAAAATTCCAAGTAAAGCAGAAAGGCATATAATAATAATGGGGTGTACTTTTTTTAATGAAAGCACAACAGCAATGGCAAAAATCACAAGAGAAACATAGGTTGCGATGTCCTTAAATATTGCTAAACTAAAGCCGGACGGAATAAACACAGTTGCAACAACCGATACAATAGCCGAGCCTATAAGACCCACAACTGCGGGCTTAAGACCGTACATACATCCCCTTACTATACTGCTTTGTTTGAATTTTTCATAACATCCGGCTACAATAAGAATAATCACAAACGAGGGCAGAACAACTCCCAGCGTAGCACACACTGCTCCAAAAATACCGCCTACCTCGCTTCCTACATAGGTTGCTATATTTACCGCAAACGGACCCGGTGTACTTTCGCTTACGGCTATAAAATCAACCATCTGAGAAAGCTCCATCCAACCGTGCGCCACAACATCCTCCTGTATAAGAGGAAGCATCGCATAGCCTCCGCCGAAAGTAAAGGCGCCGATTTTAAGGAAGGTTAAAAACAGCTCAAGATATATCATTCTTTTCCCTCCTTGAAATGATTACTGAAGAAATAAGCCCGAACAGCGCACAGCCGATAATTATAATTAAGACATCTACTTTCAAAAAAGCCGAAAAAATAAAGGAAGCCGCTATAACGATATATGCAGTTAAATTTTTCGGGCATTTTTTGTACATTGTCCAAAGAGCCTTTATAAGCAATCCGAGAACCCCCGCTCTTATGCCGTTAAAAGCATACTGTACAGCCTTAATATGCTGAAATTCCTCAAGAACGAAGGAAATACAGAGAATAATCACAAATGACGGCAGCACAACGCCGAGCGTTGCAAACATTGCACCGAAAAATCCGCAGATACGAAAGCCTACAAAGGTAGCGGCATTTATGGCGATAGGCCCCGGTGTAGACTCAGCAATCGCAACAATTTCAAGAATATCCTCATCGGTAATCCATTTCTTTTTCTCAACAACCTCTTTTTGAATAAGCGGTATCATAGCATAACCTCCGCCAAAGGTAAATGCTCCGATTTTAAAGAAGGTTATAAAAACTGTTAAAATTTGTTTAAGCTTTTGTTTCATAATTTCTCTTTCTTTCTTTTTTTATCTGTATTAGTGTAACATTTTACGGCTGTTTTTTCAAGCCGCTATTGCTTAAATTATTATTTGTGTTAAAATATTATAGGGTGAATTATATGATAGACAGTTTAAACGCAGAGAAAATAAAAGACTTTTTACCCGATAAATACAATTCTTTAAATATCCTAAGCTTCGGCGAGGTTGATTCTACTAATAATATTATCCGCAAAATGGCAGAAGACGGCGCAAATGAAGGCTGTACCGCTATTGCCTCATGCCAGACCGCCGGAAAGGGACGCTTAGGCAGAAGCTTTTTTTCGCCCGAGGATACCGGAATTTATATGAGTATACTTTTAAGACCGACCTTTAAAGCAGAGAACTCAGGACTTATAACTACCGCGGCGGCGGTTGCTGTCTGTAAGGCTCTTGAAGCCTTAAGAATCAAAAATCCAAAAATTAAATGGGTTAATGATATATTTGTACGAAGCAAAAAGGTTTGCGGAATTTTAACCGAAAGTTCCCTAAAGCATAACGGCTCCTTTAATTATGCAGTTTTAGGTATAGGTATAAATGTATATTCCCCAAACAACGGCTTTT
>JAFUPX010000032.1 GCA_017472575.1 Clostridia bacterium | reverse complement strand
CAATCTGACCTGCGTCCTTTGTAGCCTGTCTCTGAGCGTCTGTAAAGTAAGCAGGAACTGTGATAACAGCCTCTGTAACGCTCTGACCGAGATAAGCCTCGGCATCTGCCTTTAATTTCTGTAAAATGATAGCGGAAATCTCCTGAGGAGTGTATTTTTTACCGTCAATCTCAACTGTATGAGATGTACCCATTTCTCTCTTTATAGAGCTGATGGTTCTGTCCGGATTGGTGATAGCCTGACGCTTAGCAACCTGACCTACCATTCTTTCTCCTGTTTTTGAAAAAGCAACAACCGAAGGGGTTGTTCTTCCGCCCTCTGCGTTTGCTATAACAACCGGCTCGCCGCCTTCCATAACAGCAACGCAGGAGTTTGTTGTACCTAAGTCAATACCAATAATTTTTCCCATATTAATTATCTCCTTAATAAAATAAAATTTTTAATTAGCTACCTTAACCATTGCAGGGCGAACTACGGTCTCACCGAATTTATAGCCCTGCTGTAAAACCTCGGCTATTACATTCTCACCCAAATTTTCATCCTCGATATGCATTACAGCATCGTGAAGATTGGGGTCGAATGTGTCACCTGCGGACGCTACCTCGCTTAATTCCAAAGTCTCAATAAGGGCTTCAAACTGCTTAACTATCATTTCAATACCCTTTATATAATCGGGACTTTCCTTATCCGCACCCGAGGCTCTTCCGATATTATCAATTATAGGCAAAAGCTTTTTAATTATTTCCGCCTTTGCATACTCTGCAACACCGGTTCTTTCCCTCTCGGTACGCTTTTTGAAGTTATCGAACTCTGCCGCTGTTCTAAGCAGCAAATCCTTGGTTTTTTCAAGCTCAGCCTTTAAGCCTTCAATTTCTGCGTCCTTCTTAGATTTTTTCTTTTCTTTAACTTCGGGTTCTTTTTTCTCATTGTCTTGGTTTTGATTTTCCTTAATTTCCTCTGCCACGAAATCAATCCTCCATGTCTTTAAGTGCTTCATTCATAGCTGTTTCCAGCTTAGAAGCAACATATTCTATACTCGGCAGTATCTGCTCATAGGATATCCTGTGCGGACCTATTACGCTGATAACGCCGCTGTATTCATCCTTACCGAAACCGCTTGCAACCATTGTTGCATTTTTTAGCTCTGTATATCCGGTCTCATTTCCGAATATTACCGCCGCCTGCTTTCCGATATTTTTATATATTGAAATAAAGGACTCTTTATGTCCTACAAGGGAGATTATACGCCGCGCGTTTTCCTCGTCTCCGCAGATATTGTAAAGATTTGTTTCTCCGCTTAATTCAACAGTCCTCTCATCAATGCTTTCCGCCATTTCAAATACCGAAGAAACAAGCGGAAGTATATCAAGCGAATTTATACCTGCTGATGCGAGTAGCGTTTGAATATAAGGCTTATTAAGTCCCGAAACAGGAAGACCCTTTATCTTTTCATCGCAAATTTTTCGGAAAGAGTGAAGCTTTGAATTATCGAACCCCGGCGAAAATCTGAAAATACGGTTTCTCGTTCTCCCGTCCGATAAAATCAGCAGAATAACCGCAGAATGACGGCTTATCGCCATAAGCTCTATTCTTTTTATTGTTACCGCTTTTTGAGGCATATAACAGGTTACTGCCGGAAGTCCGGTTAAATCTGAAATAATTTTTCCCGCTTTTAACGGAATTTCCTCCGGATTACAGGAAATTTCTTCAAATCTTTTATCAATGTACTCTTTTGCTCCTGCAGGCAGCTCGTTTTTACCCATAAGTGAATTCACATAAAGGTTAAGACCGCTGCTTGTGGGAATTCTTCCCGCCGATGTGTGCGGCTGAGAGAGAAGACCCAATCCGCAAAGCTCGCTCATTTCATTTCTGAGCGTTGCTGAGGACGGAGCATTTTCAATAAGGCCGGTAAGAATTTTAGAGCCGACAGGCTCGCCTGTTTCGATATAGCTTTTTATTATCGCCGCAAGAACTGCCTTTTTTCTCGGAGTAAGCTCCATTATTCTTCCCTCCTTTTATGTTTTAGCACTCTTGCACATTGAGTGCTAACGATTATTATTATATGCATGATTTTCAAAAAGTCAATACTTTTTTAAAAAATAATTTGACTTTCACTGACCTTTTACAAATTGTTCATAAAAGTGTAACAAAAAAACGGCTATGACCTTTAAATTCGGTCACAGCCATTTTCTGTTTATCCTTGATTTTTAGTATACTGCAAAAGTCCGCCTGCTTTAAGAATTGCCTTTTGTCTTTCTGTAAAGCTACAGGTTAAAGCAAAGCTCTCGCCTGTTGTTTCGTCCTTTAAGGTGATTTCGCCCGAATCCATTCCGGCAATGATATCCGAAAGGGAGAGCTTGTCGCCCTGAGTTAATTTATCGTAATCTTCAGGATTTTTAAAGGTTAAGGGCATAATACCTGCATTTATAAGGTTTGCAATATGAATTCTCGCAAAGCTCTTTGTGATAACAACGCGAACGCCGAGATACATCGGAACAAGAGCCGCATGCTCACGCGAGGAGCCCTGACCGTAGTTGCTTCCGCCTACAATTATGCTCTCACCCAAAGCCTTTGCTCTTTCAGGGAAGGTTGTATCGCATACTCCGAAGCAGAACTGAGAAAGGTGAGGAATGTTTGAGCGATAGGGCAAGATTTTAGCTCCTGCCGGCATAATATGGTCGGTAGTGATATTGTCTCCAACCTTTAAAACAAGCTCGGCAGAAAGACTGTCATTCTGGGGTCTTGCCTCAGGGAAAGGCTTAATGTTGGGACCTCTGAGTACTTCAAGCCCAGCGGCCTCAGCTTCACTTGCAGGAGCAATAACTGCGTTATCGTTTATCTTAAACGCATCGGGCATCTTTATTTCGGGCATATCGCCTAAGAGCCTCGGGTCGGTTATCTCGCCAGTAAGAGCCGCCGCAACCGCTGTTTCGGGAGATACAAGGTAAACCTTGCCGTCAGCAGTT
>JAFUPX010000031.1 GCA_017472575.1 Clostridia bacterium | reverse complement strand
CTGGGATAGTATCCCTGTTAACCAGCGTTGCAGGTTTGCCCGAGGTTAAGGAAGAATAAATTTAACACGCAAAGAATTACCGCCTCATTCCTTACGGAGTGGGGCGGTGTTTTTTGTGTTTATAATCGTATAAAAAGTTAGTTAATACAATATAGAGACATATCGAAAATCTTGAAAGAAATTTATATTGTGAAAAGAGACAGATTTCTGTCGAAATCTGTCTCTTTTCATGGTGACCCGGACGGGATTCGAACCCGTGTTACCGCCGTGAAAGGGCGGTGTCTTAGGCCTCTTGACCACCGGGCCTTATTTACAAATAGGTGCCTGCCGAAAAAGGTAGGCACCCTTTGTATTTTGGTGGCTGTAATTGGATTTGAACCAATGACACTGCGGGTATGAACCGCATGCTCTAGCCAACTGAGCTATACAGCCTTGTCTCAAAGCGACTTACTTATTATATCTGTAGTTTATGCATTTGTCAAGTGAAAATTTAAAAAACTTGTCTTTTTTTAAAATTATTTCCATTATATTTGTTAATTAGTTGACAATTCAAAAAAATGTGCTATAATCATAGTAAAAGTGTCTCATTTGAGACAGATTTGGAGGTGAATTTTCTGAAATATAAAGATCTTTTTTTACTGGAGGGACTAATGCCTGAGGAAAGAGAGAAAATCATTTCACTTTTTTCTCCTGAAAAAAAGTTTTTAAAAGGGGAAACAATATACTCACCGAAGAGCTTTCAAAAGGCGATAGGATATATAGTCAGCGGGTCAGCGGTTGCTGTAACTGATAATCAGCCTAAGGTTGTTATGAAAAGTTTTTCGGCAGGTATGTGCTTCGGCGCGGCGGCGCTGTTCGGCGGAGAGAAAAACTATGTAAGTGAGATAACGGCAAACGAGGAAACTTGTGTTCTGTTTATTGATGAGGGTCAGCTTATAAGTTTTTTTGAGCTTTGTCCGAAAACGGCGGTTAACTATATTAACTTCCTTTCCGATAAAATTAGATTTTTGAACAGAAAACTAAAAATTATCTCCTGCGGCAGTGCTCAGGATTCGCTTTTAAAATATCTTGCAGACCGTGCTGATGAGGAAGGCAAAGTTTTTCTTCCGAAAAATATGTCTATGCTCGCAAAAATGCTTGGTATTGGAAGGGCAAGCCTATATCGCTGCCTCGATTCTCTTGAAAAAGAGGGAAAAATAGAAAAAAATAAAAATTGTATAAGGGTGAAAAATTTATGAAAAAGATTTTAAGTTTAGTTATGGCGCTTGCCTTGGTTTTATCCTTTGCGGGATGCAACAGTAACACAGGTACTGAAAGCAGTGCGCCGTCTGTGGTTTCAGAGGTTAATCAGAAGCTTGATGTTGCCTGCAATGTATATGCGCTTAACGGACCTACCGGTATAGGACTTGCTCCCTTAGCTGAAAAAGCAGAAAACGGTGAGGGCAGCCTTAATTACACAATAAACAATGTAGGCGCAAATGATGAAATAGTTGCAAAAATTGTAAACGGTGAGGCTGATATCGCTGCTGTTGCAACAAACCTTGCTTCAACTCTTTATAAAAAGACTAACGGCGGAATTAAGGTTCTGGCTATTAACACACTTGGTGTTCTTAACATCGTAACAAAAGGCGAGGAAATAACAAGCATTGCTGATTTAAAGGGTAAAACTGTTTATTCAACCGGTCAGGGCGCAAACCCTGAGTATATCTTTAAATATATTCTTTCGGAAAACGGTCTTACCGTAGGTCAGGACGTAACAGTTGAATTTGTTTCCGAACCCACAGAATTGGTTACAAAGGTAGTTGGCAGTGAGAGCGCAATTGTTCTTGCTCCCCAGCCGGTTGCAACCACAATAACTGTTAAGGACCAGAGCGCTAAAATCGCAATTAATATTAACGATGAATGGGATAAGGTAAGTGATTCTAAGCTTGTTATGGGTTGTATTATAGCAAGAAATGAATATATTGATGCTAATCCCGATGCTGTAGAGGCTTTCTTAAAGGACTATGAGGATTCTGTAAATACAGTTAATACCGATGTTGATTCTGCCGCTGCTCTTTGCGAAAAGTACGGTATAGTTGCTTCTGCCGCAATAGCAAAGAAGGCAATACCATTCTGTAACATTGTTTTTGAGGACGGTAAGGATTTGAAGACTGACCTTTCTGCATATCTGGAATTCCTTTATAATGCAAATCCTCAGAGCGTTGGCGGACAGCTTCCCGACGATAGCTTCTATTATGCTGCGTCTTAAAAGAATTTTAAAAGCTGTTTTAATATTTGCTTTCTGGATAGCGGTTTGGCAGGTTATAGCGTTGGCAGTGGGTATGGAAATTCTCATACCCACTCCTTTAAAGACTCTGCAAACCGTTATTTTGCTTTCAAAAACAGTACGTTTTTGGAGAGCGGTTTCGGTTTCGGTTGTAAGAATACTTGCCGGATATTTTTTAGGAATTATTGCCGGTTTAGCAGGCGCGTTGCTCTCCTGCAATTTTAAGCTTTTCAGAGATTTAACAGCTCCTGTATTAAGGCTTATCAGGGCGGTACCTGTAGCGTCCTTTATCATATTAGCTCTTGTTTGGATAAAAAGCGGGGCTTTACCCGTTTTTATCTGTTTTCTAATGGTTCTTCCAATGGTTTGGGATAATGTTCAGAACAGCCTTTTGACTGTTGATAAAAAGCTTGTTGAAATAGGCACTGTTTTTGGCTTAAAGCCAAGTGAAATATTTTTTAAAATAAAGGTTCCGCTGATAATGCCCTCGTTTATAACCGTTTGTATGACTGCTCTCGGCTTTGCATGGAAATCGGGAATAGCGGCTGAGGTTATATGCCGTCCAATTAACTCTTTAGGCGGTATGCTTCAGGATTCAAAGGTCTACCTTGAAACTCCCGAAGTATTTGCTTTAACTGCAGTTGTAGCACTTCTTTCGATGATAATAGAAAAAGTTATAAGATACGCTGTAGGGAGGCTCAAAATATGATTAAAATTAATAACCTGAGTTTCTCTTACGGCGAGAAAAAAATATTTGAGAATTTTTCTCTGCTAATAGGTGACGGGGATAGAATTTGCATTTTTGGAAACAGCGGCTGCGGAAAAACGACCCTTTTGAGACTTCTTATGGGTCTTGAAAAGCCTCAGAGCGGAGAAATTTCAGTAACCGAAAACAAAAAAATATCTGCCGTTTTTCAGGAAAATAGACTTTTACCTTTTTTATCGGTAATTGATAATATAAAAACCGTGGGCGGAGATACCGAAAAAGGAAAAGAAATACTCGATAATTTAGGTATAGGAAATTACAGCGATAAATTACCGAAGGATTTATCCGGCGGAATGAAGCGCAGAGCCGCTATCGCAAGGGCGCTTTGCTGCGAATATGATATTCTTATACTTGATGAGCCATTTAACGGACTTGATGAGTATAATATCGAAACTGCCGCACGGGTCATAGATAAGGAATGTAAAGATAAAATTATTATCCTTGTTACTCATTCAGAAAAGCAGGCAGAGCTTTTAAAATGCAATATAGTAAAAATATAAAAGTCGGTGAAATGATATGCACCTCCAAAAGTTAGACACTTTTGGAGGTGCATATCAAAATAGGCAGACAGTTTTTTATATTATATCTATTACCTCAACAATACCGCTTTTGTGGTAAAGGGAGGGGGTTATGAGCAGGGTATAGCCTCTGCCGTTTTCGGTTGCCCATTCAACAGGGCGCTGTCTCGGGACAGCGCAGGCGGCAAGCAGCATCATAATAGCTCCGCCGTGCATAATAACCGCCGATTCGTGCAGTCCGCTTTCAATCATATCGAGAACTATTTTATTAAGCCCTAAACAAACTCTTTTAACAAAATCCGAGTTATCCTCTCCGCCGGGAGGAGCGGTGAGTCTGCCCGAAGTCCATTCTAAGAAATTCGGGTTTGCTTCGAGTTCTCCCGCGGTTTTCCCCTCAAAATCTCCGAAATCGTATTCTCTCAGCTCTGCTATAGGTCTTACCTCGTTATCAGGGAAAAGTACGGCGCCTGTTTGTCTGCAACGAAGCATAGGGCTTGAATAAAGCCGTTCAATTTGCGGATAGTCAAGATTATCCTTTATAAGTCTTAATTCATTTAACCCCTCGGGCGAGAGCGGCAAATCGGTACGGCAGCCTATATATGCACCTTTAATATTTGCATCGGTAGCTCCGTGGCGGATAAGATGTATTCTTAATGTTCTCATAATTCATTCTCCAGTTGTGCGATTATGCTGTTTGAAACAAGCATACCATTGTTTGTTAGAGCAAAGCCATCTTCGAAAAACCGTATAAGTCCGGCTTTTTCAAAAAGTCTTGCTTGAGCTTTACAGCTTTCGGGAAATTCTTTACCGAAGGCCTTTTTGTAAAGGCTGAAACTTATTCCGGTATCAAGGCGCAGGGAAAGCATAATATATTCATTTTCATCTCCGCCGTAAGAATCAAAGACAGGCTCGTTGCCCTTTATAAATCCGGCTAAATCTCTCGGATAATAAAAACGCTTACCGTTAATAAAAGAATGCGCAGAGGGTCCTAATCCCAAATACTCCTCACACATCCAGTATTTTGTGTTGTGGCGGCTTGCAAAACCCTCTTTGCAGAAATTAGATATTTCATAATGTCTGTACCCATGTCTTTCAAGCTCGTCACACAGAAAAAGATACTGCTCAGCCTGAATATCCTCGTCAGGTAAAGCAAGACGGTTTTTTTCTTTAAAAAAGAGTGTGTTTTCTTCTATTTTTAACAGATAAGCTGAAATGTGCTCCGGCTCTAAGGAAATTATAAAATCAATGCTATTTTTAAGAGCTGAGAAATCGGAATAGGGAAGACCAAGCATTATATCTGCAGAAATGTTTTTGAATCCAAGCTTTCGGGCGGTTTTTAAAGTGTTTTCCGCGTCCTGACACGAATGTGTTCTGCCTAAAATTTTAAGCTCGCTATCATTTCCGCTTTGAATTCCTACCGAAAGTCTGTTAACTCCTGCTTGTTTTGCAAAGCCTAAAAAATATTCCGGTTCTTTGCAGGGGTTTATCTCCATTGTGATTTCCGCATCAGGGGAAATCACAAAATTTGATTTTACAGCGCTTATCAGTGGAATAATATTCTCCTTTAGAAGTGAGGGAGTTCCTCCGCCTAAATATATAGTATCAATGGGGCGGTTTATAAGACCGCCCCATTTTTCTATACTTTTTATAAGAGCAGATGTGTATTTTTTTACCGTATCTTCCGAATAAAAGGCGGAATAAAAATCACAGTATGCACATTTTTTACTGCAAAATGGAATATGGAGATAAAGTCCTATATGTGAATTTTTATTAGTCAATTATCTCACCGATGCAGCTGCCCGGTACGCAAGCAGCGTTTGCCTCATCAGTATCTATATGCATAGCCAGCTTGTAGCTTGGGCTTACTCTTGCAACAACATCTCCGAAAACGAGTGCTCTGCCCTCGGTAGGTATCTTAACGCTTACTATCTGCTTATCAACGATTCCGTATTTTTCAGCATCTTCGGGAGTCATATGTATATGTCTCTTAGCGGCGATAACGCCCTCGGTTATTTCAATTTGACCTGCGGGTCCAATAAGCTTGCAGCTGCCTGTACCCTTAATATCGCCTGACTCTCTGATAGGAGCAGTAACTCCGATAGAACGAGCGTCGGTTAAAGAAAGCTCAACCTGAGTATCAGGACGGACGGGACCTAAAATAGAGGCTTTAAGCTGGCTCTTTGCCCCTACAACCGTAACCTTTTCCTCGCAGGCAAACTGACCCGGCTGGGAAAGTTCCTTTTTAGGTGTTAATTTATATCCCTTTCCAAAAAGAATTTCAAGATCCTTTTCGCTTACATGCACATGACGGGCAGATATTTCAACTAAAACTTCCTTTGCCATTTTAAAAACTCCTTATTTAAATTATATATCAATTATATCACTTTTTTCTTTTATTTCAAGGGGAAGATAACACATCTTAACCCTCTTGCATAAAATATTTTAGATTTTTTAAAAAAGCACTTGACTTTTGTGCGTTAAAGTGTTAATATGAATTCAACATAGAAAAACCTGTGATTAAGAATAGTAGCTTTATTTGAAGGCTTTCAGCGAGCCGCCGGCGGTGTAAGGGCGGTAGCATAGGATAAAGTGAATGGACTTATGAGGGCGGCCGAAAGCCTTTTGGTGAGTAGTAGCCGACGGGGAGCGTACCCGTTATAAGGGCGCATCGCATTTAAGTGCGAGAAAAAGAGCGGATGAATTATTCATCAACTTGGGTGGTACCGCAGGATTACAAGTCTTGTCCCATATTGGGATAAGGCTTTTTTATTTTTTTATATTCAGGAGGCAACTTTATGAAATTATTAACCAAACGATGGCGAAACGGTAATTGAATTTAACTATTTTTGAAAAAACAATTACTAAGGAGAAATTTAAAATGAAAAAATTTATTAAACTTATATCTGTATTAATGACCGTTGCTATATTATCTGTATGCTTTGCCGGCTGTAAGGAAAGCAAACCTGTTATAGGAATCATCCAGTTCGGCTCACACGATTCATTAAACAACTGCTATGAGGGAATTGTTCAGGGTCTTGAAGCAGGACTTGATATTGAAGATTATGATATTCAGTATGTAAACAGCAACTTCACCGCTGAAACCTCACTTTCTCAGGCTCAGAAGATGGTTAACAGCAATGCGAAGGTTATAATTGCTATTGCAACTCCCTCCGCTATTCAGGCGGCAACCGCCGCAACCGGTAAGGATGTTCCGGTTGTATACTGTGCTGTTACAGATGCAACACAGGTTGCAAATTTTGATAATATGACAGGTACAAGCGATGTTCCCGATTTTGCCGCTCAGTTAAAGCTCGTAACAGAGTTTATGGGCAAATCGGACCTTAAAATCGGCGTTCTCTCCTCAACCGAGGAATCGAGCGATGCCGCTCAGATAGCCGCACTTGAAGAAGAAGCAAAGGCTTACGAGGGTATGTCAATAATTACAGAGGTTGTTGCCGATATTACAACTATTGATACAAAGGTTGATACCCTTATCTCAAAGGAAATTGACTGTGTTGTAAACCTGCTTGATAATACCATTGTAGGCAAGCTCCAGAACATTCTTGCAAAAACAAATGCAGCAGGAATACCCGTTTTCGGCAGTGAAATTGAACAGGTTAAGGCAGGATGTCTCGCATCTGCTTCTATTGACTATGTAACCGTGGGTAAGCTCGCAGGTGAACAGGCGTCTGAGATAGTAAACGGAAAATCTGCTTCCGAGGTTGCTCCCAAAACTATGGAAAACGAAACCTATCCTTATTACAATTCCGAGGTTCTCGCAACCTTCGAGGGATTAACACTTCCCACCACCATTGAAGGACTTAAAGACGTAAAGTAATTTATATTTAAAATTCGAGAGCAGGCAAAAAACGCTTGCTCTCAAAATGCTGATTGGAGAAAGTTATGCTGTTTTTAAACACCACCGTATACGGAGTAGAATTAGGCCTTTGCTATGCCGTAATTGCTTTGGGAATGTATATCGCCTATTCAGTTCTTGATTTTCCTGACCTCACTACCGACGGTACTTTTCCGTTAGGGGGAGTTGTGGGAACGATACTGATTTATAAAGGTGGATTTCCTCCGCTTTTGGCGCTTGTAGGTGCGTTTGCCGCAGGTATGCTTATGGGTGCGCTTACAGGCGTACTGCATGTTAAATTTAATATTTCCAAGCTGTTGTCAGGTATTATTGTAATGACGGCGTTAATGTCCGTAACCTTAGCTCTTACTACCGTTTTAACCGGTACAGGCTTTACAACCACTAACTTTTCGTATACCGCATACGGCTTCAGCGGTCTGTTTAATTCGAACGGCGAGGTTTTATCAGCAGGTATGATAATTTTGATATTAGCGGCTGTTGTTCTGGTGATAAAAATACTGCTTGATTTATTCTTTAAAACCAAGGCTGGCTTTATGCTTAAGGCAACAGGAAATAACGAAACCCTTGTAACCTATCTTGCTAAGGATTCGGGATTTTATAAAATACTCGGTCTTGCTATTGCCAACGGTCTGGTTGCCTTTGGTGGTGGACTGTATGCTCAGCTTACAATGAATTACGATAATACCAGCGGAACAGGTAAGGTTGTGCTGTCTCTGGCTTCTGTTATAATCGGTCTTGCAATATTCTCTAAGGCTAAATATGTTAAGCCTACTACGGCGGTTATTGTGGGGGCTATTATATACTCGCTTTGCCTTAATTATTTCACGATTATCGACCCCAACGGCACGTATTTAAAGATAATGAATGCCGCCAGCTTTGCGCTTATACTTATAGCGAATAACAATATCAAAAAGCTTCGTTTTATGAACAGAGCGAAGTCTTGTGTGAAGAGGTGAACGCTATGATAGAGCTTTTAAATATTTCTAAAAAATTCAACGAGGGAACCGTAAACGAAACAACCATTTTCACAGATTTTAACTTAAAGGTGAATAAGGGAGAGTTTGTTTCTATTGTGGGAAGCAACGGTAGCGGAAAAACAACATTGCTTAATCTAATAGCCGGAACCCTTTCGTGTGACATCGGTAAAATCATTTTAAACGGTAAGGAAATAACCTCTAAAAAGGAATTTCAGCGAGCCGCTAAAATGGGCAGAGTTTTCCAAGACCCTTCAAAGGGAGTTGCCGGAGATATGACCATTTCCGAAAATATGAGCCTTGCCGATAATAAGGGCAAGCTATACGGTCTTACAATGGGTATTTCAAAGAAAAGGGTAGAATACTACAGAGAGCTTGTTTCGCAATTGGGCTTAGGTTTGGAAACAAAAATGGATATTAAAATGGGTCTTTTGTCGGGTGGACAGCGTCAGGCGGTAGCCCTCTTAATGGCTACTATGACCCCGATTGATTTTCTTATTCTTGATGAGCATACCGCCGCTCTTGACCCACATACCGCTGAAACTATTATGGAGCTTACCGATAAAATTGTTAAGGAAAAGAATTTAACCGCCATAATGGTAACACATAATCTGCGCTATGCCGTTGATTACGGTACACGGCTTCTGATGATGGATAAAGGTGAGATAATTATTGATAAATCGGGCGAGGAAAAGCAGAACACCTCGGTTGATGACCTTCTTGAGACTTTTAACAGAATAAGTATCGAATGCGGAAACTAGAACTTGACATATAATAATTATGATTGTAAAATTAGTAGGTATGGATACATACCTACTTTTTTTTAGAAATACGGTGATTTTTTGAATAAACAGTTTCTTAATAATATTGATAAGATACTGTATTCAATAAGCGCTTTTTCTTTTATATTGCTGATATGCTATATTTTCGGTATTTTTGATTTTTCTT
>JAFUPX010000030.1 GCA_017472575.1 Clostridia bacterium | reverse complement strand
GTTCTTTAAAGGGCAAAAAATTAGTTTATATGGGAGATGCGCGTTACAATATGGGCAACTCTCTTATGGTGGGCTGTGCAAAAATGGGTATGCATTTTGTTGCCTGCGCACCTGAGAATTATTTCCCCGAAAAGGCACTCGTTAAAGAATGTGAAAAAATTGCAGAACAGACAGGTGCTGTTCTTGAATTTATCACCGACCCGATGAAAGCCACCAAAAATGCCGATGTTATCTATACGGACGTCTGGGTTTCTATGGGTGAGCCGGAAGAGGTATGGAAAGAGCGAATTGAAGCGCTTTCCCCTTATCAGGTTAATAAAAAAATTATGGATAACGCAGGAAAGCAGTGCCGTTTTATGCACTGTCTCCCCGCTTTTCACGATTTAAAGACAACAACGGGAAAAGAAATATATAAAAAATTCGGTATAGACTGTATGGAGGTTAGCGACGAGGTGTTTGAGAGCGACCAATCCATTGTGTTCGATCAGGCTGAAAACCGTATGCATACCATTAAGGCGGTTATTGCAGCAACACTTTAAGCGAAAAATATGAAAAAATCTTATCTTATTCTTGAGGACGGCTCTGTTTTTGAGGGTTTACAAATGGGAGCCGATGGAACAACTGTAGGAGAGCTTGTATTCACAACCGGAATGACAGGGTATCTGGAAACCTTAACCGATCCCAGTTACTACGGGCAGATTGTTATACAAACCTTTCCCCTTATAGGCAATTACGGTGTTATTGAAGAGGATTTCGAGGGTAAAACCGCGGTTAAGGGATATGTTGTCCGCGAAGTGTGTGACACACCCTCGAATTTCAGAAATCAGTATGAGCTTGATAAATTCTTAAAGTCTCAAAATATTTGCGGACTTTGCGGAGTTGATACCCGTCAGCTTACAAAGCTTATCCGCGAACAGGGAGTAATGAACGCTATGATAAGCGATACAGTTCCCGAAGACCTTAAAGTTATTAAGTCTTATTCAGTGACCGATGCCGTGAAAAATGTCAGCTGTAAGGAAATACAGGTTTTTCCGCCCGAAAAGAATAAGATTTTTTCTGTTATTCTGATTGATTACGGCGCAAAGAAAAATATAATCAGAAGTCTTTGCAAAAGAGGCTGTGAGGTTACTGTTGTGCCACACAACACATCTGCCGAGGACATTTTAGCCTTGAAGCCTGACGGCATTATGCTTTCTAACGGCCCCGGTGACCCTACCGAAAACACTTTCTGCATAGATCAAATCAAAAAGCTTTTAGGAAAACTTCCAATTTTCGGAATATGCTTAGGTCACCAGCTTACAGCTTTAGCTGCAGGAGGCAAAACCGTAAAGCTTAAATACGGTCACCGAGGAGCAAATCAACCTGTTAAAGAGGTTGGCGGCAGCAGAACATACATAACAAGCCAAAATCACGGATATGCGGTTGTAAGCGAAAGTCTTAAAGGAAAAGCCGAGCTTACCTTTATAAACGCTAACGACGGCAGCTGTGAGGGTCTTTCCTACCCAGATAAAAACTGTTTTACGGTACAGTTTCACCCCGAAGCATGCGCAGGTCCGAAGGATACTGACTTCTTGTTTGACCGTTTTATAAATATGATGGGAGGAAAGGAAAATGCCTAAGGATAAAAGCATTGAAAAGGTTTTAGTTATAGGTTCTGGTCCTATCGTAATAGGTCAGGCTGCAGAATTTGACTATGCCGGCGCTCAAGCCTGCCGTGTTTTAAAGGACGAAGGCATAAATGTAGTTCTTGTAAACTCCAACCCCGCAACCATTATGACCGATAAAAACCTTGCGGATGAAATTTACCTCGAACCCCTGAACAGCGAAACATTAAAGAGAATAATAAAAAAGGAAAAGCCGGACGGTATTCTCTCAGGTCTTGGAGGTCAAACAGGACTTACAATAGCTATGCAATTATCCCGTGAGGGGTTTCTTGAAAAGGAAGGCGTTAAGCTGTTGGGCTCTGACATTGACGCTATTGACAAGGCGGAAGACCGTGAGCTTTTCAGAGATACAATGAAGGAAATCGGTCAGCCTGTCGTTCCCTCGGATATTGCAAACGATGTTGAAACCGCGCTAAAAATTGCGGATGAAATAGGCTACCCTGTAATAGTGCGTCCGGCATTTACTCTCGGCGGTTCGGGCGGCGGAATAGCCGAAACTAAGGAAGAATTAAAGGTTATTGCCAAGAGCGGACTTGATATGTCCCCGATTACTCAGATACTTGTTGAAAAATGTATTTCGGGTTGGAAAGAAATCGAATTTGAGACTATGCGAGACAGAGCAGGAAACGTTATCGCGATATGCTCTATGGAAAACTTTGACCCCGTCGGAATTCACACGGGCGATTCTATAGTAACCGCCCCCGCTTTAACCCTTGCCGACAAGGAATATCAGATGCTGCGTTCAGCATCTCTTGATATTATTACAAGCCTCGGAATAATCGGCGGATGCAACTGTCAGTTTGCTTTAAATCCCGATAGCTTTGAATACGCTGTTATTGAGGTAAACCCCAGAGTTTCTCGTTCTTCGGCGCTTGCATCCAAGGCTACAGGATATCCGATAGCAAAGATAACCACAAAAATTGCTATCGGCTACACGCTTGATGAAATAAAGAATGATATAACAGGTAAAACCTGCGCTTGCTTTGAGCCAAGTCTTGATTATGTTGTAGTTAAATTCCCTAAATGGCCCTTTGATAAATTTGCTGGCTCAAGCCGTGAGCTTGGCACTCAGATGAAAGCAACCGGAGAGGTTATGGCTATTGCCCCTACCTTTGAGATGGCGCTTATGAAGGCTGTAAGGGGTGCGGAAATATCCCTTGACACATTAAATGCTCCTTCACTTTCGGATAAGGATATACTTTCAAGACTTGCTGATAAGAACGACCGCCGTTTATTCACTGTCTTTGAAGCGCTGAAAAGCGGAATTTCAGTAAATCAAATACACGACATAACAAAAATAGACTGTTGGTTTTTGAACAAGCTTAAAAACATAGCTGATTTTGAGTTAAAAATCTCAGGCGCCGAAATAACTGATGAGGATTATTTAACAGCTAAAAAATTAGGCTATACCGACTCGGCAATTAAGAAAATCACAAACAGCAAAAATCTTCCGAATAAAGATTTCTGTTATAAGATGGTTGATACCTGTGCCGCTGAGTTTGACGCGGCTACCCCCTATTTTTACTCAAGCTGCGATAGCTTCTGCGAAACACGCTCATTTAAGAGAAGCGGAAAGCCTGTTGTTATGGTTTTAGGCTCGGGACCAATACGCATAGGTCAGGGCATTGAATTTGACTACAGCTCCGTTCACTGCGTCTGGACTTTGCGTAAGATGGGCTATGATGTTGTTATAGTTAACAACAACCCCGAAACTGTCTCCACCGATTACGATACTGCTGACAGGCTCTATTTCGAGCCTCTTTACCCTGAGGATGTTATGAACATTATCAAGGTTGAAAATCCTATGGGAGTTGTTGTTGCTTTCGGAGGTCAGACAGCTATCAAGCTTACAAAATTCCTTGATGAAAACGGAATAAATATATTAGGAACCTCTGCCGAAGGAATAGATTTAGCTGAAGACCGCGCCCGTTTTGATGCACTGCTTGAAAGCTTTAATATCTTCCGACCCAAAGGCATGGGTGTTACTTCGCTTGAAGAGGCGCTGTCCGCCGCGAACAGCCTTAAATACCCTGTTTTGCTTCGTCCATCCTATGTTATAGGAGGACAGAATATGACCATATCTCACAGTGATAAGCAAACTACGGAGTATATGGAGAAAATTTTAGCGCAAGGTATTGAAAACCCTGTTTTGGTTGATAAATATATGCCGGGAACCGAGCTTGAAGTAGATGTTATTTCAGACGGTAAGGATGTCCTGATTCCGGGAATTATGGAACATATAGAGCGTGCAGGAGTTCACAGCGGCGACTCTATAGCAGTATATCCTCCCTACAACCTAAGCGATAAATTTTTGGAGAAGATATGCGATTGCTCGGTTAAGCTGGCATTAGCCCTTGGAACAAAGGGTCTTGTAAACATACAGTATCTTATTTTTGAGGACGAGCTTTATGTAATTGAGGTGAACCCAAGAGCTTCAAGAACTATTCCATATATAAGTAAAGTAACCGGCGTTCCTATGGTTGATTTAGCATCAAGAGTTATGCTGGGAGAGCCTTTAGCCGATTTAGGCTACGGAACCGGTCTTTATAAAACTCCGCCCTATTTCGCGGTTAAGGTGCCTGTATTCTCATTTGAAAAGCTGAATGATGCCAATTCAATTTTAGGTCCTGAAATGAAGTCTACAGGTGAAGTTTTGGGAATCGGAAAAACAAAGGAAGAGGCTCTTTTCAAGGGTCTTACTGCCGCAAACCTTACAATCCCCGATTTTGAAAGCAAAAATACCGGAATATTTATAAGTGTGGAAGAGAACGATTACAATGAAATTCTCGGTACGGCAAAGCGTTTCTTTGATTTGGGGCTTACTCTTTATGCAACCTTCGGTACGGCAAATGCCATTTCAAATCTCGGAATTGATGTAAAATCGGTTGAGAGCGACAATGTAATTGAACTTCTCGAAAGCGGCAAGGTTAATTATATAATTTATACCGGTGCTGTTGTTGACGCAACTCTCGGAGACTATACAAAGCTTCACCGCAGAGCAATGCAGCTTTCTATTCCCTGCTTTACCTCGCTTGACACCGCAAACGCATTGGCTGAAATAATTGAAAGCCGATTTAATATCCACAACACAGAGCTTGTTGATATTAATAATATGAGAGTTAAGCGTCAAAAAATACGCTTTGCTAAAATGCACTCCTGCGGAAACGATTATATTTTTATTGAGAATTTTGACGGTAAAATTACCTGCCCTGAGTCCTTATGCGTAAGCCTTTGCAAGCAGCATTACGGCATAGGAGCGGACGGTATCGTTCTAATAGAATCCTCAAAAGTAGCAGATGCTAAGATGCGAAGCTTTAATCTTGACGGCAGCGAGGGCAAAATGGCAGGCAATAACATCCGCTGTGTAGGTAAATACTTATACGATAACGGAATAGTACATAATGACACTATAACCGTTGAAACAGGCAGCGGAATTAAAGAGCTGAAGCTCTTTATAAGAGACGGCAAGGTAAGCTCTGTTTCGGTAAACATAGGAAAAGCCGATTTGTCAGTTAAATCACTTCCTGCGAATGTAGTTGCAGAAAAAATGATTGATTACCCGATTACAGTTGACAACAATGAATACAATGTCACCTGTGTTTCGGTTGGAAATCCGCATTGTGTTGTTTTAAGAAAAAGTATTGATGAGCTTGACCTCAAAGATCTGGGACCGAAGTTTGAGCACTGCGAAATTTTCCCCGAGCGCATAAATACTGAGTTTGTAAGGATAGTTAACCGCACAACTCTCAGGATGCGTGTATGGGAGCGCGGCAACGGCGAAACCCTTGCCTGCGGAACAGGTGCCTGTGCGGCGGTTGTTGCGGCAACAGAAAACGGCTTCTGCGATAAAAACATCGATATAACCGTAAAATTAGCAGGCGGCGATATGACAGTTAACTACACTGATGAAAAAGTAATACTCACCGGAAGCGCAGTTTTGGTTTATACAGGAGAATTTGAATATTAAAAACAACCTTATTCTCAATCGAGAATAAGGTTGTTTTTATGTCAGAATTTAATTCTTAACTGAATGATGATATCCGTAGGAAGTTTCGTTTAAAGCCTCAAAACGGTATCCCATAGCAGTAAGACCCTCTATTATAGCAGGGAGAGCATCTGCTGTTGTAGTTTTTGCCGCCTCATCATGCATAAGTACACAAATTGAATTTTTATTTTTTGCCTGAGTTAAAACGTTATTTACAATTATATCTGCTCTTACTCTCGAAGCAGCAGCATCCTCTGAGCTTACGTTCCAGTCAAAATAATAATATCCGCGCTCGGCTGTCATAACAACAAGCTGCGACATTATGCCCGGACAGTATTTTTGGCTTATAAGATTACTTCCTCCGCCCGGAAAGCGAATTATTTTACTTTCAACTCCTGTTTGGCTTTTAACCATATCCGAAACCTGCTGTAGGTCGGCAAAATAAGCATCGGTACTGGCATACAGTGCAGCATAATTATGGCTTGCCGTATGTAGACCTATCGTATGCCCTGCTGTGTGAATATTTTTCATATATTCAGGCTTGCCGTTGCAGGTTACAAAAAAGGTTGCTTTAGCATTATATCTTGCTAAAATATCTAAAATTCTAAGGGTGTTATCGGAGGGACCGTCATCAAAAGTGAGATAACAAACCTTGCTTGCCGGAGGTACAGCAGGAGCAGGAGCCGGCACTACAGATGCCTGTTCCTGCTCTTTTTTTGCCTTAAGCTGTTCAATTTCGCTTTGAAGTCCGCTTACTTTCTCTTCAAGCTGCTTTTTTTCGTTTTCCTTTTGTTCAAGCTGAGCTTTAAGGTCACCGTTATTTTTCTGCTCCTGTTCGAGCTGAGATTTTATTTCTTCAATCTCTTTTTTCGCCTCGTCAAGCCTTCTTTGCTCTTCGGAATAAGAGGCACTTACAGCCTGAACCTTCTTTGTTCTTTTATACAAATATGTACTTGATACGCAAAGGGCGGAGGTTAATAAAACTATTAAAACCAGCATAAAAATATTCAGCTTAGACTTAAAAAAAGCCGCAAGCTTTATTTTAGCGAATGTTTTATCACTCACTTTTCTCCCCCCTTATTTATATTTATATAAAAAATTAATGTATAACTTTCCTGTAAGCTCTTGCCGCAAAACGGTAGCACTTAAACCAAAAGCCTCTTATTGGCAATAAAAAGCCCCATAAAGCAACATACCTTTTATATGCCGAGCCGTCACATTCGTATCTTTTACCCTTTCTGATAAACGCTTTTGCAACAGCAACAATCTGGTCAGGCTCTATGCCCGGTTCCTTATCTGTTTGCGCATCTCCAAGCATTGTGTAAACTCTGTTATTAGCTTCAACAACACGGTGAAGCACATACTTTCCGTTTCTCCGGCAATAAAGCGGAACGTCTCCAACCTTTAAATTCTCAGGCTGTGCCTTTACAAGAACTACCTGATCGCGCCTATCCTTCAAAAAAGGGCGCATACTGTTACCTGTAACGGTGAGTATTACCTCGCTGCCGTTTTCAATGCACTGAGTGATAACCGGAGTTATCTGACTCATAGAAAGATTTACAGTTTTACTCATTTTCCTCTAAAAAACCCTTTTCGCTAAGTGTATCTAAAAATGCGTGGACATCCTTTTTAGCGGTTTCCTCATCTACATCGTATTCTGCTAAAAGAGCCTTAACAAGCTCATCCTCGGTTTTTTCCTCTGTTAGTATTTCCCATAAAAACTCACCTGTTTCATTAAGGGTTATGAGACCTCTGAAATCAACAGTCTGCGCTCCTACGGGAACAACTACACATTCGTCCCCAAGCTTGCTTTTAATAAATCCGTCCTTCAACTTCATAGCTGTTCCTCACTTTATTATTTCGTTATAAACAACCTCTACAGCCTCTTCGCTTATAGTGCATTTAAGGCGGTAAACCGGTATTTTACGCTCATAAATTTCTTTTATGAAATCAACTGTTTTTATGCCAATTTCTTTATCATAAAACGGGTTGGGAAGCTGCCTTGAAAGATTTAACACACTGTCGGTTATTGTCATACTCTCAATTGAGTTGGTTTCACCGCGCTCTATGAAAACTATCGCCTTCAAAGGCTTTTTTATATTGAGATTAAGGTCAGTTTTTCCGCTCCACGGCGTTCCGTAAATATAAGGCTTGCCGTTAACGAACCTTATCGCAGGCTTATCGTCATTAACAATGAGCAAATCGTCCCCAAATTTCTTTTTCCATAAGGAAACATGGGTAGATTTTCCTGTTCCGGGGTCGGCAGAAAAGACAATTCCGTTATCCTTATACGAAATCGAAGAGCTGTGAAGCACCGTTCCGCCTAAAACGGTAAGCCTGTTTGCAAACATAAATCCGGTGTAGAGATATTCCCAATCAGTTGTGCTTAAATTCTGAAAGGTATAGCCCTTCTTTAGACATATCTTTACATTTGAATAGTCCTTAGTGAAATATATGGCAAAGGGAATAACTCCTGTTTTAGAAGACTTAATATAACGGCAGAAAAAACCGTTCTCACACTGTAAAATCTTAGTAGCTTTTATGGTTTGAACAAGCTCACCCTGAGGTTCAGGTATTTCATCATAAAGATAGGTTTCCATAACCATATCAGGCTTTTCAACAAAGGGTATTGCATAATCTTTAAGTCTGCGATTAAAAAACTCGGTATCGCCGCTTTTGATATTTATTTTTAAATCGGCAACGCAAATCGTTTTCATTCTTCACTTACCTCTGCTCACAATTATATTTTATTATACCAAATTAATTTCAATAAGTCTATACAAAAATATCACCGAATCTAAAAAAATTCGGTGATATTTTTTCTTAAAGCTAATCTGTTTATAATTTAGCTGATTTATAACCTGTTATCAAATTATTTCCGGTAAATTCCTTTTCGCCGAACAGTCTTTCAACGAGCATTTTTACCGTTTCTGCCGATAGTTCGCAGTTCATCTCGATAAAGGTCGGGTCTTCGGGGAAATAATCTACCGCAAAATACGGAGACCTGCAATTAACAATAAGCTTTTTGCTTTTATCAAACAAATGCGATGCCCAAATCAACATATGAGGAACACTCCATTCCGCTACAAATGACGCATTCAAATTGAAAATTACAAGGTCATATTCATTTTGAAGCTTGTCAATATCCACCTGCCAACAAACACGGGACGGTACATCATAAATATCTCGTTTTACATCAACGCTTAAGCCTCTATTCTGGAGCTCCTTTTGAAGTAATACAGAACCGTTTGATATGCTGCCATCTGTTTCGGCCGCATCTACCACCAAAACCTTCTGATATTTCTCCTGTTTTAACGGCAGAAGTCCAATCTCGTTCCTAAGCTGACAAATTCCGTGCTCTGCTATCTCATACATTGCTTTATCCACAAACTTACAGTCAGGTTCATCATAGGAATGAGCTTCAAGTGCGCGAGCTCTAAAGTTTTCCATACGCTCAATACGTTCAAGTGCATCTTCAAGACGGCTCATCGGAATTTCACCGTTTAAAATCAGTTCTTCGATTTTTTCCGCCGCTTCAACAGGCGGCCAGAGAAGTAAATCAGCACCCGCCTTAAATGCCTGAACTGTTTCAGCTATTAAATCTCCTGTTGCCATACCACCCATAATAAGAGCATCAGTAACTACGGCACCCTTAAAGCCTAATTCACCCTTTAATAAATCTGTTGTAAGCTTTTTAGAATAGGTTGCAATAGGATAAAAGCCGTCGGTAATTTCATCGTCATATGATTTAAGAGAAACGTGTGTTGTCATAACAGACATAACATTTTCCTTAAACATTTCTTTATATGTATATCCATAGGTCTCCATCCACTCTTCAAAAGGAAGATTATTTGCTCCGGGTGCCATATGCATATTTACAAAATATGTTCCAAGCCCAGGGAAATGCTTAACCGTTGAACAAACACCCTGATCCTGAATACCTCTTACAACCTCACGGTAAATTTCGGCAGTAACTTTGGGATCATCGCTTATGGCTGTGAGGTACATTAAATGATCAAAGCTCATATCAATGCTGGGACCTAATATCCAGTCAATCCCCTTATCATTCATCTGCATACCCATACATTTACCAAGGTTATAGGCATCCTCCAAATTGCGTGAACCGCCTAATGAAGACTGCCCTGCGCAACATACAGTTTGTCCTCTTACAGCCGCACCGTCAGCACAGACAAGAAGCTTTTTTTTGGAATACTTCTTACATTCATTTAATTTTTCGAATGTTGTAGCTGTGCCCATTTCAAGACCGTTTTCATCGAGTAGCGGATCACCCTCCGAATAATACATTCCGCCAACGGGATATTTTTCGAAAAACTCTTTGGGACCGCCGTGCGTATTTATTTCGCGTATTGTAACAATAAATGTTTTTAAGATTTTCTCTCTTAATGTCATAGTCTTTATCTCCTTTTATAAATTAAAACGATAAGTTTCTCCGCGGAATTTACGTGTTACCTTAATATCTTTCCAATCCTTAGGTAAACATGGATTTACTTTGAGTCCTTCCCAAGTGGGTTTAACACCAAGCATATACTGCGTTACGGCAATATACATCCAAGCTGCTGTTCCTGAAAGCCAGCTTACATTAGCAAGTCCAAACTTATCTGATTCAGGACCGAAAATATTTGAAGCATATACATACGGCTCTGCTTTGTAACGCCATTCTCCGGCATATTTTTGAGCCTCCATAGGAAGAAGCTGTTTATAATACTGATATGCTCTCTCCCCTCTGCCTAAAATACATTCAGCAATTATTGCCCAAGTATTTGCATGGCAGAAAACAGCTCCGTTTTCACCTGTTCCCTTATTATAGTTGGTAAGAGGATTTTCCTTTGAGGGATAATCTTTAATTGAAGGATGTATTTTCTTGATACCCATAGGAGTGTTGAGCAGCTCATAAACGCTGTCCATTGCCTTAACAGCTTTATCGTGGTCAGCCATACCCGAAATTACCGCCCATGTCTGAGTATTGAGCCAGATTTTTGCCTGCTCCTCAGAATCTGAGCCTAAGTATCTGCCGTCATCCATAATGGCTCGGCGGAACCACTTACCGTCCCAACCGAGAGTATTAACTAACTTTTTCTGCTGTTCATAAGCCTCAGTATATTTAGAAGTATCCTCGCCTTTAAGCGTTGCCAACTCTGCCATATCCTTTAATGCCAGACCAAACTGCATAGAAGTCCATATACTCTCTCCCTTGCCCTCCTTGCAAACACGGAAAAGCTGGTCGTTCCAGTCAGAGCGGAGCATAAGCGGAAATCCTCTTTCTCCTAAGTTGGAAAGTGTGAAATCAACTGCCCTTTTCAAATGCTCCCAAACAGTTGCCTTGCCGCCGTCATAAAACTCTACGGCTTCATCAAGGAAATCAAGACTTCCCTCCTCCATACACAAAGCGTAAACAGAAAGGATAGTCCACAAATGGTCGTCCGAATGAACGGTTGTAACAGGCTCCCAGCCCTCTGTGGGGAAGAAATAATGGTTTACGTGTCCGTCATTATACTGCTGAGATAAAAGCAGCTTAATTTTATCTGCCGCCCGCTTTGTATCGAACGGTACCATTGCAAGAACATCCTGAGCAGTATCTCTATAACCTACACCGCGGAATGTTCCTGTTGCATAATAAGAAATATTTCTTGAAAATTGGAAATTTCTCTCCGCCTGATACGGGTTCCAGATATTTACCATTCTCTGGGTATTCTCATCAGGTAATTCACACTCGAATTTACCCAAGAATTCCTCCCAATGATTATTTAAAGCCGCAAAGGATTTGTCTGCAAAATCCTTTTCTCTGCAATTGTTTACAGAATTCTTTATTTCATCATCGGTCATAGCAGTTCCGAGGAAAATATGTATCTTCTTTTCCTCACCTGCTTTTAAATCTACATCAAGCTGAAAAGTAAAGCAGGGGTCACCGCCCATCATACAAGAATTACTGCATTTTCCCTCTTCAACTCTTATGGGGTTTTCTTCACTTCTGTAAGCTCCTATAAATTCATCGCGGTCACCGTCAAAAGCGGTAACAGGATAGTCAGCTGCAAAATATACAAGCGGAGTTTCATCAGGTTTAGGCTGATTTTCAACACCGTATTTATAAACAAGAACATCGTCCAGCGTATAAACAGTAAGCTGATGCTTATTGTAGCATTGCCACTGAAGCTCGCGCATAAACTCCATCATGCCAAGCTCAACATAAGGAAAAATCTGAATTTTTCTGTCGATATCAGATTTCAAAGTAAGCTCCCATATAAGGCAGTTTTCAAAGGGTCCTACGAAGTACTTTGCATCCGCCTTAAGTCCGTTTTTAACAGACTTAAAAAGAGTGTATCCCATACCGTGGGTACAGCTCCATTCGTCAGGCTTGTCGCTTACAGGCTGGTTTGTAGGACAGAATACGGTGTCGCCGTCCTTAATATATGTATAAAATCCGCTTCTGTCAGTAGGAAGGTGGAAAAATCTGTAATGGTTTATTCTCCATATCTGAGGCGACTTATAAAAGGCTACTCCTCCGCCAGCCTGAGAAATCATAGTATGGAACGTTCCGTTACTTAGATAATTCATCCAAGGCGTTGGAGTATCATAATTCTTAATAATAATCTGTTTTTCACTGTCTTTAAACTCATATCTGTTATTCATAGAGAACTCCTCTCACTTTTTCTTTCATTATAATTTCTTTAATGTTGATTTTCTTCTTTTATTATGATAAAATATTTACAGTATATTGATATTTGGTGATTTATATGAAAGATGTGTTATACGCTTCAGACCAGCTCGAAAGTGTTTGCGAGTTCAGATATAACGAATGTATCGTTAAAAATGACGGACTGAATTTTCACTCCCACGATTATTATGAGCTGTTTTTTTTGGAGGATAGCCCACAGGTACACTATGTAAACGGAGACTGCTTTGAGCTTCCTAAAAATTCTCTTGTTTTTGTAAGACCTGATGATTATCACGATTTTTACAATAATACCGGCAGGGACGTAACCGTTCTTCAACTTGCGTTTTCGCTGGATATGGGAAACGGTCTCTTTGAATTTCTTACGCCTCTGTTTCCTTCAAAACAGTTACTTTGTGCAAAGTATTCTCCGTATGTGATTTTAAACTCGGTTGAAGCTAAATCTCTCCTAAAAATGATTGCATCTCTTAACACCATTGCCGTTGATGATATGATTACAAAAAGCATCTCGATGCGCGCTGTGCTTACTCAGATTTTTTCAAAATTTTTCTACAAAAGAGAGCCTGAGAATAAAGAAGAAATACCCTTATGGCTGCTGGATACCTGCAGTGCGATGAATAAAGTATCAAATTTTTCCGAGGGGCTTTCCCGTATGACAGAGCTTAGCGGAAAAACAAAGGAACACTTATGCCGAAGTGTTAAAAAATACTATGGAATAACTGCCGCTGACTTTATTAATGATTTACGGCTTACCTATATCGCCAACCGTCTGCTAAACAGTGACCTTGATATAATAGATATATGCTATGAAAGCGGTTTTTCGAATTTAGGATGGATGTATACCCTATTCAAAAAAAAATATGGCTGCTCGCCTGCAGCCTTCAGAAAGAATATATAGTTGAAAAATTAATCGATTGCTGTTATAATTACAAAAAAAGGAGGTTTTATTTTGACTGAAAATATAGTAATTACAAGTGACAGCACAACTGATTTAGGTTCAAAGCTTTGTGAGCGTTATAATATCTCTGTATTACCCCTTGGTGTAACCTTGGGCGGCAAAACTTATAAGGACGGGATTGACATTAACCCCGATGATGTTTACGAGCATCACCGTAAAACCGGAGAGCTTCCGAAGACCACTGCCGCAAATGTAGGCGAATGTATTGATTTTTTCAAGCAATTTGTTGACGACGGCAAAAAAGTTATTCATTTCACAATAAGTTCTGATATGTCCTCTACCTACAGTAATTCCTGCCTTGCAGCCGCTGAGTTTGACGGTAACGTTCATATTATAGACACTAAAAACCTTTCAACAGGCGGCGGTTTGCTTGTTGTATCTGCAGCCGAAATGCTGTTAAGCGGAATGGAATTTGAAGAGGTTGTTGAAAAAACTGAAGCTCTTGTTCCGTTTATTGATACTTCGTTTGTTATAGACAGTCTCGAATATCTTCATAAGGGCGGAAGATGCACCGCAGTTGAGATGTTCGGAGCAAATCTTCTTAAATTAAAGCCCTGCATCGAGGTTAAAAACGGCAAAATGGATGTCGGCAAAAAATACCGCGGCAGATTTGATATCATTTTAAAGCAATATGTTGAGGAGCGTCTCAGCAATAAGGACGATATCGATTCCGACAGAATTTTTGTTACCCACGCCGGCTGTGACGAGCAAATAGTTAACGATATAGTTGCACAGGTTAAAAAGACTGTTCCCTTTAAAGAGGTATTTATAGCCAGAGCAGGCTGTACCGTTTCATCTCATTGTGGCAGAAATACACTTGGTGTTTTGTTCATCAGAAAGTCACCTGTTGTGTAATTTTGCATAGTATATACCAAGGGGTTAAAACGGGATGTCCCTGATATCGGCGGTAGCCCTAGGTCTATCCTCAGATTACCGATATGCCTACCCCTTTATATACAGAACCGCTTCCGTGAAATTCACGGAAGCGGTTGTTTTTTTATAATGATATTAAGAATTTTGCTATTTTGTCCGCTAAGATACGGTAGCCTGCGTCGCTTGGGTGAAGACCGTCAGGCATATAGGTTTCTTTAATAACCGGTATTTTGGGTTGTAACCCCGAGCAGGCGTAAAGGTCGAGTACAGGTAAAGAATAATACTCGGCTATTTTTCTTATTATATCAACATAATCCTTCAATACACCTACATTATAGGGTTTGTTTCCGTCTCCTTTGGGGTTATCCTCGTTACAACGGTGCAAAGGTGTTAAAATTGCAATCTTGGAAAAGGGATACTTTTCAATAAGACCCGAAAATAAAGTATGTACCGCGCCG
>JAFUPX010000029.1 GCA_017472575.1 Clostridia bacterium | reverse complement strand
TATATAAATTATATATAATAAAGTATACCATATAATATTTACTTTTTCAACCTTATTTTGTATATCGGTGGATAATTTGAGGATGATAAAAATGAAAGGAAGAAAAGGCAAATGAGTATAAGAACGGATTTGGCAATAGACGAAAAAATTGAAGAGGGAAATATTTCGGGTGTTATTAAAAAAATAAAGACAAAAGAATATATAACTGTTACTGATATTCAAATAACCGAAGAAGAGGCGGCAAAACAGCTTAATAAGCCAAAAGGAAGATATATAAACCTTGAATTTCCTCCGCTTAGTAACCTGTCAGATTATTCCCCTTTGATAGGAGAAATAAAGGAATCTTTAAACTGTCTTTTAGAAGATCGTGAAAAAGGAGTTTTAGTTGCAGGGCTAGGCAACAGCGAAATAACTCCCGATGCTGTAGGTCCCAATACCGCCAAAAGAATACTTGCAACAAGACATATAAAAAAAGATTTCGCTGAAAAAATAGGTCTTAAGGGATTAAAAAGCGTTGCGGTTATAACACCTGATGTTTTAGGAAAAACCGGAATAGAGGCTAGTGAGAGTGTTGAGGCGGCGGTTGAAAAAACAAACCCCAGTGCGGTTATCGCGATAGACGCACTCTGCTCTAAAAGCCTCTCACGCCTTTTTACAGCCGTTCAAATATCAGATACGGGAATTTCACCTGGTTCGGGTGTAAAAAACGCCAGAAAGGAATTAAGCCGCAAAATTTTAAAGGTTCCGGTCATAGCTGTGGGAGTACCGACAGTTGTCGACGCAAGCGTTATCGCCTACGAGCTTACCGGAAAGGAAAGCCAAACCAATACAGATTTAATAGTAACTCCTAAGGATATAGACTATCTGTGCGAAAAAATGTGTGAAATTTTATCCAAGGCACTTAATTTGTTTTTACAGCCTGAAATACCGCCCGAGGTTTTGGAAAGTCTGGCATAACATTAAGGGTAACCGCATAAGATTTTGTGTGGAGGTGAGACTGTGCGTAACAGAGGAAGTATTCTAAGATATGTAACAGCTTGTTTAATTTGCTGTGTTTTTGTTTTTTACAGCTGTTTCGGGTTTTTAACATCACCTGCCGCAGCGTCAGTCTCATTTTTTGAAAACAGCGGTCAGCTCAAAACTACAGAGCAAAAAAGCGGTGACGAGCAGAACAGCGAAGCGGAAAAAACCTCCGAAATAAGTTCTCAAGGTGAGGCACAGCAGACAGCATCTTCGGAATCTGCCGAACCGGCGGCTTCTTCGGGAACGGTTAAGGGAAAAATAATCGAAAAAACAATCTCGCCGTATGCCGCTCCGCTTTCTTATAATAATACTTATGTAAAAAATAGCGCGGGAGTAGATATCAGTATAAAAAATCTGCTTGATGAAAAACTTGCATTTGAGATAGAGGAAAGCGACGAGCCGCAGGTGCTTATAATGCATACCCATACCACCGAAACCTTTATGACAGAGGATTCTGACACCTACACAACCTCCTTTTCCTCAAGGACAAGGGATAACAACTATAATATGGTTAAAATCGGAGAAACGGTTGCAAAAAAGCTTAATGATGCAGGAATTAAAACTCTGCACGATACAACTCAGCACGATTATCCCGAATATACCGGCAGTTATACACGCTCTGCGAAAACGGTTAAGGCTTATCTTGAAAAATATCCGAGTATAAAAATAGTTCTCGATTTACACAGAGACGCCGTAACCTCAGGAGAGACCGATAAGGTAAAGCTGGCAACCGAAATAAACGGTAAAAAAGCGGCACAGGTTATGCTGGTTATGGGTGCCGAGGCAGGAAGCGTTACAGATTTTCCTTACTGGCAGGAAAACTTGAAATTAGCTCTCAGACTTCAGCAGATGATGGAGGTTAAATATCCTACACTCGCCCGTCCTTTAAGTCTTGTTGCAAGAAATTATAATCAAAGCTTAACAAAAGGCTCTATGCTGATTGAATTCGGTACAGATGCCAATACTTTAGATGAGGCGGTTTATTCCGCCGAGCTTGTAGGAAATTGCCTTGCGGAACTATTAAAAATTATTTAGAGGTAAGAAAATGAAAAAAGGAACATTATTTTTCAGGTCGTTTTATATTTCTTTTGTGGTTTTAACCTGCATAGTTTTCGGGTTCTTCGCCATGGCGCGCGCCTATGAGAATACCGTTTTGCTTGAGAGCGGAGAATATAAAAAAGCCGTCGAAATATCCGACGGCTCTCTTCGCATATTTGATTTTGAAATTAATTTTGAAGAATAAAAAAGATGTGTAAAACACATCTTTATTTTTTTACAGCCTTTTCTATTTCCTCTGCGGCGGAGTCAAGATAGTCAAACTGAGCGTTTTCAATCGCACCGTTATCAACCAACGCGGCAATGGAACTGTCAATAGGAAGCCTTGCTAACAGCGGGATATTAAGCTCTGCCGCGATATCCTCGCTTCCCTTTCCGAAAATGCGGTGTTCTTTTCCGCAGTCGGGACATTTAAAATAACTCATATTCTCAACGATTCCAAGCACGGGAATATTCATCATCTGAGCCATATTGTATGCTTTTTTTACTATAAGCGAAACCAAATCCTGAGGAGAGGTAACGATAACTATACCGTCAAGCGGAATAGTCTGGAAAACCGTAAGTGGAACATCACCTGTTCCGGGAGGACAGTCAATAAACAAATAATCAAGGTCTCCCCAAACAACATCCTGCCAGAACTGCTTAACCGCTCCGGCAATAACGGGCCCTCTCCAGATAACCGGCGAATCGGTTTCGGGCAGTAAAAGATTAACACTCATAAGCTCGATACCTGTTTTTGTAACAGCAGGCATAATACCAATTTCGTTCTGCATTGCCCGTGAGTTTATTCCAAAGGTTTTAGGAATAGAGGGTCCTGTAATATCCGCGTCTAATAAACCAACATTATAACCCTTGCGGCGAAAAAGTACCGAAAGCATAGAGGAAACAAGGGATTTTCCAACTCCCCCTTTTCCGCTCACAATGCCTATAACCTTTTTAATATTGTTGTATTCTCCTGTTGGCTCGATAAGGCTTTCAGGCTCTCTTTGTCCGCAACTTTCCGAGCAGGACGAGCAGTTTCCTGAACAACCCTGGTTTTCTTGCATACTAATCACCGTATCCTTTTTGTATTATATACCAATTATAGTGTTGACAAAAATAAATGTCAAGATACATAAAATAGTATTGCAAAAATTTATGATAAGGTGTATCATAGCCGTTAAAGGTAGGGTATATAAACTGATACTATAAATTTTTATGCGTCAATAAAGATAGTTTCGCCTGACTTTACGCTATATAGCTTGCTGTCAACATCAAACCAAACTGTAAACAACGTGGGGTTGTAAACCATATGACCGTCAGCACTATATCTCAAACTTTTATATGCTTGAACATAATCATATATTTCTATATTGGTTGCATACCATATTTCTTTACTATCAGCAAATTTTTTGCAAATATTTTCTATATGGTCCCAATTATCTTTTTCGTCAAATTCATAACCATGTCCCCATATATAAAACAGTCGAGGTACACGTCTTGAGTGATATAGTTTTGGTGAAATGTCCAAGTTCAGGAATTCATCAATATACTCCATAATTTTAGGATTGTTATGATGGGCGGTCGGCATCCACGCGTGAAAGTCCTATGGGAGCATAAACGAATTATTATCACCGCCCAGTGTTCTGGAATATGCAATGTCCAATTCGATAAGATAATTCTTTATCTGCTCATAGTTTCCGAAATTACCCATTTGGATTATACCCGAATCAGGGTATGCCATACCGCGAATGATGCAATCACATTTTGCTTCAAGTTCAAGTCGGCAGTCAAGCACATCTCGTATTCCTTCAATCGGTCTTAGATTACCGTTTGCTCTATGATTGGCGCCGTGAACGGCGATTTCGTGCCCTTTAGAAAGAAAATATTGTTTTATCTGCTCTTTACTAAAATTTTCTTTCCTCACATATTCGCAGTTGAAATTAAAAGTACCCTTCATACCGTACTTATCAAATAATTCTGCCAACCGTTTATCCTGCGGCACACCGTCATCATAACTGAAAGTAACGGCCTTTGCTTTTCCGTTCGGATATCTCATAAAAATCGATCTCATACGATACTTCCTTTGCAGGGTATTAAATATATTTATGATTATAACAAACTACATCCCGTTTGACAAGTGTAACTTTTCGGTCGTTCAAATCCATCTTGGCGGAGAGTTTATATTTCGTCTGAGAAGCAGACACTGAAGTTATTCATTATTCATTGAAAATCCTGTCGAATGAATGATGAAT
>JAFUPX010000028.1 GCA_017472575.1 Clostridia bacterium | reverse complement strand
TATCGGCGATGTTGCTTTAAACGATACCTGCAAAGCTGCTATTGAAAAGGCAGAAGCAGCCTATGCTTTGCTTGAGGCTGAGCAAAAGAGTGCTGTTACAAACTATGCAACACTTACTGCTGCAAGAGCAAGCTATAATGAGCTTGCCCAAAATGCAGATGTAGCAGAGGTTATTGATAAGATAGCCGCTATCGGCACAGTTGATGCATCTGCTGAATGTCTTGCGAAAATTGAAGCCGCAGAGGAGGCTTATGCTGCTTTGGCGCCCGAAAAGCAGGTTAAAGTTACTAACTATTCAACCTTAACAAAAGCGCGCGCTTCTTATGTTGCTGATAAATACGGTATCCACAGCAGTGCAGTTATTGACCTTAAAGATTATTCGAGCATAACAGCAAATTTTGACGGAAACGATAACAGCACCATCGCATCTGATGCTTTACCTTTTACCGCTACTAAAGGTCAGGAAGTTTATTATGATGTTTACGGTGATATTTCAACACTTTCTTATGATTTGTATGTTGATTCAACCGCAACCACCGGAATTGTTGACTTCCCTTATGTATATTACTATATAGATTCTGCTAACAACGCTTCTGATGCTTATTATTTCTCACTTCAGAATGGAAATGTTTTAAAGGCATGGACAACAGCTTGGAGTACTCCTCAAAGTAATATAAGCTACGGCAATTATCTCCAGAAATGGATTACCGTTAAGTTTGAATATTCAACTTCAACCTCTACCCATAGTGGAACAACAACAAAGTATATTACAAAGTTTACCATTGTTGACAAGGAAACTAATACAGAATTGCTTTCTTATCCAACAACCACCGCTTATGTGAGATATCTCTGGAAATACGGTGCTGATCTTGCTGCCAATCCTGATGCAAAGGATTCCGATGTAGTAAAGATTGGTTTCAAGACCAACGGCAACGCCGCAACAATAAAGAATGTTTTGGTTACCTACCGTGATAACGCTTCAAAGGTTATTGGATATATCGATGCTATCGGCGAAGTAGAAGCAACCGAAACTTGCCTTGCAAAGATAGTTTATGCTGAAGAGGCTTACGCTCTTCTCAGTGATACCGAAAAGGCAGCAGTTACAAACTATGCAACCCTTACTGCTGCAAAGGATACCTATAATAATCTGGTTGAAAATGCAGATGTATTTGAAGTTGTTGAGAAGATAGATGCAATCGGTGCAGTTGAAGTAGGTGAGACCTGCCTTGCAAAGATAGTTGCCGCTGAAGAGGCTTATGCAGCCCTCAGCACCGAAAAGCAGGCTTTGGTTACCAATTATGCTACCCTTGTTAAAGCCCGCGCTGATTACAACAAGGCTTATGCCGCTCAGTACGGTATTCACTATGACGATATGATTGACTTTACCGAATATGACGCTCCAACCTCAACTGTTGCAACCGATGGTATCACAGCTACCGAATTATCTATACCTGCTTCAAAGGGTAAGAATATATATTATCAAGTATATGGTGATATTAAGACCTTCTCTTATGATATATATTTAGACGGCGATGCTACCGCAACACAGATTGACTTCCCCAAAATGCACTATTACGGTGAGGATGGTATGTATTTGTCATTACAAACCAAGGACGATGGTACAAAGCAGCTTAAATTCAACAATGGTTGGCAGATAATTGAGTCTGGCGTTGATTTTGCAGATTTTGTCGATAAGGATTTAACCATTACACTTGAGTATTCAACTAAAGATGAGCTTTATAACCGTATAGATGATAATCAAATGGTGGGCAAATACATAAAGAGGGTTACTATATTTGATAAGGCAGCAAACGATGTGCTTATTTCTTTTGAGCCTTCAAGCGATTATCTGAAGTATTTGTGGAAATACGGTGTTAACTATTATGATGCTACTGCCGAAGCTAATGATATGACAAAGCAAGACCCCGATGTTGTAACAATTGGCTTTGGAACTCCCGGAAACTACAATGTTCCCGTAACAATAAGCAATTTTAATATTTCTTATTACAACACCGCAGCTACTGAAAAGGTTAACTCTATCACAACCCTTAAGATAGATAATACTGCAACTTGTGCTGAAAAGGTTGCAGATATCAAGGCTACTTATGCATTGCTTGATGCATCACAGAAAACTGATGAGCTTACTGCAGCAATCGCATCTGCAGAGGCAGCTGTTAAGGTTGCTAAGGGCGCAGAAGCTCCTGTTATGGAGGGTGCTTCAATACGCGCTACAAAGTTAACGGACGCTCAGAACATCTGCTTTAATTCAACAATGCCCACTGCAGGAATTGAGGGCTACAGAGTTGCCGAATACGGTACAGTTATGTTCCCGACACAGCTTATAGGCGCTAACGAGGAGTTAACTTTAGATACCGTGAACGGCGAAGAAAGCGTTGTAACAGCAGCTACAGCTGTTAACGAGGGAGAAACAGCTCCCGGCAAATGGACTTCGGAACTTAGTAAAATTGATGTAACGGGAACTAACTGCGGTGTTCGTATTTCAGCGCGTTCGTATGTAAAATACACAAACGGAACAACTACTATTGTTATTTACAGCACAAACGATAAGACAGGCTATAATGCAGCCGACAAAACCACCGGAGTTAACGGCGGTGTAGCAAGCCGTTCTGTATTCAGCACAGCAAGAGCAATGGCAAACGCTGTTCTTAACACAGATACTTATCCCACAGATACTTTTGGCAGCATAAACGGTGAAATCGATTTATCAACAGCCAAAGGTGCAGAGGTTCTTGCATTTGTTTACGACAATCAGGCGCGTATAGGAAAAATTGCTGGACAGCAGTAAGAAAGAAGGGTGATTGAAAATGAAGAAAAAGTATATAATTCCTTTCCTTTATGAAAATGAGCCCGCGGTTTCTTACGAGGCAATCGCGGCAACAGAGAGCGGCTCTAACGGCGCAGAGTGGGTTTGGGGAGACGATCTCGTACCTGAGGATCAATAAATTAAATATGTACGGTGCGGTGCCTTTGCCGCACCGTACAAACAATAATTTAGCTAATAATGAATAATGAATAATGAAGAATTTTCGTTTTAATTATTCATTATTCATCGTTCATTATTTATTACTCATTTTCCCATTAAGATAGGAGGATACACAGCTTATGCTTAAGCGTAAAATTTTACGGCTAATTTCAGTTTTAGCGGCAATTTCGCTTTTGGCAGTGTGCGCAAGTTCTATGCTTGTAAGCGCTGAATACAGCGGCGGCAGCGGAACGAAAAAGGATCCGTATTTAATCAAAACAGCCGATGATTTATACAATATGCGCAATAATCTTTCCGCGCATTATAAATTAGCGGCAACAATAGATATGAGCGGTTACAAAACCGACAGTAAGTATTTCGGCGGCGGTTTCGTGCCGATTGGCGACGATTCAACCAAGCCCTTTACAGGAAGTTTTACCTGTGACTTAGGCTCGGACGGTCTGCCTCTTTATGCTATTCTTAATCTGAATATCTACAATAAAAAGGGCGAGCTTTTCAATCACGACTGGTACGGACAGTCTGACTATCCCGACGCTTTAGGTCAGGATCCCCCGTATTTTTACCAGACAGCACTTTTCGGCACTACTGACGGCGCCGGAATTTACAATATATACGTGCTTAACGCAACAGTTTATTCCTCTGTTGTAGGTCAGCACTCGGGAAGATATGCCGACGGCACCGAGGGAAGCCTTATTTCGTATGCGGCATTTATGGATACACAGTCCACCGCAATTCTTATAGGCGAGGCTATTAATACAACCGTTTCTCACTGTGCCGCTACAGGCTCGGTTAAGGGTAACTCCTCCCGCCATGGCGGACTTATAGGCGCAATAACAGACTCTAATGTTTCTGATAGCTATGCAGACATTGAAGTTGATACCGGCGGATGCTGGGGAATAGGTAACTTTGCAGGCAGAATTGCCGGTTCGTCTTCAGTAACCAACTGCTTCTCAAAGGGTACTCTTAACGCCAGCCTTGACGGCTACGGCAAGATGGGTCAGCATAAGCAGAATTCGGGAAGCGGAGCAGGCGGCTTTGTAGGTATAGTTGACGAAAAATCAACAATTGAAAACTGCTGGACCTCTGTTAAGCTTACCTCTAAAACAAAGGGTAATAACTTCTATGGCACAAGCTTGACAGGAACAGCTTTATCAAAGAGCGGTGTTATAACAAATTGCTTCTCTTACGGCGAATACGAGGGTAAAACCTCTGCCCCCGCGGGCATGTCTAATCAGGACAACTGCTACATTTCAAACGCAACAAACGGCTTGCAGGCTGATTTTAATGCCGCATCTCCCGCGGATATAAGCAGTTATTTCCTATCTTTAAGCGGCTGGACACAGGGAGATACATATCCCGTTTTATCATCGGTTAATGTCGTAACCGACCAAGGAATTTACGTTCCAGGTGCAGAGAGACAGGGTGTTGAGGTTGTAGCGGCTGAAACTCCCGTAACCAATGAAACAGCTTCCACCGCTTCAGTTGCTGACAGCGAGGAAGAAACCGAGGAAATGGAAGACGGCGATACCACTTCTGAAGGCAGTGTTACAGCGGTTGAGCCGGCAGAAGTAAGTAAGGAGGAACTCGGCACTGTTCAGATAGCTTTGATTGCGATACTTACGGTTATGATTGTTGCAATTACAGCGTTAACGGTTGTTATGGTACTTAATACTCTTCGCGCAAAGCCGGAAAACGGAGAAGAAACACAAGAGGACGAGGCTTTAACTGACGAAACGGAAGGAGAGATGCAGGATGCGCAGTAATATAATAAGCAAGGCTTTTGCCGTACTTTTTACATTTGTTTTATTAGCGGCGGTCTGCATAGCTCCGCAGACAGCTTTTGCCGCTGATATTTCGGCTGAGGCTCAGGCGGTTATTGATTTAATTGCTAAGCTGCCTACAGATACCAAAACCGTAACCGCGGATAACAAGGACGATATCGTTGCCGCAAAGGTGGCATACGATGCATTAACTCCTGACCAGAAGATAGAGATAGCCTCTGACCAGCTGGTTATATTAAACAGTGACTACAGCGCGGTTATGCCGTATGTTTTAGCAAATCTTGTTACTGAGTGTAAGGCGATGGATGTTGATAAATTAGGCAACTCAGACAAGGATAAAATTGTTGGTTTATACACCGATTACGGAATTCTTGATGATACTGCCAAAGAGGCTTTTTCCAAGGAACACAAGGAAAAGCTTCTTACAGCCGTTCAGAAGCTTTCACCCGATTCACTGACAGAAGATGACAAGGAGCTTGCTTCTCAGCTCGCCGAAGAAGAGCCTGAGGAGGAAGAACAAGAGGACGATAAGGTCAGCCTTTCAACCATTTGGCAAATAGCAATTATTATATTTGTTTCACTAATTGTTTTATGCGGTTTAGCCGCTATGATTGTTTTGCTGATTAAAATTATTAAACTTTCGAGGTAAAAAAATGGCAAGCAATTCATTATTAAAAAGAAACGCAAAGCGCCGCTTATGGCAGAGAAATCTTCCGCTTATTCTTTTGGCGCTTCCCGGATTTATTTATCTTATACTATTTAATTATCTGCCGATGTTCGGCGTTGTAATAGCCTTTAAGGATTACAGCTACATAAAGGGAATTTTGGGCAGTGACTGGGCAGGCTTTAAGCATTTTGAATTTTTCTTTACTTCAAATGATGCTGTTGTAGTTATCAGAAACTCTATTCTTTATCAGCTGTGGTTCCATATTATAGGAACTGTATGCTCGATAATAGTAGCGTTGCTTTTATACAATATAAACAGCCGCCGCGCTTTAAAGGTTTACCAGACAACAATTATCATACCTTACTTTATTTCGTGGGTATTGGTTGCATATATAGGCTTTGCACTGTTCAGCAACCGTTTTGGTATACTAAACTCTGTTATAACGGCTCTCGGAGGAACAGGGGTTGACTGGTATGCCGAGCCGGCATACTGGCCCGTAATTTTAACCCTTTTCTTTATATGGAAGGGAACAGGAATGAGCTGTATTATCTATTATGCAACCCTTATGGGAATAGATTCGTCTCTGTTCGAGGCGGCAAAAATAGACGGTGCCGGAAGACTTCGCTGTATATGGCACGTTGCACTCCCTGCGCTTATCCCGATTATCTGCATCAACTCAATACTTGCAATAGGCAGTATTATGGGCGGAGATTTCGGTCTGTTCTATCAGGTTCCGAGAAACTCGGGCGCGTTATATCCCGTAACGGATATTATCAACACTTATGTTTACAGAGGATTGCAGGCGGGCAATATGAGCCAGACTGCCGCGGTAGGTCTTTTCCAGTCGGTAGTGGGCTGTGTTTTGGTATTTCTTACAAATACCACTATCCGAAAAGTCAGTCCCGAGAACGCAATGTTTTAAGGGGGCAGACAGATAATGAAAAAGGTTTCAAAAAGAAAAGAAAGTACATGGTTTATCCATATAATTTTCGCAGTTTATATGCTTATATGTATAGTACCGTTTTTGCTGTTGGTTGCAGTTTCCTTTTCCAATGAAAATGATGTTTTAACCTATGGCTACAGTCTTATCCCTAAGAATTTTACAACCGAAGCATATAAGTATATACTCAGCGATTTATCTACATTGCTTCGCGCTTACGGCGTTACTGGGGTTTACGCTATCGGCGGCGCGGTACTGAGTATTGTAATTATGGCGGCTATGGGGTATACGCTTGCGCGTCCCCACTTTATATTCAAAAAGTTTTTATCAATAGTTTTGATTATAACTATGTTCTTTAACGGCGGATTAGTACCTACATATATTATCAACACTCAGGTTTTCCATTTGGGAAATTCGATGTGGATATATATTCTCAACGGTATGGTTGCGGCTTACACGGTATTCGTTTTCCGTACATTTTTCGCACAGTTGCCTGTTTCGCTTATTGAGGCGGCAGAGCTGGACGGCGCATCGGAGCTTCAGGTATTAACTCAGGTTATAGTTCCGCTTTCAACCGCGGTTATCGCAACCTACACCTTTATGGGTGTTGTTTCCCGATGGAACGACTTTACGGTTACGATGTATTACATTCAGGATACTAAGCTCTACACTCTGCAATATTTGCTCCAGCAGATATTAAACGAGGCTACCTTCTTAAATGAGCTTAAAAAGACCATGCCTATAAGCGATATGGTAGCCGTTCCTTCGGAAACACTGAAATACGCGATGTGCGTTTTAGCCAGCGGACCTATGCTCGTTATTTTCCCGTTCTTCCAGAAATACTTCTCAAAGGGTATGGTTGCAGGAGCGGTAAAAGGATAAATTTTGTTTACCGAAGATAAACAAAATTTAATGAAAAGTGACGAATGAAAAAATTATTCTTAATTCGTTTTTCATTAATTAAAAAAGGAGAAAATATTATGAAAAGAATAATTAGTATGCTATTGGCAGCTATGTTAATGCTGGGCGTTCTTGCCGGCTGTGGAGGCTCCGGTGATGATGACGGCAGTCAGGCAACGCTCGTTTGGGCTATGCCGTTTTATGAGCAGAAGGATACTGCAAAGGTTACAGCTGAGGTTAACAAGCTTTTAGCTGAAAAGCTTCCTAATACAAAGCTTGAATTTATGCTTGACAGCTCTTACGGAAGCAAATGGTCGCTTTGGATGGCAGGCGATACCCAGATCGATATCGCAAACGTAGGTACTTCCGTTGATACGCTCAGCGAGATTGAAAAGGACTCTTTCTATGAGCTCGACGACCTGATTGAAGAATACGCTCCCTCTATTGCCAAAGAGAAGGAGAAATATTCCATTCAGTATGCAACAGGTATTGTAAACGGCAAGCAGTATGCTATCCCCAATGTTCAGATTTATATCAACGATACCGCTGTTCTGTGCATACCTGAGTCCTTAATTTCCTATATGGATACAAAGGCAATGGTTGAAGCGGCTTACAAGAGTAGTACAACCACAGAGAAAATGTATCAGCTGGTAGACGATTATCTCCATGCCGCAAAAGCTTCCGGCAAAGCCGACAGCGACAGCGTTGCTCCCCTTATAGGTATTGAAAGTATGTTTAACACATTTGCTCGCAGAGGCTTTGCGTTTGTAGGAAACGGAGGCAGCAGCACCAATCAAATCAACGTATGCTACAGAGTTTTTGCCGATAAGGTTGAAATGATTGATTTTTACGAGACCGATGAATTTAAAATGTTTATAAAATGGGCAAGAAAGTGGTATGAAGAGGGCTTTATCTCAACAGATATTCTTTCCGGTGACCAAGGCTACGGCAACCGCAGTCCGATTATATCCTCCTATGTTTGGGATATGAATCTTCGCGACGAAAACGAAATGTATTTGAAGGCAGGCGCTACAGAGGGCTCAGGAGTATATTGGCTTTCTGTGCAGTCTAACGAGCAAAAGTATATCTCCGATACAGCTGTAGGCTCGCTTCACACCTATAATGTTATCCCCTGTACGTCTAAACATCCTGAGCGCGCTATGAAGCTTTTGGAGCTTCTCCGTACAGAAGAGGGCGCAGATATTCTCAATATGATTTGCTACGGTATTGAGGGCACACATTATGAAAAGCTTTCGGATACTGAAATTAAGGCTTTCGAATATGAGCAGCAGGGAACATCGGCTTCAAGTTACGGTATACCCAACTGGATGGTAGGAACACATCTTAATATGTATGTTATTTCTCCTTATACAGAGGAGACCCGTACAAGAGCTCTTGATTATTATGAAAATGTTCAGCCGAAATTCTATAAAACTCCAACCTACGGAATGTCATTTGATACATCGGCTGTTTCAAATTACTACAGTCAGATAAACAGCGTTCTGAGCGAATATCAGGTTCAGCTTTATTCGGGTGCTATCGCTGACTATGAGACAAAATATGCCGAGGCTTGCACAAAGATGAAGGCTGCCGGTATAGATAAGGTTTTAGAAGAGCTGCAAAAGCAGGTAGATGAATTTGTTTCAAAATAATTAAATGAAAGGAACTGCATTATGAAAATAAAAAAACGGTTTTTAAAAGCAGTTTCCGCCCTTCTTTGCGTTGTTTTACTTTTTTCGTTATCTGCTACGGTGTTCGCCGCAAATTCCACAGTGAATTTTGTTCTTTCCTCGGCAGTTTATTCCGAGGAAAGAGGCACCTATGTAGCTCAGGACACCTTTAAAAGCGGTGATATTCTCTATTTGAAGCTTACAGCTACTCAAATCAACAATTTGGGCGGAATGTCCTTTAGAATAGGATATGATTCGGCTGTCTTTACCTTTATGAATAATAAGTCGGTATGCCTGATAGAGGACAGCGAGCCGCAGTATTCTTACCACACTTCAGAAATACGGGTTATTTACGAAAACGGTTACTACAACAAGGAAACTTCTGTAACAGGGGCGATATTTTATCTCGCATTCGGCGTAAATGAGTTAAGTAACAGCGGTACTGCTGCTTTTACATTCGAGATAGACGATTTATATGATAACTCATCAGCGCAGAAGGATATTGCTTCAAATATGACCGACAGCATAACTGTTAACCTATCTGCAGAAACCATATCCGAGGAAACGCTGGCGTTATTCAAAAAGCTTGAAGCTATTTCCTATCCCGATTCAAAAGCGGATATTGATGCGGCAACAGATGCTTTCAATAAGCTTACTTCATCGCAAAAACAACTGTTAAAAACAACATATCCGAATGAATATAACTGGCTTTCAACTGCTCTTACGAGATACAACCGTTTAGCAGAGGAGGCAAGCTATGCTCAGCTTATGGCGGAGGTAAACGGATTTAAGGAGACATATGCCGATGTCTTAAAGCTTACAGAGCAAACGGTTTCATTAGCTAACGAGCAGGCGGTTACACAGGCTAAGCAAGCCTATGACAACACCTCCGCGGCGGCAAAGACCTATTTGCAAAGCGAGGGCAAGCTGGTAAATGCGCTGAGTGACCGTGTTGACGAGCTTAAGGATATCAAAGCTGAGGTTGACGATTTTATTAACAACGAGGCTTACGCGCATATTTGGAACAGAAATATTATTGAAAACGATTACGATATTAATTACACAAATTATATAAGCTTTATTCAGCTTGCAATGCTTAATTATGATTTGCTTTCGGATGAAGCAAAGCCGCTTGTTCAAGCCGAATATGAGTGGCTTACTAAGCTTAATGATGAAGCAAATAAATATCTTGCTCTTGATGAAGCCGCAGCCGCATTGGCACAAAAGGTTGCAGAGTTCCAGAAAACGTATTTATATGTATTCAAATTAAATGATAACTCGGTTGAGGTGTCAGACCGCGGTGCTATCCAAATGGTTATAGATGCCTACAACAGCCTTGATGACCAGGCTTTAAAGGAAGCGCTTAAACCGCGTATAACAAAGCTTAAGGCTATGCTTGAGCTGTTAGACGATTTGGATGAAGAGGAAGAAGACAGCTCTTCTACAGGCTCTTCCGTAACAAAGACCGAGACAGTTACTAAAACCGAGACTGTTACAAAAACCAAAACAAACAGAGTTACAGATACAATTATTAAAACTCTGGGCGGCGGAACAGCGCTTAGCAATACAATTCTTATACTGTTTATTTTACTGGCGGTTTCAGTTATAATCCTCGTGGTTACATACATACTTTGCCAGCAGTATAAAAAGAAATCAGCTATTGCCGATTATGATTACGATTATGAGGAGGTATGAGTATGAAATTCTTTAATAAAAAAGTAAAGGTACTTTTAAGCGTTTTCATAGTGGTTATAATTGCCCTCTCTGCCTCCTTTTTAGGCAGTGCCGAAAATGTTGTTATTTTAGAGGAAACCGACCCCGAGCTTACCTTTGTTAAGATTCACGAAAAAACTTCTAACAGAGAAGATGTTTGGGATGATATTAAGGGTGAGTTTACTCAGGATGGAAGCAAAACCACTATGACCAGTAACGGTTTTGCTCAGTGGTATGAGAAGGACAGTCTGCACTTTGCCTATAAAAAGGTAATCTTTAATTACGGCAAGAGCGCAACTCTCACTGCCGAAACAACACTTACCTCTTGGAACGGTAAGCATTCCTGCGCGGGAGCAGGTCTTATGATTCGTTCAGGTATAGGCGCCGAAGCGGCAACCGTTATGGTGCATTGCCGTCCCGAATATATTATGATTACCTACCGTTCGGCAGATAATATGATGTCTATTAAGGGTAATGAAATCAACACTAAGCCGAATTATCCGGTTGATTTCAAAATATCTCTTAACAAAACCAAGGTTGAATGCTTCTATAAGCAGAAAACCGATTCCACCTATATAAAGCTCGGCTCTGTACCCTTTACCTACGGCAGCTCGGTTTATATCGGTCAGTCGGCATATTCGCAGATGGAAAGCGATATAGCAAAGGCAACCTTCGATGGCTTCAGCTATCAGGTTGAGGCTCCCGAGGGTACTGAGGTTTCTACAGATGATACCGCATCTTCTCCTACCGGCGGGGAAGACAGGGAAGAAGAGATTGTTTTACCTGCTGACCCGTCTGTTGCGGAGGACGTTCTTCTATATGAAACCTATACCGACGGCTCAATTAATGAGGGAGAGGCGAGTGTTACAAACCCGATTTGGACCACTGATAATGTTATACCCGAAATAATCACTACGGAGGATAATACCAACCGCTATCTGTACGAATATATGTCAGATTCGCATTATCTCGCAGGTGACGAGCATTGGACCGACTATGAAACAAGCCTTGATTTAACCTTTACAGACGATTCTGCACCTAATGAAGCAAATCAGGTGGATGTTTATACAAGACTTACTTCTATCGGACAGTACGGTTATCATGCCTATGTAGTCCGCTTTACGCAGACCGTAACAAACGAGATACCGTACAGAAAAATTCAGCTCGGTGTTATGGAAGGTGAGAGCCATATAAAAACAACCAGTACTATTACGGTGGTTGATGAATACGAGGGCGATTATGTGGAAAGCGAAGATAACGCAGATGTGAAAGTTAAAGGCTTTGATTATCTTACAGCCGGAACTATGAATTTAACCATTCGCACCTTCGATAATAAAGTTACTGTTTATCTAAACGGTAAAGAAATTTTATCATATACGGATGAATCAAACTATATTAAGGCTATGGGAAAAATAGGCTTTTCAACCCATAACGCAGCCGTTATTTTCGATAATATTAAGGTTGTAGGTCTTACAGATCTTTTAGGCGGAGATTATGATAATAAGGTTGCTGACCTTTGGGATATGGAAACACCCGCCTATATCCAGGAATATATCGATAAAGGCTATGTATATTAAGGAGGAATGAACGGTGAAAAGATATTTGAAAAGAATAATTTCTTTAACGCTTTCAGCTTTGCTGATAATCGTATCGTTAAATCTCTCCTTAATCGCTTCCGCTGATGACGGTATAGCGGCATATCTTGGAAACGAGATAAGTCTTAAAGATACCTTTGAGTATAACGGTTTATCACTTGATGATATATGGGAGACCTCCCTTTATAACGGTGAAAAAGGCGATAAAAATGCATCAAATTCCGATATAAAGACTAATGCGGAGGTTGTAGCCGACCCCACAAATAGCACCAATAATGTTTTAAAACTCGGTACTTCTAATAATGAATCGGGAAATGTTGGTATTTTCTTTAAGGATGCTCATATTCCCGAAAACAGAAAAATCAAGACCTTTAGCTTTGATGTGTATCTTGAAAGCACCTCAAAACCGACCTATGCCATATATTACAAGGGCGCAAATATAAATGACGCCTCTTCGGCTTTGAGCAACGGTGTCGGTATTATACCTAATCAGTCAGGTCATCAGGTTATTGCCAACGGTACCTCTTGTAAGTATTGGATAAAGGATATGTCCGTTTCATCAGGAGTTTGGACTAATGTAAAGATTTCATATATATATAATGATGAAAGGCTTTACGGCTTTAAGCTTAAAATAGGTGAAAACGACGAGCAAAGCTTTACCTATAATAAGGGTGCATATACTCCCCTTGATTCTATGGCGCAGAATAATTTCACCTATGGATTTATGTTCGGTGTATCAGCTACGCTTATAGATAATGTAGCATTTAACTATGAGGTTATTGCTACCGATTCGGCACAGCTTGTAGCAGAAGATTTCCGCACAAATTATGCGGATACACTGAATCTCACAACAGCTACTGCCAAAGAGAATGATAAAGCGGCGGTAGAGGCGGCTTTAGCTGCTTACGATGCACTTCGCGATGATGTTAAAGCATTACTTACCGCCCAAAAATCAAATCTTGATGAGGTACTTAATAAGATTAAGGCAGATATTCTTTCTGCCGAGGTTTCGGCTTATAAAGCTGCCCATTCTGCCATTTTAGCAAAAACTGCCGAAACGGCTACTGCTTCGGATATGGATGCTTTAAATGCGGCTGTAAATGCCTTTTTAGACCTTTCAGCCGATGCTCAGAACACTCTCAGCGCTGAAAAAACAAATCTTTATGAGATATCGCGCGCACTAAAGGGTAATGCTATTGATGCTCAGATTCTCACAGGCTCAAACGGTGAGTTTTTCGATGATTTCGAATATCAGGATGGCGTAATCTCTGCCGATATTTATGAAACAACCGTTTTCAGCACAGACGAAAATCCTGTTGAAAACGATACCTCCCTTAAGGGTAATATTGCAGTAAGTCCTACCGATTCTGATAACAGCGTTTTATCCTTAGATTCTGCAAATGTTTCAAGTACATATTTGTACACCCTTAACAGCAGCTATTATCCCACTGATAGAAAGATAGAATCAATTTCATTCAAATATTATTCTTCAGAGAATAATCAGTCTGCTAAAAACATCAGCCTTGTGCTTTACAGGGGTATTTGCACCGACGGTACAAATAATCAGGTTGAATATTTGTTCCGTTCGGGTCAGAATATAGGTCTTGCCCTTAACAAGTCGGTTGTGGCTTGGGCTACTGCTAATCAGAGATTGGCGGTTTCCGGCTGGACGGATATTACGGTTGATTTTGATTATCAAAACGGCAAGCTCTGGGGCTGGAACTTTACAGTTGATAACGGTTGCTCCGTATTCAATGTTAAGACTGACACAGATACGGGCAGCGATACCAGAGACAGTTATTTAAGCGAAATCAGAGCTAAGGTTGAAGAAGCCGTTAAGGCTACGGGAGTAGCAAAGCCCTCCGTAACAGCTTTAAGTTATTCAGGTGCTATTACTGTAATAGTTTCAGATACCGAGGGAGTTGAAAACTCCAAAATTAATGAAGCTATTAAAGGTGTTAGCGGTGTTACAGAGGTTGATTTCTGCACCGGACCTCAATCGGCTTACTATACCTACGGTCATTACAGCAATGCATTAGGTGCGCTTAAGGAGAGCGGCTTTAAGGTTGGCTTTGGTTTCGGTACAGGTGAAACCTCGTATATTGATGATGTAAGCTTTAAATTCAGCAAAACTGCTGAGGAAATTGCAATAGCAGATGCGGCTGCCTTTAAGGCTGCACATTCAGCAATTTTAAGTAAGACAGCCGATAGCGTAACCGATGCCGACAAAGCAGCTTACGATGCGGCATTTAATGCTTACGGTGAGTTAAGTGCCAAAGCACAGAGCTTGCTTACGGCTGAATTTGCCCTTCTCGGTGAAATGGCTCAGAGGTTCTATCCCGATGAGTATGCAGTTATGCAGAAGTTCATAAACGATTACGGAGCATTGCTCAGCCGCGAGGATAGCGAATACACCAAAGAAGATTTACCTGACCTTAAAGCGGTATATGATGCCTATGAGGCTTTAGGAAAGCGCGAGCAGATTTTAACCGCTTATCCTTATAAGGCAAAGATAGATTCTGCGCTTAAATATATCAACGATAATCCGCAGGATGTCGGCAATATAGGCGACTATGAGAATGGCTATGAAGTATTTGCCGATTTTGAGTATGGACAGAACCCCTTTATTCAGATAATAGAGGATAAGGGTCAGGCTTCGGGGAAAATAGTTGCCGACCCGCGAAATGAAGACAACAATGTTTTTGCAATGGAGCTTATATCGGGTAACTCAACTGCTATGTGGCAGCTTAACGAAAAGCTGTGGCCCGAAGGCTCTGCTCAGGTTACAAAGTTCTCTTTCAAGTTCTTAAGTGAAGATATAAATAACTTTGTTACACCTTTCTTCATCTATGAGTACAACGATGCTGAAAACTTCAAGGCCCTTTCCTATCAGGGCGGCGTTAAGGGTAAACACGGAACACTGCAAAGAAGAGAATATGTTGACGGTATATCTTCCCTTATTTATGTCGCTTCGGATACCGTTATTTTTGGCGAATGGATGGAAATGCAGTTTACCTTCTCAGGCATAAACCTGCAGGTGCTTTTATCAAATTCCGATGGAAGCACGGTTGAAAAGCTAGCCTTCACCGCAGGCTCTAAAATTGCATTTGGTTTCGTATCCCAAAACTATATGGTAAGTAAGCCTGTTTATATTGATGATGTTACCATTCAGTTTGAAGAGGGCGATTTCGACCTAAATGAAGAAAATTATGAAATCTATCCCTATTATCAGGGTAACACCTTCCAGAATCCCGATGAAACTGTTTTAATAACGGGTGACAGCTATTTTGGAAACAATGTTGAATCTGCAGAGCTTTACACAATTCCCGATACGGCTATTGATGCAACCAATCCTCAGTATATTTTTGAAACCCGCTTTAATAAATCAGAAACTAATGCGGGGGTTGTAACAGAACCGAGCGCTGCTTCTTGGGATACGGATAATGCAAGCGAGGTTGAGCTTGTTCAAGAAACCAAAACCTCGGTTAAGTTTATTTTGCCTAAGGCAGATAAAAAGAGTGTTTATGCCGTTAAGCTTAATGCAAGCAACAAGGAAGTAGATTCTGCGGGTAACCGCTTGTATGAGGATAAGATTATTTATATTAACAATCCTTATATAACCTATACCGTTGGTGATGACGGCGCGATTTCCACCAATGGCGGATGGCTTCGCATTTTCGGTGAAAACCTTTATATTGATGATGCGCATACCGTTACGGTTGTGGCAAAATCTGTTGATACGGGAGCCATAACTCCTCTTACCGTAACAAAGGTAACCGAGGGAGACGCTTATTCGGTAGAGGTTGCTGTTCCCGATACCTTGGCAGAGGGTAAATATGAAGTATATCTTCATAACGGCTACGGTGATAACACCTGCTGGTCGGCACCTGTTGTGTTTACGGTTGGTCAGTCGGCAAGGTCAATCTGGCGCGCTAAGGGCACCTTTAACGTTAAGGATTACGGCGCAGTAGGCGATGATACTGCCAACGATACGGGAGCTATAATAAGAGCTATAGACGCGGCGGTTAAAAACGGCGGCGGTGTGGTTTACTTCCCCAAGGGTAAATACCGCGTTATTTCAACTATAGTTGTTCCGCAGAACGTTTCCCTTGAAGGCGAGGATTTGTCCAACACAATGATTTTCTGGACTGCTTATACCTGGCAGTACGGCGAGGCAAATAAGCTGTTCTCAATTTCTGGCAACTGCGAAATCAGAAATCTTAATATCTATACCAGCCGCGGAAAAGAATTTGTATACTTTAATGCTGATAAAAAGCTCGAGCTGATAAATAATATTTACGGCGACGTTACCGACCGTAAGAAAGATAACGTATATCTTGAAAACCTACAGTTCGATGCTGTTCCGATTTCCGGTCAGCCGGGAAGCGGAGGCGGTCATGCATGGGCTGTGGTTGACGGTGCTGACAGAAATGCAATCAAGGTTGAGTTGGCAAAAGAATCCGGCACCAGCAAGCTGGTTTTGGAAGCCGGCGGTAGAAACTATCAGCTAAAGAATATCGACCTTTATGTAAAAACCACCGATAGAGGTTCTGATACATACGGAATATACATTCACGGTTATTATGTAAATATAAACAACTATTCATCTGATACTCATGCCATGACCGGTAGAGTCCGTAATGCGATAGTGGAGGATAACACTGTTTATTACGGCGGAAACGGTATTAACGGAACAAATATGTATTTTGCCCGCAATACCTTAGGAAAGCATTATCAGAACAACCGTGAAATCTGGGTTTCGGACGGTGTACCGTATTATAAGGATGTAAGAATTCAGTTTATAGGCGCCCGTGAGGATATTGTAGGCGTTGGTAATACCGATGAGGTTACCTATAGGCTTTTAGGCTATTCCGAATTTGATGAAAATGCACTTGTTGGTATGGACGTATTTGTTGCAGACGGTCAGGGCTACGGTCAGATGAGGGAAATAACCTCAAGCAAGCCGGATGGCACCTTTACGGTTGACCAGCCGTTTACAATAGCGCCTAACCGAAATTCAGCTGTTTGGATCTACTGGCCCAGAACCACAAACTATTTCATTCAGAATAGCTTTGTTGAGGGCTCGGGCGGCGGACCTTACGGCACGAGTATCGATTCGGTTTGGGACGGCAATACCTTCTCTTACCATAACGGACAGCTATTTACCAACGGAAGTACGGTTATTTGGTATACCTCCATTTTAAATGAGGTTTACAGAAATCCCCTTTATATCCACGGTGAGGGCTACGGCGGAATCGTTGCAGGTGACCAAACAGACTGTAAGATTTACTTCAATATGCAGGTTGCTCCTTTAGCCGCCTCTTTTATGGGAACGGTTATAAAGAATAACGATTTCGATGAATGGTATATCCATATCAAGTGCGCTATGAATGAGGTTTGCAGAGATTTCATTATTGAGCATAACAAGATGTCAGACGCACCTTATGGCGTTAAGCACGATGGCAGAGACAGCTATGTATTTGACGGTATGTATATCCGTAATAACGATTTTGATACAACAGGTCAGGTGTATTCGGATGTACTCTTAAATGCCGTTAAAAATAAGCTTGGCTATAAGCGCTGTATTGTCGTTAATGCTGGCGATAATGTGTTTATACTCGGAGATGTAAACTTTGACGGCAAGGTAACCCTTAAGGACAGCACTCTTATCCGCTACTATTACAGCGGTGAGCTTGAGTTTACCGAGGAGCAGCTGCTCCGTGCAGATGCAAACGCAGACGGCAAGGTTAACCTTAAGGACTCCACCCGTATTAAGCAGCATCTTTTAAGCGGTGTTGCTCTCGGTAAGGTTTCCGACTCTGACGATAGCACCTCAAGCAGTTCAAGCTCAAGCAGCACAGGTGAAAGCAGCTCAGAAACGAGTAGTTCGGGCGAAAGCAGTTCAAGTAGCTCGGGTTCAAGTGGTTCGGGTGAAAGCAGTAGCTCAGGTGGAAGCTCGGGCGGAGAATCGGGCGGTGACAACAGCTCAAGCACCGGCGAAACTTCAAGCATCGGCTATATACCGGGTTCCTGGTAAAAAATAAGGATGGCTGGGTTTTATAAACCCAGCCTCTTTAGAATGAAAAAGAAATTGTTGTTTAGCTCACTTTTAGTGAGCTAAACAGATATCAGATAACAGATGTCAGATGTCAGACGGTAGGTGTCGGGCAAAGCCCGACAAATATATATAGTCGGCTATGCCGACACATATTGTCTGCAATCTGCTATCTGATGTCTGCCATCTGTTTAGCGCTGAGCGCTAAACAATAATTTTTAAGGAGACTAAAAAATGAATTGGTACAAGCAAGCAAAATACGGACTTATGATACATTGGGGATTATATACTCAGGCAATGGGCGAATGGAAAAATCAGCGGCTTGATATGCTTAATCTGGTTCCCGAAAGAAAGGCTTTTAACGTAGGAGAGTGGCTTCAATGCCGCTATGATATTCCGATTGCGGAATATTCTCTTTTAGCAAAGGCTTTTAACCCCATATTTTTTGATGCCGAGGAATGGGCAAAGGCGGCAAAGGATTGGGGTATGAAATATATGGTTGTAACAGCAAAGCATCACGATGGCTTTGCTATGTATGATACCAAGGTAAGCGATTACAATGTTGTTAAAATGACCCCGTTCGGGCGCGATATTATTCGCGAGCTTTCTGAGGCCTGTAAAAAATACGGAGTTAAATTCGGTGTTTATTATTCTCAGGCTCTCGACTGGCACGAAAAGAATGCAGGAGACTATCAGCCCCTCGATAACGGCAGACTGCCTCACGCAAACATATGGGATTTCCCCGATAATACGGGCAAGGATTTCCACATTTATTTCAATGAAAAGGTGAAGCCTCAGGTAACGGAGCTTTTAACAAATTATGATAATGTTGAAATGATTTGGTTTGATGCCGCGGACAGGCAAATTCCTGCGGACTGTAGTGAGGAGCTTTATAAGCTGGTTAAGGAATTAAAGCCTGATATTATCACCAACACCCGTATAGGACACGGCTTTGGTGATGTTAAATCCTTTGATGATAACGAATTCCCTGACGATTCCTTTGTTGACGGTCTTTACGAAAGCCCCTGTACGCTTAATAATACTTGGGGATATGTCGCTCACGACCAATATTGGAAGCCGGCAGAAGAGGTTTTAAGGCTCAAAGAGCATCTTAATTCCCGCGGTGTTAACTATCTTTTAAATGTAGGACCTGATCCGTTAGGCAGAATACCCGTTCCTGCAAGAGAAATTCTTGATGAGGTTGGAAAAACGCTTAACAAAGAATAAGAGGGTTTTATTATGGAAAATACATACACAAAAAAATGGTTTCAGTTCGATTTAGCGCGTTTCAGGAGCTTTAATAGGGAAGAAACAGAAGAGTTAATTAAGGTGTTAAGCAGATGCGGCTATAACGGTATAGGTCTTTATATCGAGGGCTTTTTTGAGTTCCCCGAATTTGGCGGTGTACCGAGAATAGGTTGTATGACAGCCGATGATGCTAAATGGGTTTGCGAGGTTGCCAAGCAGTATAATATGCTCGTTATGCCTATGACCAATCTTGTAGGTCATGGAGAAAGCTTTTTCTGTCAGGAACGGTTTACTTATCTCGGCAGAGATGATTTCCAGTTTGATATGAAGCATGAGGGCTTCTACAGCTTTGCAAAATCCGTAATAGATCAGTTTATAGATTGCTTTAATCCTGAAATTATTCATATCGGCGGAGACGAAGTAAAGCTTGATGAAGAGGACAGAAAGGATTATGTAAAATTCCTTTCGGATATGTGCGTATACCTGAAAGAAAAGGGTATCGAAACAGGCATCTGGGGAGATATGTTCTTAACTCATCCTGAAATGGCGGAGAATATGAATAAAGATGTTTTGGTGTTTGATTGGTGGTACTACGGACATAGATATGAAAGCACTGAAATGCTTAGAAATGCCGGCTTTAAGAATATAGTTATCTCTCCTGCAACTCAAAGCTGGGACGGTATAGTAGGAACACAGCAGATGTGCCCATGGAAAGAATTGATGAGGTGGAAATGCGAAGAGGATGTAGCCGGCGACGAGGTAGAGGCATTCTTAATTGACGCTCAAAAGCAAGGCGCTTACGATGCAATGCTTACCGATTGGGAGAACTACCGCGGTCATCTTATATGGAATAATTTGCACGTTATTGCGCGCTTCGGTCGGTATGTAAACGGAAAGGGACTGAGCGACGAGGAATTAACCCAAGCTCTTTTCGGACGAAATACTCCCTATATGGAATGTATGCATATACTTATGGATGCTCAAAAGGAGCATTACAGGCAGTATCAGAAGCTGCCGGGCTTTTTGGTTAAGCATCAGCACGGAACAGACGGAATATTTAATTGCTTGGCACTTTGTAAGCTTTTACAGTGCGGTGATTTGCTTGGCGAAAATCTCGCAGATATCTTTAATGAAGCCGAAACAAAGGTTAAGGAGATTATCGCTGATTGGAAAACAGAATCTCCGTTAGAGGATAGATGCAAGCGTCATCTTTACTTTGCGGCTGATTATGCCAAAGCAACGGCGGTAACCTTGCGCTTGGCAAGTAAAACCAAAGCGCTTTACAAGCAAATCTCTTACGAGCAGTATAGAAATCCTGAAAAATATTCTGAGATGCTGCATAAAGTGCAGGCAGATTTTACTGATTTTGCAAACAGTTATCCCGATTGGATAGTATCCCTTGAAAATGCAATTTCGGATAGCGGACATACAAGGCGCGATATTGATGAAATGAAAAATGTGAAGGCTCTTGTAGAAAAACTTGTTATCCGCCTTGATGATTTTGATATAGACGGAGTTGAATATAATAAAAAGCTCGCGTTGCCGAGCTGGAAAGCGTTGCTTTGCAGTGTTTTAGGCGACATTGATGTTAACAAATAAGGTGAAAAAATGCTAAACCAAGAAATTAAAAAAAGAAATATTCCCGATGCTCTTAAGTTTTTCAGCGGCGATACGGTTGCTTCATCGGCTGACTGGCAAAAGCGCAGAGCAGAGCTGCTCGATTATTTCCAAAGCGAAATGTACGGATATATTCCTGCCGCTCCTGATGAAGTAAGCTTTGAGGAAATAAGCAGGGATGAGCTTTTCAGCGGCGGCAAGCTGGAGCTTTATACCGTCTTGATAAAACCGAGAGTGAACGGGAAGATAGCTTCATTTAAAGTTCAGTGTGTGCTACCAAGGAAAAGAATAAAGGGAGCATTTATATATGCAGATTTTTTTGATACAGTGCCGAGTAAATGTTTGCCTGCTGAGGAAATTGCAGATAACGGATATGCGGTATTTTCATTCTTCTATGAGGATACCTCGTCTGACAATAATGATTTTACAAACGGACTTGCATCTCTCTTTTTTGAAAAAGGAGAACGGAAAGAAAGTGATGCTGGTAAAATTTCGATATGGGCTTGGGCTATGATGCGGGTTATGGATTATGTCCAAACTCTCGATTCTATTCCTAAGGATAGGATTATACTTGTAGGTCATTCCCGTCTCGGTAAAACAGCGCTCCTTGCCGGCGCTTATGATGAGAGATTTTATGGTGTTGTTTCAAATGATTCAGGCTGTGCAGGCGCCGCTATAGAGCGCGGTAAACAGGGCGAAACCTATAAGGATGCTTTCATAGTATTTAACCACTGGTTCGCACCAAAATTTGAGATGTATGCCTTAGGCAAAAAGGAACTGCTTGTTGACCAGCATTGTCTGCTTGTATTAACCGCGCCGCGAAAGCTTTATGTAGCAAGCGCATTTCTTGATAAATGGGCAGACCCCGATTCAGAGCTTTTGGCTTGCGTTGCGGCTTCCCCTGTATTTGAGCTGTTAGGCAAAAAGGGTCTTAGTTATTCAGGCGAATTTTTAAGAAAAGCCACAGCTTTGCATTCAGGCGATGTAGCCTATCATTTGCGAGACGGTGTACATTATCTTAACCGTGACGATTGGAATAATTTTATAAAATATTTCGATAAAACATTTAATCATTAAAGTTTTAAAACAAACGCTGTATTAAGGACTAAACCTTAATACAGCGTTTTTGTTTTTTAATCTTGCTCTAAATCCGATAATGTCCATAACATTCTTGAAGCGGGGTGTACCCAAACCTCAAAGTAGGTTGCCTGATTGGTCATAGGCATATAGGGCATATCTGTATCTTCAAACGAATTTAAACCAACGGGGAGCTGACCGTCTACATTGAAGGAATTCGATACAGTATTCATATCCGGAAAATCATAGCCTTCGCCGTACATAAAAGAACAGGAAAACGGATTGTTTCCCAATATCCACGCAATTTGCTGTTTTGCTACCTCTAAAAGAGTATTATCTTTTAAAGCAAGTCCTAAGGCAGAAACCGCCTTAGCCTTTGAAAGCAGAACACCGTAGCTTCCTCTGAATATTTTAACAACCGGCATTCTTCTCAGATATACACCGTCGTTAAGTTTAATTCCGTTTTCAAGCAACCGCTTATATATTTCACCTGAAAAACGGGCTTTTTTATGGTCGCCGGAGCCTGTAAGTGCGGCGGGAGCGTTTAAAAAGTAAATTCCCGCAGGAAGAAAATTATAAGGCTTTGAAAATTCGAGAAGTTTTTTAATATATTCGCGGTAAAGCTCAAGTGAGGTCTGCCAAAGGGCGCTTTTTTTATTTTCGGGCGCGTTTTTCAGAAGCTCAGCTAAAGCCATTATTATAACCTGATCATGAGCGCGGTGGTCATAGGTTAGGGGAGTAGTTTTAGTGCTGTCTTCATAGAAAAATCCAACAAACGGAATTTCCCAATTTGTGGGTGTTGTTTGCTGACAGGCTAATATATAATCGGCAAATTTTACCGCATAATCAAGATACTTTTTATCAAGTGTTGCCTTATATAGCACAGAGGCGGAAAAAGATGCCTCCGCATAAAGCTGAACAGCGGCGGCTGAACCGGCGGCTTCAACCTTAGTGGTGTCATCGGGATCAAAATCTATAAGAGCAAATTCAAAATCTTCTTTTGCATATTTAAGACAGTAATCCGCAAACATAGGCTCGGTATCCCTGTATACATTATAAGCCGCGGCTTCTGCAGCACAGGCACATAAGCACTCAAACGGTTTTCTTTCAGCAGGATTAACAATCGAATCTTCGCCATCTGTAGAGCCGAGAGTCCATATTCCGCTGGTGTTCCAAATACATCTGTATCCGTCTTCAAAACGAGTGCCGAGCATCCATTCAAGTCCGTATTTTGCTTCATCTTTAAAATTTTCGGATAGCTTAGGCTTTTTTGATTTTATACTTTCGGATATATCCAAAAAGCTGTGAACAGCCTCGGCGGTATTGCATAATCCTTGAGATAAATCTGCCGCATCGTGCCAGCCGCCCGCTACGGATAGCTTTCTGCCGTCGGAATGTTGGACAAACATATTTTCATGGCAGGGAAGGTGAACATCTTCAACGGTGCAGCCGCATCTTTCTTTGCTGAAAAAATTGCGGAGCTTATCAATAACCGAATCCCAATGATTTTGCGATATAATAAAGGGAGGGGTTACGGTATCGCCGTATTTTAAGCAGTAGGTTCCCTCGGCTGAAAATTCACTGAAATCCAATACTGCAAAACAACCCATATCATTTTTCAGTTTCTCAATTTTTCCTATAAATACGCTTTTTTTGCTGTTATATTCTATTACAAAAAAATTATTTTCATCGCAAACGGAGGCTACGGCTTGCTTTCTGTCGTTTGGAGCATAGCCCGAATGGCAGAAGCTGATTTTTCCGTCTGTTTCCCAACCGGTATATTTATCAGGCTTAACTTTCTGGATTTCAAGATTGCTTAAATATATTTTAGACTCAGGCTTCATATTTTTCTGCATACCGTTTGATACAAAATTTAACTGAAACATTGTAACAGAATTACGCGGAAGCTCGGGAATTTCCCATATAATATGGTTCCACTTGCCAACTGTCATTTTAGCGGAATGGCATCCGCTTAAAAAATAATTATGGTTAGGAAACGGATTTTCACCGTCGCTTATATATTCCATTAAAATGCTTGCGCTATCAAAACCGTTTTTTTCGGGATATGCCCAAAAAGAAATGCGGTTATATTCGCTCCAATCCTCTCTGTTAAAATCGAGGCGTACGCGAGTGCATCCGTAGCTTCTTCCGTCAGAATTAAGGGGATATACTATATTAGGGTATGTAACCTTAAGTACGGAAGAAGAGTTATAGGTTAATTCGCTCGTAGCTTCCATGCTTCCCGGACCTGTTATATTAAGTCCTTGAGTGGTATCAAGCGAATGAATAAGTCTTGATGAAATTACTTCTTTTTCGAGTCGGCGGTTTATCGCCGCATTCGGATTTTTACTGTACATTTTTTTCTCTCCTTTGGAGGATGTTTTTCTAAGTTTAATATAGCATAATTTAGTACAAATGCAATAGTAATATTGTGATTTTTTCGTAATATTTTGACTTTTTTTCTTTCCGAGGAATCACAAATTCTATATAAAGTATCATTTTTCAACTTTTAACATTAAGAAAATTTTGGTATAATTATACAGTAGCTTTTTGGTAAATGTTTTGTATTGATAATGGTTATAAAAGTGTTATAATAAATATAATTATTAAACGGACAGGAGGCTCGGGATGTATAAATACAGGATTGTTATTGCAGACGATGAACCGGTAATACGATACAATTTAAAGGATTTGTTGACTAAAAAATTCGATGATATCGAATGTGTTGCGCTTTGCGGAGACGGCCGGCAGGTAATAAATACTTTGCAAAAAGGCAATGTTGATATTGTTATTACAGATATTCAAATGCCCGGTGTCTCCGGTATTGATGTAGCGCAATATATATACTCGCATAAATTGTATACTAAGGTTATCTTAGTTACCGGCTACAGTGAATTTGAGTATGCGCATAAAGCTATAACCTACGGTGTACAGCAGTTTTTGCTCAAGCCTATCAATTTCGGTGAGTTGATTTTAGCTGTAGATACTATTAAAAACGATATGCGGGAGCATGTTGAAGAGCTTCAAAATCAGTCAAAAAGCAAAATTCAGCTGCGCGGTATGATAAGAAAATATATTGCTCTATATCTGTTGGGCGTTATCCCTTATAAACGTTTACTTGAGTTTGACCCTGAATATGTTGATTTATTTCAGTATAACAGGTGTGCGGTTGTCAGTGTTGATGTTTCGAATGCAGATGGGAATATTTCTGAAAATTCCCGAGACAACGATAAATGGATTGATATTTGCGAAATACAGAATTCTTATATAAATTGCTTTTGTATAAGTGAGTTTGAAAACCAAATTCAGTTACTGTTTTTTATTTACACTGAAAACGAAGAAGACGGTGATGAGAGGGTTTTAGCACACGTTGAGGAGTGCCGCCGTTTAATGCACAGCGCCTACGGTATAGATTTTACTTATGATGTTAAGTATTATGAGCGGCTTGAAAATCAAAGTATCAGTAATTATGATAAGCTTTCAAATCTTTATATTAAGCATTTGATTCATATGAACAACGAAACTAACGATGAGCTTTTAAATATCGTTATTTCTACAATGCCTATCCATAATGTACACAGCTTTTTGCAAGGGGTTGTAGAACGGCTTAGTCAAACCTATCCGCTTGATACAGAAGCTCTTAATCTGAAAATTAAAACAATTGAAAACACCGAGGATGCAGCCGGATTTTCTAAATATTTAAGCGATGCATTAAGGGAAGCATTAAAGGGAAAGGATATGATAAGAAAGGTTATCTTATATGTAAATGAGCATTATTGCGATAAGAATCTGGATTTAAACCGTATTGCAAACAAGTTTCATTTTAACCGTTCTTATTTAAGCCGTATTTTCAAACAGCAAACCGGTCAAAACCCATCTGACTATATTTTTAATTTAAGAATAAATGAATCTAAAAAGCTTCTGCAAAGCAGAAAATACACAGTAAAAAAAGTTGCCGAAATGGTGGGCTACAGTGATGAAAAATATTTCGGACAGGCATTTAAAAAGGCTACAGGTGTAACACCGTCTAGTTTTATGCACAGCCTAAACCACTAATGTAAAAGGTGTATAGGAGAAAAGGAAATGATTAACTTTAAGCGGATGAATACTAAAGGTCAGTATTTCAGAAAAACCTTTTTAATCTTTTTTTCAATATTTATGGTTTTGGCTATCGTTATTTCCACCTATCTTATCAGCAGCAGTACACGCAATACCGAGAATCAAATTGCCGCATTTGAAAACAATGAAATTGAAAAAACCGCTACTAAAATCAATTCTTCTTTATATCAAACGGCAACGGTGTGCAGTTATCTTTCAACCATTAATTTTAAGGATAACTTTGTTGTTTCGCCTTCCGAGGATTATGCAAGCTATCTTTTTTCGCAAAGCCAAATTGACTCTTATTCAACGATTTTCAACTATGTCAACGAGGTATATGTAAGCGATATCAACGGAAAGCTTTATCATACCTCAAATGCCTCCAATAGCTTTCCTGATATTGAGGCAAAGGGCGCGTATTCGAGCGGAAAGATGCGCAATTCAATAATTTACACAACAACCGAAAAAAATGCTTTTCAGAATGTTTATTTTATGCTTTTGAAGGAGGATACCCCTTATTCAGATAACGATGTATGCATTTCTTTAAATACGATTGCACTTGCAAAGGATAGTCTTAATTATACCGACAACAGAAAGGAATGTATAATTGATAAGAGAGGATATATTTTGTCCTCGTATGATGCAAGTATAATCGGAGATAACTTTTTTGATGCCTACGGCATTGTAAACTATGGTGTTTCTGATTTTACCAAGCAGGTGGAAATAAATAATGTAAAGCATATAGTTACCCTGAAAAAGGTTAAGGACACCGATTTATATGCGGCAAGTATAACGAATAGGGTGTATTATTCTGCTTATTTTAAATCCAATACATATTCAAATATATTGATTTGCTTTGTTTTTGTTGCGGCATCAATTATGATTTGTATGGTAATTCTTCAGGTGTCTTACCGGCCAATTAAGGATATTCTTTTGCAAATTCAGCAATATCAGGATGTTAATATTGATAAGAACGTAAATGAAATCAATTACATAAACAATAAGCTTGAAGAGATGTATCAGTCTAATGCTGTTTTAGATAAGACCTCGCGTCAGGCATTAAGTGAGCTTAAGGGCTGGAATATTGCCGCTTTGCAGGCGCAGATATGTCCCCATTTCCTTTATAATACGCTTGATTCAATTAACTGGCTGGCATATAAATATTTAGATGTTAACAATCCGATTTCGCTTGCTGTGCAGGATACCGCCTATATTATGCGGTTAAGTCTTAATATAAGCCGTATGTTCTCAAATATCCGCGAGGAAATTGAGGTTACTAAAAAATACATTGAAATTATTGATATTAGGTATGAACATAGGTATAAAATTATTTGGGATATAGATGAGAGCGTGCTTGACTGTGTAATTCCCAGATTGTGTATTCAGCCCATGATTGAAAATGCGGTAAATCACGCATTTTTAGGTGAGGAGAAAGAGGATGAAATCCGTATATCAGTTAAAGGAAGCTCAGGTAAAATAGAAATAACCGTTTCGGATAACGGAATAGGTATTTTGCCGTCTAAGCTTGCTGTAATCAAAAAGAATATTAATTTAGACGATATGGGCAATGAGAAAAATATAGGGCTTCGCAATATAAATATGCGTTGCAAAATCATTTACGGAAATGAATACGGATTAACAATTGAAAGCGAAGTTAATAAGGGCTCAAGCTTCTGTATTACCATTCCGCAGGATAAATATATTGATTAGAAAGGAAGCTTACCTATGAACGATTGTATTTATACAAAAACACCTGCAGCGTGCTGGAATGACGCTTTTCCTATAGGCAACGGAAAAATGGGCGCTATGGTTTACGGAAAGCCCGATACCGAAATTATTGCTCTTAATGAGGACACACTGTATACAGGCTGTGCTTTGGATGACAATAATTATGAGGCATATAAATTATTGCCGAAAATTCGCGAGCTTGTGTTATCGGGCAAGCCTTATGAAGCCGAAAAAATTGCTGATGTAAATATGACAAGCTTCCGAAATACACAGGCTTACCAGCCTATGGGAAATATGTATCTTGATTTTTCGCACGGCAATGTTGATGAGTACAGCCGTACGCTGGATATGTCAACAGCCTGTGTTAATGTAAGCTACCGTTTTGACGGTGTTAATTATAAACGCTGTGTTTGGGTGGGGGCAGAGTCAGGAGTTTTGATAATAAAATTATCTGCGGATAAGTCCAAAAGCATAAGCTTTAGTCTTAAAATGGATAATGTAACTCAATATTCTGTTAAAACTGACAGCGAAAGCAATTACATAATGCTGGGTCAATGCCCTGATGACCATTACCCCGAAATTGTTTATAACGGCAACGGCACAAAATACGAGGTTGTTGCTAAGGTTATACATAACGGCGGAGAGTTATTTGCAAAATCAGGTAATCTTGTTTTGAATAACGCAGACAGCGCCGCTATTGTTGTTGCTTCTGCGACCTCGTTTGTGGATGCAATCAGTAAAGCCGACGCTCCCACACACGAAAATTGTATGAAAAAGCTTAATAAAATTAGCGAGGATAATTTAGAAGAATATTTGAATGCGGATATTAAGGCTCATAAGGAGCTTTATCACAGGGTAAAGCTTCAAATTAACGGGAACAGTGCAGATGGGGTAGAGGTTAACAGTCTTATGGCTGATGCCAAATCCGGAAGGGTAGATGACAGACTTTACTGTATGCTTTTCAACCTCGGCAGATATCTGCTTATAACCTCTTCAAGGAAAGGCTCCAAGGCGGCTAATTTGCAGGGTATATGGAATGATGCCTTGCAGCCTAAATGGGCAAGCGCGTATACTGCGAACATCAATCTCGAAATGAATTATTGGTCGGCAGATATATGCAATCTTTCTGAATGTAACGCTCCGTTATTCGATTATCTTAAGATTATATACGAAAACGGGAAAAGAACCGCAAAGGCATTTTTTAACTGTAAAGGCTGGTGCTGCGGACATAATGCTGATATATGGGGTAAAACCTCGCCTTATAATATCCCCGGCGGCTCTCAGTGGGGCTTGTGGTGGATGGCAGGTGTTTGGCTCTGCACACATATATGGGAGCATTATGAGTACACAAAGGATACCGAATTCCTTAAAGAGTATTATCCGATTATGCGCGGTGCGTTGGAATTTATAGAGGACTATTTGATTGAACATAACGGAGTTCTTGTCACCTGTCCCTCAACATCGCCTGAAAATACTTATTTTGATGAAGAAGGAAATGCTTGCGCCGTTACGTATGCATCGGCAATGGATATTTCGTTAATAAGAGAGTTATCAAACGATACACTTAAAGCTCAAAAGGTTTTAGGGATTGACAGCGGCTTCGGCGAAAGAATAAATAAAATGTTAAGCTGTTTAGCCGAGTTAAAGATCGATTCAACAGGAAGACTTTGCGAGTGGGGTGAAGAGCTTCCCGAACGGGAAAAATCGCATCGGCATTTATCGCATTTGTTCGGACTTTATCCGGGACATATAATTGATGAGGCAAATCCTGCCATTTATGAGGCGGCAAAAAAGTCGCTTAAGGTACGCTGGGAATCAGGCGGCTGCGGTACAGGCTGGAGCGCAGTATGGCTTGCGGCTTTGAGCGCTCAGGTTTATGACCCTGATACCGCACTTGCGGCAATCGGCAAATGGATAGCGAGAATGGACGGCAATTATAATCTGCTGAATATTGAAAATCCATATCCGTTCCAGATTGATGCCAATTTTGGATATCTTGCTGCTGTTACAAATATGCTGCTCAGAAGTGACGAGGATTCTATTACCGTACTTCCCGCAATTCCGAAAAGCTGGAAAACCGGAGAGGTATCGGGACTCAGAGCTAAAGGTAACAGAACGGTTAATATAGCTTGGAATGAAGACGAAATTCGGGTTGAAATCATCAATAAGGATGCGAAAAAAGAATTTGCCTTTGCGAATATGCAGAAAAATAAAGGTTACACAATAAGAAATATTTAAGCGGAGAGACTGTCTTGTATGAGGCAGTCTTTTTATAATTAAAAATGTAAATAAATGTAAATAAAAGTAATTATTTTCAATTTTTTTACAAAATACTTGCTATTTTATAGATTATGTGGTATTATATGTCAAGTTTAGGTATGATAGGTTAGATTCTTGTCAGACTTAGAAAAGGAGCGCGAAAAATGTCAAATCAAATTAAAGTAGTTGTAACACAAAGGGAAAACAGTAATCTCAGAAACTGTGGGATGAGTATTATTTTATCCGGAAGAGAAGCGTTGACGAGAATAAGAGAGGATAATCCGGATTTAATAATTACCGATGTGTTTATGCCTGATTCCGAAATAAAAAGCTTGTTTTATAAAATAGGAGAGTCAAGTAACGAAAATGTTCAATCGGTATTTCCTGAGCAAGTCTGCACTGTTGACCAAATACAGCTCGAAAGGCGCGTTGCCGATATAATTTGCGAAATAGGTGTTCCGGCACATATAAAAGGATATTATTATTTGAGATACGCAATAATTTTATCTGTTAAAAATCCCGAATGTACAAATAATATGACAAAATTTTTATATCCCGAAATTGCGAAAAAATATAATACAATATCTTCGCGTGTTGAGCGTGCAATACGAAATGCGGTTGATATTGTTTGGGAAAAGGGTAATACAGAGCTATTAAAACAGTATTTCGGAAATACTGTTTTGGGTAACAGAGGAAAACCGACAAACAGCGAATTTATCGCAGCTATAAGCGATAAATTAAAATTAGAGCTGATGATATAGAAAAACAGAGCCGAACTATACATTTTATAAAGTTCGGCTCTGTTTTTATTTTTCCTCATCCTTATACGGTATATATTTAACCCTGCGTTTTCTAAGTCTGTTTATATTAAGCCTTATGCAAATAATTATAAAGATAATAACCGCTATAACCGCTATTACAAGCAGCAGCTTAACATAAACCGAGGTCAATGTTCTTTTAATCACATCCCAAACCACAAGCATTTTGCTCGCTTCAACATCGTTTCCTGCAACTAAATTTACCGTTCCTATAACCTCTTCGGCATAAATTATATCCGCAGTGCCTAAAATATCACCTTTTTTAATCGGTGCGTTAACGCTCTCGGATTTAAGGTGAGTGTCAATTATAATGGTTGATTGGTCGGCTTCATTAGGCAGTACTGCAATAAATCCCTTTTCAATGTAAAGAGGAACAAAGTCGGTGTCCAGAGAAAGGTTTACAGGTATTTCGCAAACAGGATTTTCGCTGTTGGCAACCTCCTTAAAGGAGAAATTGTTGAATGCCCAGCGGTAAAGGTTTGCAGAGGAGGTAAACTCATACCTTTTTTCAAGGCTGTTGGGACAGCCCATAAGTATACATATATAATTGTAGCCGTTGTAGGAGGCGGTGCTAACAAGTCATCATCCTGCCTCGTCGGTATAACCTGTTTTAACACCCTTTGCGTATTGGTAGTAAAATGCAGTGGTATTATCCTGCATTAAATTAGTTGTTGAAATTGTGCGCGGACCTGACATATTAGTGGCAGGCATAGCGTATCTTGAGGTTTCACATACAGCTTTAAAGGTTTCGTTTTTAAGGGCATAAAGGGTGAGGGTGTATATATCCTCAACGGTTGTGTATTCATTCTCATTATGAAGACCTGACGGGTCGGTATAATTAGTGCCGCTAAGACCTAACTCAACAGCTTTTTCGTTCATTTTTTCAATAAATCCGTCAATACTGCCGCCGAAAGTTTGAGCAGCTAAAAGGGTGCAGTCGCCATAGGAGACCATAAGCACAAGGTGTAATAAATCCTTATGGGTTATTTCTTCCCCGGCAACAAGGTTTGATACCGCGCTTCCTGTGCCGAGGGTCATATCGAGTATTTCCTGAGTCATTGTAACCTTTGCATCAGGATTATAAAGTCCGCTTTCTAAAATAATAACAGCCGTCATAATTTTAGTAATTGAGGCGGGATATATTTTTTCTGAAATATTTTTGCTGTAAAGTATCTCACCGGTATCAAGACTTGCAAGCAGACCCGCATTAGCGCTGATTTCAACCCCTGTAACCTCGTAAGCAGATGCGGTTAAGGGTGAAAAAACACAGGTAAGGCATACCAATATTGTAAAAATAAAAGAAATTATTCTTTTTTTCATAGAAATATCACCGTTTATATAGTATAATAGGTTTACTAAAACTATTATACATTACTTTTTCTCTAAATAAAAGACCGAATTTAAAAAAAGGAGGCGGAAATTTTGGTTTATGTAACCGGAGATATGCACGGCGACCTCGAACGGCTTTATGACCGTGGCTTCAGAAAGCTTAAAAGCGGAGATGTGCTTATAGTCTGCGGAGATTTTGGATATATATTCGATGGCTCCAAAACCGAAAAGCAGGTTATCGACTTTCTTGCAACCAGAAGATTTGTAACCGCTTTTATTGACGGCACTCACGATAACCTTGATACAATAAATAAAAGCAGGGTTACATATTGGCACGGCGGAATGGTGCATCGAATAAAGGGAAACCTTATTCATTTAATGCGCGGTCAGATTTTCGAAATTGACGGTAACAGCTTTTTCACCTTCGGCGGCGGAGAAAGCACTGATAAGGATATGCGTGTTGAATACGGGCTGTGGTGGAGGAACGAGGAGCCTTCGCCCTATGAAATGGCGGACGGTGCCAAGAGATTAGATGAGGCTGACTGCAAGGTTGACTATATCATCACTCATGAGCCGCCCTCGCTTGTAAAGAGTGCGATGCTTCTGCGCTCGGGCAATATCGATAGGGTAAACAAACTAAACGGATATCTTGAGGAAATAGGACGCTCCTGCAAATTTTCTCATTGGTATTTTGGTTCTCTTCATGAGGATAGGTTGGTAACTCCAAGGCATACCTGTGTTTTTAAAAAGGTTTTATTAGTTCCTAAGATTCGCCGCCGCAAGAAGAAAACAGCGGCACCGAAGACAAAAGTAGCGGTTAAAAAGTAAATTATTGTTTATTTAAAACCGTAGGTCCTCAGGTGAATACCTGTCCCTACTTGACATTCTTATTTTAATTTATTATCATTATATAATAAAATATTTCGGAGGTAATTTATGATTAGTACCGAAAGACTTTGCCTTGGTTGTATGAATGACAACGGAGGAGAAAAAATTTGTCCTATCTGCGGATATGACAGTACAACTAAAAATCCGGACGACAGTTTACCTACATCCTTTTGGATAAATGACAGATATCTTGTTGGAAAATATATTTCCTCAAATGGTGAGGGCATAACCTATATCGGCTGGGACAACGGAGACAATTCCATTGTTAATATAAGAGAATATTTTCCTAAAGGAAACGCAAAGCGAAACCCTGATAAAACCGTTTCTATCGTTAAGGGATGCGAGTATCCGTTTAACGAGGGGCTTATGGATTTTCTTGAAATTAATAAAACTCTTATTTCCTTGCAAAACCCTTGTATTGTTTCGGCAACTGCGGTTTTTGAGGAAAACGGAACAGTATATGCGATATTTAAAAGCATACCTTCAATAACCCTGCGTGAATTTTTAACCCGCAACGGCGGTACGTTAAAATGGGAGCAGGTTAAGCCTCTCTTTGTTCCTCTTATTGACGCTGTAAAACAGCTTCACGATAACGGGATAATACACAGAGGTATTTCTCCCGAAACAATTCTTGTCGGAAGAGACGGAAAGCTTCACTTGACAGGGGTGTCGGTTAAGGGAATAAGAAGAAATAATTCAGGACTTACCGCCCAGCTTTTCCCCGGATATGCCGCGGCTGAGCAGTATGGCATAGAAGGTCTGCATGATGATAAGTATACTGATGTTTACAGCCTTTGCGCTACACTTTTCAGAACCCTTATCGGAACAGTACCTCCAGAGGCTGTTGCCAGACTTGAAAAGGATGCAATGACAATTCCTGCTAAAGCGGCAGAGGAAATACCGCATAATGTTCTGTCTGCTCTTGCAAACGGCTTGCAGGTAATACCCTTAGAGCGTACCGCAAATATGGAGCTTCTTAAAAATGAGCTTATTAACGGTGAAATTGCTTCGGTTCAGGTTGAAAAAAAAGCGGTGAGTTCTACAGCTAAAAAGGTTACCGTTAAAAAAGAAGAAAAGGCTGAACAGCCTAAAAAGGGCAAATCCGCTAAATATGCGGCTATTTCTGCTGTTTGCACGGCTGTGGTGTTTATCGTTGTAGCGGCTGTTCTTGCAACAACGGTTTTCAAGGATGAGCTGTTCCCCGAGAAGGATACTTCGAGTGCTGTGAGCAGCGAAAGCTCGGAATATACCCCAAGTGTTGCCGCTATCGGTACGGTGGACAGCGGTGCCGCGGTTGATGTAAAGCTATATTCCGTACCCGATTTATCAGGAAAATATTTTTCCGACCTTTTGGATACCGAAAACGAGGAATACGAAAAATTCCAGTTTGTTATAAAGGGCAAGGAGTATTCGGATAAATTTGCAAAGGGAACTATCGTTTCCCAGAACGTTGTGGCGGGAACAAATGTTGAAAAGGGAACTACGGTTGAGGTTGTAATAAGCCTCGGTGCTAAGGAAATCAAAATTGCAAATGTTGTAGGTCTCGATGAAACAAACGCTAAAATGGAGCTTTTAAAGCAGGGATTTCTTTATGATAATATTGAGGTAGTTCAGAAATATAATCCTGATAAAGAACCCGATGTAGTTTTAGAGCAGGAGCCGGCATACGGTTCTGCGGTAAATACGGAGGTCGCGGTAAAAATTTATATTAATTCCTTTACAGGCGAAGAAGCTTCATCAGGAGTTACGTCTGCAGAATAATAATTTATAAAAATACTTGATTTTTTTAAAATACGGTGTTATAATACCAAAAGATGAAGTAAGAAAGGTGAGTGGGTCAGCCCGCTCACTTTTATTATGTAAAGGATGATGAGTATGGCAAATGCTGCCGAGCGGGTTTTCTCGCTTATTAAAGAAACGGTTGAGTCGCAGGGTGTAAGCCTTTGGGACGTCCGCTTTTTAAAAGAGGGCGCATCCTGGTATCTAAGGGTGTTTATTGATAAGGAGGAAGGCATCTCCATTGATGACTGTACCAATGTTTCTCACGCTATTGACCCTGTTATTGATGAAGCAGACCCTATTGATAAATCCTATTATCTTGAGGTTTGCTCTCCCGGAATAGAAAGAGAACTTTCAAGGCCTGAGCATTTTGAAAAATACTTAGGGGAGAAAATCAAGGTCAGGCTATACCGCGCTGTAGATTCTGTTAAGGAATACGAGGGTGTTTTAAAGGAATACGGAGAGGTACTCATTCTCGAAACAGACAGCGGCGAAAAAGCATTTGAAAAGCAAAACATATCCAAGGCAAATGTCTGTGATTTTTAGGAGGAATAGAGAAAAATGGCAAGAAGAATGACAGCAAAGGAAAAAAAGGACAATAAGGAGTTTTTCGAGGCTCTTCGTCTTATGGAGGAGGAACGCGGAATACCCAAGGAATTTATAGCTGAAAAAATAGCGGATGCGATAGTTGTTGCCGCCCGCAAGGATTACGGCGGAAACGATATTGTTTCTTGCATTATAGACACTGAAAACGAGGTTTTCAGTGTTACCGCGCGCAAGGAAATAGTTGACGAGGTTGAAGACCCGTATACTCAGATTTCCAAAGAGGATGCCGCCGCTATAGACGCAAAGGCTGTTGCCGAGGGCTTTATTGACATTAAGCTGGACACTAAAAAATTCGGCAGAGTTGTAGCGCAGAACTCCAAGAACAATTTCAGACAAGGTGTAAGGGAAGCGGAGCGCGGTCAGGCTTTAGCAGAGTTCCAGAGTCATAACAGAGAGCTTGTAACTGCCGTTGTTCAGAGAATAGACCCCAAAACAGGTAATGCTATTCTTACAATAGGACATAATGAAGCAACACTGCCCAAATTAGAGCAGGTTCCCGATGAGGTATTAAAAGAGGGCGACCACATCAAGGTTTATGTAGTTGATGTTAAGGAAACCGAAAGAGGACCCAAAATAATGCTTTCAAGAACACATCCGGGTCTTGTAAAAAGGCTGTTTGAAACCGAGGTCCCTGAGATATTTGACGGAACAATCGAGATTAAGTCAATTTCCCGTCAGGCAGGCTCCAGAACAAAGATGGCTGTATGGTCTGCAAACAGCGAGATAGACGCGGTAGGTGCTTGCATAGGTCCGAGAGGCGCCAGAGTTAACAAGATAGTTGAAGAGTTAGCTGGAGAAAAAATTGATATCGTTAAGTACAGCGAGGATCCTGTTGCTTTTGTTTCAGAAGCACTTTCTCCCGCAAAGGTTGTTTCGGTTGAGATAGAGAGTACTGAGCCTAAGGTTTGCAAGGCAAGCGTACCCGAAAGCCAGCTTTCCCTTGCAATAGGCAATAAGGGTCAGAATGTTCGTCTTGCTGCAAGACTTACAGGCTGGAAGATAGATATTCACCCCGAAAGCGGATTTTTCGGAGAATAATATGGTAAAGGTGAAAGAATAATGGGTGTTAAGAAAATTCCGATGAGAATGTGTGTCGGATGCAGAGAAATGAAGCCTAAAAAAGAGCTTGTGCGCATAGTTAAAACCGCGCATGGCGAAATAAAGCTCGATACTGTGGGAAAGGTAAACGGCAGGGGTGCATATATTTGTAAGAACGGGGATTGCTTGAAAAAGGCAATTAAAACAGGTGCCGTAAACCGAGCCTTTGAAACGGCTGTTCCTGATGCGGTTTATAAATCTCTTGAGGAGAGTTTTAAAGAAATTGAATGAAAAAATATTAACCTTGCTGGGATTTGCAGCAAAGTCAGGAAAGCTTTCGTTCGGTTTTGAGGCTGTTGTTAGCAGCGTTAAAGCAGGTAAGGCAAGGCTTGCTGTAATTGCTGAGGATGTATCTGCAAAAACAACCAAGGAAATTATCTTTCACTGTGATAAAGCTTCCGTTAAAGCTATCTCCCTTAACGGAATTGATATAAAAACCTTATCGCACGCTGTCGGCCGTAAATGCGGCGTTATTTCCGTGAATGACAGCGGATTTGCAAACACTCTTTTAAAGGAGCATACACAAGGAGGAAACGCTAATGACGAATAAATATAAGGTAAGCGAAATTGCTAAGGATTTCGGGCTTGCTTCCAAGGATATAACCGCTGTTTTGAGCGAGGCGGCGGGTATTGACAAGAAATCGGGAGCCGCCCTTAATGAAACGGAAATTGCCGTTGTTTTTGATGTTTTAACAAAACAGCATCAGGTTAAAAGCTTTGACGAGTATTTTGCAACCGGAGCAGACGCTCATGCCGCCGCCGCAAAGCAAAGAGAGGACGAAAAGAATAAGCGTCTTGCGGAGCAAATGGCAATCTTAGAGCAGTTAAAGGCTGCTGCTGCCGCTCAGGATGCGGCAAAGGAAGCCTCAGAGCCTGATAAAAAGGCAGAAAAGAAGACTGCCGAGAAAAAGGAAACAAAGCCTGCCGCAGCAGAAAAGCCAGAGTCTAAAAAGGAAACAAAGCCTGAAATTAAGAAGGAAGAGCCTAAAAAAGAGGTTAAAAAGGCAGAGCCGGAAAGAAAAGAAAAGCCGGCAGAGCCTAAGCCTGAAACTAAGGCTGTTGATGAACCGCTGGTTGCTCCCCCGAAAAAGGAGAAAAAGCACGGCGAAGCACCTAACAGAGGTCCTGCTCAGATTCGCCATGTTGATACCAGAACATCTAATGTAAATATTGATAAATATAACGAAAAATATGAAAGAATTGCTCCTGCTAACTCGATGAAGGATAACTATTCGAGAAAGCAGAAGATTAAGCAGAAGTCTCAGGATTACCGCCGCCCTCAGGGTGCAAAGCGTGAGACCGAGGCTGATAAGCTCAGAAGAATGCAGCTTGAGCGCATAAAGAAAACCCCGATTACGGTTACAGTAGGCGAAGAAATCACAGTAGGCGAGCTTGCTGCCGCTCTTAAAAAGACTGCTGCAGAGGTTATCAAGGAGCTTCTTAAGCTCGGTATGATGGCAACCGTAAATCAGGTTATTGATTACGATACCGCCGAAATCGTTGTAACCGAAATGGGAGCAAAAATTGAAAAGGCTGTTGTTGTAACGATTGAAGACCAGATTATGGACGATACCGAGGATACCGAGGAAAACTTAAAGCCGAGAGACCCCGTCGTTGTTGTTATGGGTCACGTTGACCACGGTAAGACTTCATTGCTCGACGCTATCCGCAACACCGCTGTTACTGACACCGAGGCAGGCGGAATAACTCAGCACATAGGTGCTTACAGGGTTAACTGTGAGGGTAAGGACATTACCTTCCTTGATACTCCGGGACACGCTGCGTTTACATCTATGCGTCAGCGCGGAGCTATGGCTACGGATATCGCGGTTTTGGTAGTTGCCGCGGATGACGGTATAATGCCACAAACCATTGAAGCTATCAACCACGCTAAGGCTGCAAAGGTTCAGATAATCGTGGCTATAAATAAAATGGATAAGCCGGAGGCTAACCCTGACAGGGTTCTCCAGCAGTTAACAGAGCATTAAATAGTTCCTGAGGAATGGGGCGGAGATGTTATCTGCGTTCCCGTTTCTGCAAAGACTCATGAGGGTATTGACAAGCTTCTTGAAAACATACTCCTTGTTGCTGAAATGATGGAGCTTAAGGCTAATCCCGACCGCCGCGCCAAGGGTGTAGTTATCGAGGCAAGACTTGATAAGGGCAGAGGCCCTGTTGCAAGCCTGCTTGTTCAGAACGGTACACTTAAATCAGGCGATATAATCGTTACAGGAACCTCTGTCGGCAGAGTTCGAGTTATGACTAACGAAAACGGAAAGACACTAAAGCAAGCAGGTCCCTCCGTTCCGGTTGAGATTACCGGTCTTGCAGAAACTCCCGATGCCGGCGACAGCTTTGACGCTGTTTCGGACGAAAGACTTGCCCGCCAGCTGGTTGAGCAGCGCAAGCAGAAGATTAAGGACGATATAAACAACGCCAAGCAGAAGGTAACTCTTGATAACCTTTTCTCTCAGCTTAATGAGGGAGATTTAAAGGAGCTTAACATTATAGTTAAGGCTGATGTTCAGGGAAGCGTAGAGGCGGTTAAGCAGAGCCTTGAAAAGCTTTCAAATGATGAGGTAAGAGTATCTGTTATTCACGGCGGTGTCGGTGCAGTTAACGAGTCCGACGTTATGCTCGCAAGAACCTCAGGTGCTATTATAGTAGGCTTTAATGTCCGTCCGGACGCGGTTGCAAAGGCCGCCGCTGAGAAAGACGGTGTTGATATGCGTATGTACCGCATTATTTACGACTGTATCGAGGAAATTGAAGCCGCTATGAAGGGCATGCTGGCTCCTAAGTTCAGAGAAAATATTATCGGAACTATTGAGGTTCGCGATACCTATAAGATTTCAAATGTAGGAACTATTGCCGGATGCTATGTAACTGACGGTAAGGTGTCAAGAGCCGCTCAGATAAGAATTGTTCGTGACGGTATTGTTATCGCTGAGGATAAGATTGATTCTCTGCGCCGCTTTAAGGATGATGTTAAGGAAGTAGCACAGGGATACGAATGCGGTATCGGTCTTGAAAAGTTCTCGGATATCAAGGAGGGCGACGTTTTTGAAGCCTTCATTATGGAGGAGTACAGAGACTGATGGCAGGATTTAAAATAAACCGCATAACCTCAGATGTTAAGATTGCCCTATCCGAGCTTTTAAGAGAAGTAAAGGACCCTAGGGTAAGCAAGCTTTTAAGTATTGTTAAAGTGGATGTTTCAGGAGATTTATCCTATGCCACTGTATATGTAAGCGCGATTGAAGGATATGAGGCAACGGTTCAGTCGGTTAAGGCTCTGAAAGGAGCCTCCGGCTATTTGCGCCGCGAATTAGGAGCAAGACTCAAGCTCCGCAAGGTGCCTGAGCTTAGATTTATTGCGGATAATTCCATTGAAAAGAGCGCAGATATATCCAGAATTATCGCGTCCTTTAACGGAGAGAAAAACGATGGTGAAAAATAATATAAACGGATGCAATGAGCTCAGCCTCAGGCAGACGGCAGGATTTTTAAAAAAGCACGACAACTATATAATTCTTACTCACGCTTCGCCAGATGGGGATACCTTAGGCTCAGCCTATGCACTTTATTACGGACTTAAAGAAATCGGTAAAACCGCCTGTGTTATATGTCCTGATGTAATTCCGAAGAAATACGGTTATTTCGCAAGGGCAACCGACCACGTAACCCGACAAAATTCAACCGTTATAGCGGTTGATGTGGCGGATAAACAGCTTCTTGGAGCATTGGAGGAGGAATTCGGAGAAGAGGTTGATCTTAATATTGACCACCATATCTCAAATACAAGATTTGCTAAAAATCTTTATCTTGATGCGGATGCCTCTGCAACAGCCGAAAGTATATTTGAGCTTTTGCATAAAATGAAGGTAAATATCAACGATGTAACCGCAAAGGCTTTGTATACAGGAATAGCAACCGATACCGGCTGTTTCAAATATTCCAATGTAACGGCAAAAACTCACCTTATTATTTCTCATCTTTATGAGTATAATATTGATGCTCCCGAAATCAACAAGCTGATGTTTGATACCAAATCCCGTAACCTTTTAGAGCTTGAAAGACTTGTTCTTGATTCGGCTGAATTCCATTTTGCAAATAAATGTATGGTACTTGCTGTAACAAGTGAAATGCAGGAAAAAACAGGCTGCAGCGGAACTGAGCTTGAAGGTATAGCGGTAATTTCCAGAAGTGTTGAGGGTGTTGAAGCAGGAATAACCATAAAACAGACCGACGATAATTTATTCAAGATATCACTGCGCACTTATCCTCCGCTGGATGCTTCTGAGATTTGTAAAAAACTCGGCGGAGGCGGACATAAGGGTGCAGCGGGCGCTAAGGTTGAAGGCAGCCTTGAAACTGTTAAGGAAAAGGCATTAAGGGCTGTAAAGGAAGTTATGGAGGAATCGTATGCAGGGGTTACTTCTTCTAAAAAAGGGTGAAGGAATAACATCCTACAAAGCGGTTGCCGCTGTTAAAAGACTTACGGGCGAAAAGCGTGTGGGTCATACAGGAACTCTTGACCCTATGGCAACCGGTGTTTTACCTGTTTTTGTAGGCAGACCTACTGCGCTTTGCTCGTATATGCTTGAAGCGGACAAGGAGTATACCGCGAGAGTAAAACTTGGAACCGTAACAGATACAGGCGATATAACAGGAAAGGTTTTAAGGGAACAATCAGTTAACATAACACCGGAAATATTAAAAGAAGCCGTATCAAAGTTTGTCGGAAAAATCAAGCAGACCCCTCCTATGTACAGCGCATTAAAGAAGGACGGAGTTCCTCTTTATAAGCTGGCAAGAGAGGGGAAACTGTGGAAATACCCGAAAGGGAAGTGGAAATTTATTCACTTAAAATTACAAAAGAGCTTGAAAATAATGAGTTTGAATTTTCGGCAAAGGTTTCAAAGGGCACATATATTCGCTCTCTTGCTATGGATATCGGAGATTATTTAGGCTGCGGAGCAACGCTTACCGCTTTATGCCGTACAAAGGCTGCAGGATTTTCGGTTGAGGAATGTGTTGATTTGGATAATCTTACACAGGAGAATATCTCCGATTTTCTTTTAAGCGAAGAGATTGCAGTAAAGCATTTAAGGGGAGTTACCGTTACCGATAAACAGGCGGTAAGATTCTGCAACGGTGGACAGCTCAGCCTTGATAGGCTCCGCACCGAAAGCATTTCAAACGGCGAGCTTTTCAGAGTAAAAAACAATGATTTGTTTTTAGGTATAGGAGAGGCTGATACCGAAAAGCAGCTTTTGAAAATTAGGTGTATAATTAATTATCCTAAGCAAGAAAAAGTTGCTGTTGCGCTAGGCACCTTTGACGGTGTCCATAAAGGACACAGACAGGTGTTGGATATTCCCTCAGGTTATAAAAAAATCGCGGTTATGTTTTTAAATCCGCCTAAGTCTGTTTTGAAAGCAAATAAGGAGCTTTTAAACCTACCTGAGGAAAAGATAAAAATTATAAAACAGCTTGGCATAGATGATATTCATATCCTTGATTTTAACAATGTTAAGGATATGTCTGCCGAAGATTTTCTTTTATTTCTTAAAAAGGAGTTTTCTCCCTCGCTTATTTCATGCGGCTTTAATTACCGCTTTGGAAAGGAAGCAAAAGGGGATACAGCTATGCTTGAGAGCTTCTGTAAAGAAAATAAAATAATTTTGCGCTGCTGTCCGCCTGCAACAGAGGATGGCGAGGTTATTTCTTCAACCAGAATAAGAAAGCTTTTAATGATGGGTGAGGTTGAAGCCGCCAACAAATTATTAATGGACAGCTTTTCCTTTGTTTCAACCGTTATTTCGGGGGATAAACGGGGAAGAACAATCGGTTTTCCAACAATTAATCAGCAATATCCTGCCGACCTTGTTAAACCTAAATTCGGAGTATATAAAACAAAGGTTTATATTGATGAAAAGCAGTATTCGGGAATAACGAATATAGGAGTGCGACCAACCTATCCTGCCGATTTTATAATAAGTGAAACTTATATAGAGGATTTTAGCGGAAATCTTTACGGAAAAGATATAAAAATATCCCTTATAAGCTTTTTAAGGGAAGAAAAAAAGTTCTCCTCCTTAGAAGAACTTAAAAAACAAATTAAAGAAGATATAAAACGATAGAACCGACTTTTTTTAAGTCGGTTCTATCGTTTATTTACTAAGCTTGTTTCGCAATTATGGTATATGGTTGAGTTTAATTGCAATACAAGAAATAGCGGTATGACAAAAATCATACTGTAGCCACGAAAAGCATACAAAAAATGCGGTTAAAAACTTACTTTTTAAGGAGTAAGATTGCCAAAAGTATGACAGCTATTCCTGCCTTAACTTAATCTCAAACATAAAAGTAGAAAAACCTTGAAAGAAGTAAATAATTGTGGTATACTGAAAAAAATGTTTGTAGGAGGGAATACATTGGCTATAGTCAAGTTTATTGACTTGTTTTGTGGTATTGGCGGAATCCGTTTGGGTATGGATGCACAAGGCTTTGAATGTGTTTTCTCCAGTGATATAAATACAGAATGTCAGCGAACCTATTATGAAAATTTTGGTGAGTTGCCATATGGTGATATAACTCAAATTGACGAAAAATCTATTCCAGACCACGATATTTTGTGTGCTGGATTTCCTTGTCAGCCGTTTAGTATTTCTGGAAAACAAAAAGGTTTTGATGATACCAGAGGAACATTATTTTTTGATATATGCAGAATACTTAATGAGAAAAAGCCACCTGTTGTATTTCTTGAAAATGTAAAACATTTGGTACACCATAATGGCGGTAAAACATTGCAAGCCATTCTTGATAAATTAATTGAGCTTGGATATTCTGTATCTTGGAAAGTATTAAATGGTGCTGATTTCGGTGTTCCGCAAAATCGTGAACGAATTATAATTATTGGTTCATTAGTTGGTAAGTTTAATTTTGATAAATTAAAAACTGTTCCAAGAAGCAGGTTGCTTGAATCGTTAGATACAGATGTAGAATTTGAATATCTAAATGAGAATGAATATACCTTGATAGAAAATCCTAAACAACAACCTGGCTCTGGTTTGATTTTCGCCGGATATAGAAACAAATCAATCCGCAAAGTTGGTGTCAGACCTGGTACAGAGCATCTATCAAGAGTGCATAAACAACCAAACCGAATTTACTCTGTGCTTGGTATTCATCCAACATTACCCTCACAAGAATCATCCGGTAGATACTTTATTTTAACTACTGATAATCGTGTAAGGAAATTGACAATCAATGAATGTTGGCGGATTATGGGTTTCCCTGAAACATATGTGAAAGTTAGTTCTATCGGAGAACAGTATAAACAGTTAGGAAATTCTGTTTGTATTCCCATGATAAAATCGGTTGCAGAAGAAATTAACAATCAATTCTTTGGAGGTGAGCAGATTGCCGAATCATAACGAAATACTAAATGATGTATATAATCGTGCATTGGAAGCAACTGCTGAAAACGATTATACAACAACAATGCCGCAAGAGGATGCGGAACAAATTGAACTACTTGTTGCGCGTTCTGAAAACAACAAAGGAATGGTGGCAGTATTGACCACATTACTTGTTCATAAAATTGTAGAACCTGAACAAGATATTAGAAATCATCAAGCAAAAATACCTAATGGTTTTGCAGGTAGAACAATCGACAAAGATTGTATTACACCGTTTTTAAAGTCTGTAAGTTTTCCTGCGATGGCAGAGTCTGGATGGTTAACACGTTCTTTTGAACAGACTCATCCTTATGATTTCAATTATCCGGGTAACATTACTCCCAAAAAAGTAAAAACTGCTTTTTTGTATGTTCTTGACAGAGTGCAGGTGCAAGGTTTAAGTGCCAATGATGTTTTACTGTACTTTTTTAAACTGCTTATAAAACAGCGTGATGATTTAAGTATTGAATTGGCAAAACCTCATAGTCTATCAATATCTAAAATTATTAAATTGCTTGAAAAACACTTTACTTACCGATACACTTGTGCAGGTGCATCTCGTTTACCAACATTAGCAATTTATGCGGCATATCAATGTATGATGGGACAATTAGCGAGATTTAAAGATAAGGAGCTTTGTCCTTTGGTATCTCACAATTCAGCAGATGCGCAATCTGGTCGTATTGGTGATATTGATGTAAACAATGAAAACGGTACGGCATTTGAAGGCGTTGAGATAAAGCACGAAATTCAAATCACTCGTCAGCTTGTTACAGATGCATATGAAAAATTTAAAATTTACAACACAGAACGCTATTATTTATTGACAACAGCTAATATGGATTCCGCGGATTGGGATGCAATAGATTTGGAAATCCAAAGAATTGCTCAAATTCATGGATGCCAAGTAATTGTAAACGGTGTTTATACTACACTTAAATATTACCTGCGTCTTGTGACAGAACCAGCAGAATTTATTGACCGTTATGTAGAATTATTAAAAGTTGATGAATCAATAAAATTCCAACACAAAACTGTTTGGAATGAAATTATAAGTCAAGGTATATGATTAAAAAGCGGAGCGATTGCTCCGCTTAATTTTTATCACTATTACACCTCAACCATAACGATAAATCAACAGAAAATCAATAAAAAGTGCTGAATCGGCATATATATTTTTATAAATGCGGTTGACAAATTATATTTATGCAGGTATAATTGTATACAGCTATACAAAAGAGGTGAAACTATGCTTGAGATATCAAATAAAACAAATCTTCTTGAGCAGGATAATTACAAGTATTCCTTACAGGATGTAGAGGAGCCGAATTTATACAGGGATTTTTATACATACGAGGATGTCCCCAAAATTGCATTCAACCACCGCCGCGTTCCGATGGGAATGCCGAAGGATATATGGATAACCGATACTTCCCTGAGGGACGGTCAGCAATCGGTTGAGCCGTATACGGTGGAGCAGATAGTTGAGCTTTATAAATTTATGTCAAGGTTGGGCGGTCCTTATGGAATAATCCGTCAGACCGAATTTTTTGTTTACAGCAAAAAGGATAGGGAAGCTATCGCGAAATGTCAGGAATTAGGTTTAAAGTTCCCTGAGATTACAACCTGGATAAGGGCAAGCAAGGAGGACTTCAAGCTTGTTAAGGATTTGGGTATCCGCGAAACAGGAATTCTGGTTTCGTGCAGTGACTATCATATTTTCAAAAAATTAAAGAAAACCAGAAAGCAGGCTATGGATGGTTACTTAGCCGCTGTTGCCGAGGCATTTGAGGCAGGAGTTATGCCGAGATGCCATTTAGAGGATATAACCAGAGCGGATTTTTACGGCTTTGTTGTTCCTTTTGTTAACGAGCTTATGAAAATGTCCAAGGATGCGGGAATACCCGTAAGGATAAGAGCCTGCGATACCATGGGCTACGGTGTGCCTTATCCGGAGGTTGCTCTTCCGAGAAGCGTACCGGGTATAATTTACGGATTGCAGCATTATTCGGATGTGCCGAGCGAAATGCTTGAATGGCACGGTCACAACGATTTCTACAAGGCGGTTGCCAATGCTTCAACGGCATGGCTTTACGGAGCAAGCGCGGTTAACTGCTCATTGCTTGGAATAGGGGAAAGAACAGGTAATGTTCCGCTTGAGGCTATGGTTATGGAGTATGCGTCGCTCAAAGGCTCGCTTGACGGTATGGACACAACCGTTATAACCGAAATCGCCGAATATTTCCAAAAGGAAATGGGATATACTCTTCCTCCGATGACACCCTTTGTAGGTCAGAATTTCAATGTTACAAGAGCCGGAATTCACGCGGACGGTATGCTTAAGGATCAGGAAATATACAATATTTTTGATACGGATAAGCTGCTTAACCGTCCGGCATCGGTTGCTGTGAGTAAAACATCAGGTCTTGCCGGAATAGCTTATTGGATAAACACCAACTACCGCCTTTCGGGTGATAAGAAGATATCAAAGAATGATGCGCTTGTAGTCTCCCTTAAGGAATGGATTGACAGGGAGTATGAGGATGGCAGACAAACCGCACTTTCAAACTCTGAGTTAGAGAAGAAAATCGAAGAGCTTTCAGGAAATAGATTTTTAAGGAGTTAAGTATGATACAGCATAAAACAGTATCTCTTGCCGATCAGGTTTTCGAAAGAATGGAAACCGATATATTAAGCGGAAAATATCAAAGGGGAGAGATTTTAACCGAAAGTAAGCTAAGCGCTGAGCTCGGTGTAAGCCGCACTCCTATAAGAGAAGCCTTAAGAAGACTTGAGCAGGAGCACATAATTGAGGAGACCGGCAAGGGCTCATTGGTTTTAGGTATAACCGAAAGAGACCTTGAGGATATTTTTCTTATAAGAAAAAATATAGAATGTATAGCGGCGGCTTTTGCGGCTGAGCGCAGAAGCAAAGAACAGCTGGAAAGTCTTCGCGAAACGCTGGAGCTTCAGGAATTCTATCTTGAAAAGCACGATGCAGAGCAGATAAAGCAGATGGATAACCGCTTCCATTATATGATTTATCAGCTTTGCGGCTCAACCGCGTTTTATGATACTCTTGTTCCTCTGCATAAGAAAATACAGAAGTACCGCCGTATTTCGGTTGAGAGCGGTAGCAGAGCAACACAATCTGTAAAGGAACACAGAAGTATTTTCGAGGCTATTGCCGCAGGAGATTCTGCAGCGGCAAGCAAAGCAACCCTTGAACACATAGAAAACGCACATACGCATATAAAGAAGAAAGGAAAACAGTAATGGGATACACAATAGCACAGAAAATTATTAAAGAACATATGATAAGCGGCGATATGACCGTCGGCAGCGAAATCGCTCTTAAAATAGACCAGACCTTAACTCAGGACGCCACCGGAACAATGGCATACTTAGAGTTTGAAACTATGGGTCTTAAAAGGGTAAAGACCGAGCGTAGTGTTGCTTATATCGACCATAACACCCTGCAGTCCGGCTTTGAAAATGCTGACGACCACCGTTATATCCAGTCTGTTGCTAAAAAGCACGGTATTTATTTCTCCCGTCCCGGTAACGGAATTTGCCATCAGGTTCATCTTGAGCGCTTCGGCAAGCCGGGCAAGACTCTTATCGGGTCTGACAGCCACACCCCCACAGGCGGTGGTATCGGTATGCTTGCTATGGGAGCAGGCGGACTTGATGTTGCTGTTGCAATGGGCGGCGGCGCTTACTATATAACAATGCCTAAGATGTATAAGGTTAACCTTACAGGTAAGTTAAATCCCTTTGTTACAGCAAAGGATGTAAGCCTTGAAATTCTTCGCATACTTTCGGTTAAGGGCGGAGTAGGAGCTATAATTGAATGGGGCGGAGAGGGTATAAAGAGCCTTTCTGTTCCCGAAAGAGCAACCATAACCAACATGGGAACTGAGCTTGGAGCCACGACCTCAATATTCCCCTCTGATGAAATTACCAAGGCATTCTTAGAGGCAGAGGGCAGAGGCGAGGATTATATTCCTCTTGCAAGTGACCCTGATGCGGTTTACGATAAGGTTATTGATATCAATCTTTCTGAGTTAAAGCCGCTTATTGCCTGTCCTCACAGCCCTGACAATATAGTAACGGTTGAGTCCTTAAAGGGAACCGCTGTAGATCAGGTCTGCATAGGCTCTTGCACAAACTCATCTCTTTTCGATATGCTTAAGGTTGCGGCGTTGTTAAAGGGAAAGACCATATCTCCAAAGGTAAGCCTTTCGATTTCTCCCGGTTCAAAGCAGGTTCTTACAATGCTTGCTGACTGCGGCGCATTAAGTGATATAATTGCAAGCGGAGCGCGTGTGCTTGAATGTGCTTGCGGTCCCTGTATCGGAATGGGCTTCTCTCCGAATTCCGCAGGTGTATCTCTCAGAACCTTTAACCGTAATTTCGAGGGCAGAAGCGGAACTGCTGACGGCAAGGTTTACCTTGTATCTCCCGAAACAGCGGTTGCAGCGGCTCTTACAGGCGAGATAACCGACCCAAGGCTTTTAGGCGATATGCCCGAAATAAAGATGCCCGATGCGTTTAAGATAAATGATAACGCAGTTATTGCTCCTGCAAGTGAGGCTGAGGCTGCTGAGCTTGAAGTACTAAGAGGTCCCAACATTAAGCCTTTCCCCGAGGCGAGACCCCAAAATGACAGTCTTTCTGCTGAGCTTGTTTTAAAGGTTGGAGATAATATCACTACCGACCATATTATGCCGGCAGGGGCTAAAATCTTGCCCTATCGCTCAAACATTCCCCACCTTTCTCAGTTCTGCTTTGGAGTATGCGATACAACCTTCCCTGAAAGAGCAAAGGCTTTAG
>JAFUPX010000027.1 GCA_017472575.1 Clostridia bacterium | reverse complement strand
CTGTCAGCTTATTTCGGAAACCGCTTTTTATTAAGGGCAGATGATAAGCCTACCTATGTTATAAGACTTAAAAACGGTCAAAAAATGAACGAGCTTGTAGCAGAGCTTTCCAAAGCGTTATAAGTTTATTTACAAATTTGTGTAGACTTTTTAGAAATCTTGTTATATAATTATTTTATTATAGATTTAAATATTCGGAGGAAGGAATATGAAAATTATAAAGAAGTTATCAGCAGTGATGATGTCACTTGCAATATTGCTCAGCTTTGCGGGCTGTCACAAGCAGGGTGAGATTGCCGTAACAGTAGGGGACTGGGAGTTTACCTCCGCTTACTATATGTGCGCCCTTATGAATGCTGACGGGGAGGCCAGAACTAAGGTTGACGAAGCATTGGCAGAGGAGTCTGACGGTGAGGAAGAAACAGAATCAGAGGACGAAGAAGAAACCGATTATTATTCCGAAAAGATAGACGATAAGAATTTTGTTGATTGGGTTAAGGATACCGCTATTGAAAATCTTGAAAAGATAGCCGCTTACAAAACCCTTTGCGAAGAAAATGAGCTTGAAATCAGCGAGGAAGACCTTTCCCAGGTTGAAAGCTATGCGGATTATTATTGGAACAGCTACGGCTACAGCACATTTTATGAGCCGAACGGCGTCGGCTACGAAACATACAAGCAGTATATGACCGACTCTTACTATTCGGGTCTTTATTTTGAGCACCTTTACGGCGAGGGCGGCGAAAAGGAAATTGCAGCAGAAACCGTTAAGGAAAAAATGGTTGAGAACTTTATCACAGCAAATGTTCTTGAAGCCAGCTTTACCGACCTTGAGGAAGCTGATATAACAACAACCAAAGAAACCTTTAACGGCTATGTTGAGGCTTTGAAGAACGGAACAAGAACCTTTGAGGAAATCTATAAGGAGCATAACGGAACGACTGACGAGGAAACAACCTCCGAGGATACTGAGGATGCACCAAAGGATAAGTATGCCAGCGTTTTAGGAGCCGATGACACGACCTATGAATCGGATTATTTTGACGATGCAAAGGATATGGCTGTAGGTGAAGTAAAGCTTGTTGAGCTGGATGACGAAGCAGGTCTTGTTATCATAGTAAAGCAGGATATAACCGCTGATGAGTATTATCTTAAAAACCTTGATTTATCTGTAAGACATTTGATTGCGGATGACGAATATGACGAGCTTATCAAAAAAGAGGCTGAAAAGCTCGGCACTGAAATTAATAAATACGCTGTAAATCAGTTTAAGGTTAAAAAGATAGAATATCCCGAAACAACAGCATAAGAAAAAATCCCTGATTTAAGGATGATTCTCTTAAAGATGTTTAGGAGTGATAGTTCGGAAAACTGTCACTCCTAATATTTTTATTTGTTATAATGCCAAAGGAATATTCCGGCAATTGACTTTAAAACCTTTCGGATATATAATAAAGATATACTTTTTTATTGGGAGCGTTATCTTGAAAAAAATAACTTCATTTTCGGCGGTTGTTACCGCTTTTATCATACTGCTCCATACCTTTACCGTAAGCGCCGCAGGGGGAAGTCTTTCAGCAAGTACGGGAATAAAGATAGGAGAAAATACAGAAATTACCTTTAGCTTAAGTGCGCCTGAGCCGATGTATGCTTATGAGTTTTATATTAGGTTTGACAGTACGGCACTTGAGCTTGTAAGCTGTTCTTCGGCTTACGGAATTAAAGATGGGCGGATTTATATAGCCGATTCTTCGGGCGGCGCTACTGAAACCGCCGGAACGGTAACCTTTAAAGCCTTAAAAGCAGGGAATACCTCGGTTTATCTTGAAGACTGCAGCTTTGTAGATTTGGATTTAAACACCGAACCTCTTTCCGGCAAGGATATTTCTGTTTGCGTTCATACGGGTGTTATTGGAGACGCTAATTTTGACGGTGCACTTAACATACTTGATGCTTTGCGCCTTAAAAAATATATCTGTGGGATATCGTCAGATATAAATATATCGGGAGCGGATATCAATGGTGACGGCAGTATAAACAGTGCGGATTTGGTTGCAATGCAAAAATCAATGATAGAATAAGAAGAAGCGCGGAAAGAGATTTCCGCGCTTCTTAAGTTTATTAGAATATACTCACTCTAAAAT
>JAFUPX010000026.1 GCA_017472575.1 Clostridia bacterium | reverse complement strand
ATAGGGGAGATATGTAAAAATGCCGATAAATTCTCTCGGAGATATCTGGTCATTTATTTGCGAGGAATGTAAAAAAACAATATCTGAGCAGGCGGTAAACTGCTTTCTTATAGATCTTAAGCCTATATCCTTGGAGGGCGGAGAGCTTACCGTTGCGGTTAAAAACGATTATATGAGAAGTGTGCTTGAGCAAAATTACACCGAAATTCTCCAAACTGCCTCAAAATCGGTTATGGGAATAGATATTTCGGTTAAATTTGTTTTTGAGGATGAAGAGGAAAAAATCCGCCGCGCTGAGGAATACAGTGCAGGGCTTACCTTTGAAGATTTTTTCACCTTTGATAACTTTATAGTAGGTTCAACCAACCGTTTTGCTCACGCGGCTTCTCTTGCCGTTGCGGACAATCCGAATATAGTTTACAATCCGCTTGTTATTTACGGTCCCTCGGGAGTAGGAAAAACTCACCTTATGCTGGCTATAAAAAATCAGATTAAGAAAAAATATCCGCATAAGAAAATTGCTTATATAAGAAGTGAAGATTTCACAAACCAGCTTATTCAGGCTCTTCATGAGGGTAAGCTCGGAATGGGCACGGTGGACGATTTCCGCAACAAATACCGCGGTGTAGATGTACTTCTTATTGACGATATCCATTTTATTGCCGGTAAGGAGCAGACTCAGGAGGAATTCTTTAACACCTTTAATACTCTCTATCAGAACAATAAGCAAATTGTAGTAACGCTTGACCGTCCGCCAAGAGAGATAAAAACCCTTGATGATAGAATTCGTTCCCGTTTAGAGAGCGGACTTTTTGCGGATATAACCCCTCCTGATTTTGAAACAAGAGTTGGAATAATAAATAAAAAAGCCGAGCAAATGGGAATTGAAATTGAAGAAAATCTCACCTATTACATAGCCGAGCATATAAAGGTTAATACCCGACAGCTTGAAGGAGTTGTAAAAAAACTACAGGCATTTATAACTATTCAAAATAAGCAGCCTAACATATCGGTTGTACAGGGCTTTATAAGAGATGTTATAAATGATACCCAGCCCGAGCCTATAAAGGTTGAAAGAATTATTTCAGAGGTTGCAAAAACCTATAATGTTTCTGAAAGTGATATTTTATCAAACCGCAGAACTGCTTCATTAGCACTTGCGCGTCAGGTTGCGATGTATATAGCAAGAGAAACCACCGAGCTTTCCTACAAAGCAATAGGAGAAAGTTTCGGTAAGGATCATACCACTGTTCTTTACAACGTTAACCGAATAGAAGAGTTTTTAAAGGACAAGCCTTACGAAAAAGATTTGGTTGAGGATATCATTAAAAACCTCAAGGAATCAAACAGCGGTTATTAACACTTTTAAACTTAATTAAAGGTTAAGTTATAAAATTAACGGTGGATAGAAAAAGTTATCAACATTTTTAACTTTTTATCAAGTTTGTTATTAAGTTTCGTTTTTTGTTATGATAAAAGGCTTGTACCAACTTATCCACACTTTAAACCTGATATATTATTACTGTTACTTATATAATTTATTTTTGGAGGAAAAAATATGATTTTTTCAGTTGAACGCGCAGCGCTGCTTGATGTCGTTAACAAAATGCAGAGAATTGTAGGAGCAAAAACTTCAATGCCGGTTCTTGAAGGAATTTTAATTTCTGCCGAACAGGGAAAAATAACCCTTATTTCATACAATCTTGAAATGGGTATGAAAAAAGAGCTTTACGCTAAGTGTGACGAGGAGGGTGACATTGTTATAAATGCCCGTTTACTCGGAGATATTTTAAGAAAAATGAACGGCTTACAGGTTGAAATTTCGGCTGATGATAAATTAAACTGCCACATCAAAAGCGGAGAGGCTACTTTTAACATTATGGGTATGGCGGCAAGTGATTTTCCCGAAATGCCTTCTGTTGACGAGGGAAATAAGTTTTCTATTGACGGTAAACAACTTTCGGAAATGGTTAAAGGAACAATTTTCTCAACTGCTCAAACAGAGGCCGCTAAGCCTATACTTACAGGAATATATGTATCGGTTGAAAACGGAAATATTCAGCTTGTAGCGGTTGACGGTTTCAGACTTGCTATTAGAAAGGAAAAGGTTAATATAGGAGGAGTGTTCTCCTTTATAGTTTCAGGTAAGGCATTTGGCGAAGTTGTAAAGCTTATTGATGAAAATACCGAGGAAGTAGGTATAAATGCAGGAAGCAGACTTATTTCCTTTGAAATTAACGGATATAAGTTCATTTCCCGTCTACTTGAAGGTGAATTTGTAAATTACGATAAGGTTATTCCCGCAGGGCATACACAGAGAGTAGTTGTTAATACAAGAGAGCTTATAGATACGATTGAGCGCGTTTCTCTTCTTATAACCGAGTTTTTCTCTACTCCTGTAAGATGTTATTTTAATGAACATTCAGTTGTTTTCACAACTGCAACTGCAATGGGAAGAGCAACCGAAACCTTTAATACCGAATTAGAGGGCGAAAGCTTTGAAATAGGAATTAACAGCCGTCATTTATTAGAGGCTTTGAAGGCTACCGAAACCGAAAAGGTTGAAATTCTTTTCAACGGTGTTAAATCAGGAATAGTTATAAATCCTGAAAACGGAGAGGATTTCAAATATATGACAATGCCTATGAGGATAAAATAATGGATTATATAAAGCTTTCAATAAAGGAAAATTTTATAAAGCTGGATGCCGCTATGAAGCTTGCAGGAATTGTAAGCACAGGGGGACACGCCAAGAATGTAATTCAAAACAGCGAGGTAAAGGTTAACGGTGAAATCTGCACAATGAGAGGAAAAAAACTCTATAAGGGAGATAAAGCCGAGTATAACGGACAAGGCTTTGAAATAGAATGATTATTAAAAGTCTTTCTTGCAGAAATTTTCGCAATATTGAAAAAACAGAAATTTATCCCGATGGGAAAATGAATGTTATATGCGGAGATAATGCTCAGGGCAAAACAAATATAATAGAGGCAATATGGCTTTTTACCGGAGCTAAAAGCTTTAGAACAAATAAGGATTCCGAGCTTTTAAAATTCGGAGAGAAAAAAGGCGAAATAGAAATAAATTATATTTCCGGTGGTATAGAAAATACCGCAAAAATAGAAATAACCGATAAAAAAACAGCCTTTTTTAACGGAAAAAAAATTGGCGGAGCAGTTTCTCTTGCAGGAAAATTTAAGGCTTTTATATTTTCACCTGATGATTTATCAATTGTTAAAGCGGGCCCGAGTGTAAGAAGAAAATTTCTAAATACGGCGATAGGTCAGCTATATCCCTCATATATTTCTCTTTTAAAGGATTATAACAGAGCAGTCTTGCAGAGAAATCATATAATAAAAGATTTTAAGTATGACGGCTCGCTTTCGGTTATGCTTGATGTTTTTGAAAAAGAACTTGAAGAAAAAGGCGAAAAAATAGTTCATACAAGAAAAAGATTTATAAAGGTTCTTGAAGAATTTTTACCGGAAATTTATAAAGGTATATCTTCCGGAAAAGAAAAGCTTGAAATTAAATATAATTGCTCCTTTGAAGGAGAAAAGCTTTCAGAGCTTCTGAAAAAAAGAAGAAGCGAAAATATGTATACGGGTACTACGGATGTAGGTCCGCATAGGGACGATTTAGAATTTTTTATAAACGGCAGTGATGTAAGAAGCTTTGGCTCTCAAGGTCAAATGAGGAGCGTTGCATTATCTCTGAAGCTTGCTGAGGGTGAAGTTATTAATAAAATTTCGGGTGAATATCCCGTTTGTCTGCTTGATGATGTTATGAGCGAATTAGACCCTGCACGGCAGAATTACATTCTTAATCATATAAGTGAAAGACAGTCATTTTTAACCTGCTGTGACCCAACAAATACCGAAAACCTGAAACAGGGTAAAATATTTACAGTAAAAAAAGGGGATGTAATTTAATGTTTATACATCTCGGTCAGGATACAGTGGTACCCACAAGCGAGGTTATAGGAATTTTTGATCTTGAAAGTACAACTGTTTCTAAAAAAACCCGAAAATTTTTGGAAATAAGCGAGAAAAAAGGTGAGGTAATAAATGTTTCTTATGAATTGCCAAAATCCTTTATTCTTTGCTGTGATAAAAATAAAAAAAGAAAGCTGTATATTTCACAGCTTTCCTCTGCAACTCTGAAAAAAAGGTCAGAAATATATTAAGAAACGGAGAAAAAAATGAGCAACGAAATTAACACACCTGTTACGGAAAATTATGATGAAAATTCCATACAGGTACTTGAAGGTCTTGAAGCGGTTAGAAAAAGACCGGGTATGTACATCGGATCTACAGGAGAGAGAGGTTTACACCATCTTGTATATGAGATTGTGGATAACTCTATCGACGAAGCTTTAGCCGGATACTGCGATAAAATTACCGTTGATATTTTGGATGACGGTATTATTCGTGTTACCGATAACGGAAGAGGAATTCCTGTAGGTATAAACCCGCAAAAAGGAATTCCAACGGTTACTGTTGTATTTACCATTCTTCATGCCGGAGGTAAATTCGGCGGAGGCGGATATAAAGTATCGGGCGGTCTTCACGGTGTTGGTGCTTCTGTTGTTAATGCTCTTTCAAACTGGCTTGAGGTAGAGGTAAGAGACGGAGAAAAGGTATACAAGCAAAGATATGAAAAGGGAAATATAGTAACAGACCTTGAAGTAATCGGTGAAACAAAACAAACCGGTACTACTGTTACTTTTAAGCCCGATCCCACCATTTTTACCGATACTACAACCTATGATTACGATATTTTACTTAACAGATTAAGAGAACAGGCTTTTCTTAATGCAGGAATAAGAGTAGTATTAACTGACAGAAGATCAGATTCTTTAACTAAAGACCGTCAGGATGATTTATGCTATGAGGGCGGTATTAAATCTTATGTTGAATATTTGCTTGAAGGCATAAAAAAAGACAGATTAAATAATGAAGTTATTTATCTTCAAGGAACAAAGGGTGATGAAACAGCCGAAATTGCGCTGTTATGGTCTACTGCGTATGACAGTAAAATTCTCTCCTTTGCTAATACTCTGCACACTATTGACGGCGGTACTCACGAGCAGGCTTTCCGCCAGACAGTAACCAGAGTTGTTAATAAATATGCTCACGATTTTAAGAAGCTTAAGGAATCTTCCGATAATCTTAAAAGTGATGATATTTTAGAGGGACTTGTAGCGGTTGTATCCGTAAAATTAGCAGATGCACAGTTTGAATCTCAAACAAAGGCAAAGCTGGGTAATACTTCAGTAGGTCAGTTAGTACGAGATATTATTAATGACCAGCTTTATAAATTCTTTGAAGAAAATCCAAATGAATCTAAAATTATTATTGATAAAGCAATAGCCGCATCAAACGCAAGAGAGGCAGCCCAAAAAGCAAGGGATGCTTCCCGTAATAAAGCAGGCATAGGCGGAAAAACCCGTATGCCTGAAAAGCTTACCGACTGTATTTCAGACGACCCCACAAAGACTGAAATTTTCATTGTTGAGGGAGATTCTGCAGGAGGCAGTGCTGTTGAGGGAAGAAACAGTACATATCAGGCTATTCTTCCTTTATGGGGTAAAATGCTTAATGTTGAAAAAGCCAGAGAGGATAAGGTTTACGGAAACGATAAGCTTTCCCCTGTTATTGTTGCTTTAGGAACAGGAATTGCAGATAATTTTGATATTGAAAAGCTACGCTATGATAAAATAGTTATTATGGCGGATGCGGACGTTGACGGTAGCCACATCAGAACGCTTCTTTTAACCTTCTTCTTCCGCTATATGCCTCAGCTTATAGAAACAGGTCATATTTATTTAGCTCAGCCGCCTTTGTATAGAGTATCAAAGGGTAAAAAGCATTTTGATGCCTTTACTGACGAGGAAAAAGCAAAGTATATAGAGGAACTCGGCGGTCAGGCTGATGTTCAGCGCTATAAAGGTCTTGGTGAGATGGATCCCGAACAGCTTTGGGAAACTACTCTTGACCCCGAGCGCAGAACAATGCTCAGAGTTACAATGAATGACGCAATTATTGCTGATGAAACCTTTACAATGCTTATGGGTGAGGAAGTAGAGCCCAGAAGAAAATTCATTGAAGAAAACGCAATATATGCAACAGATCTTGACATTTAAGGAGGTGGAGAAAAATGGGTAAACATGAAAATGTAATCTGGCCGGAGGACGAGCAAACCAACATAGTGCCGATAGAAATCGTTGATGAAGTTAAAACAAGTATGCTTCAGTATTCAATGTCAGTACTTGTAGGGCGTGCGCTTCCCGATGTAAGGGACGGACTTAAACCGGTTCACAGAAGAATACTTTATACAATGTATGAAAATGGACTTACTCCCGATAAAGCATACAGAAAATGTGCTGATACCGTTGGTGCGGTGCTTGGTAGATACCATCCCCACGGTGACTCCAGCGTTTACGACGCAATGGTTCGTATGGCGCAAGATTTTTCTCTGCGTTATCCTTTGATTGACGGTCACGGTAACTTCGGTAATATTGACGGTTACCCTGCTGCTGCATACCGTTATACAGAGTCTAAAATGAACAGACTTTCTCTGCATATGCTTGATGATATAGAGAAAGAAACAGTAGATTTTATGCCCAACTATGACGACCGCTTAAAGGAGCCTGAGGTTCTTCCCGTAAGATTTCCGCAGCTTCTTGTTAACGGTTCATCAGGTATAGCCGTTGGTATGGCAACCGAAATTCCTCCCCATAATTTAGGAGAGGTTATTGACGGTATGTGCTGTCTTATAGACAATCCCGAGGCTGAACTTCAGGAAATCTGCCAGTATATCAAGGGACCCGACTTCCCCACGGGCGGAATTATTATGGGTCGTGCCGGTATCAGAGCTGCTTATGCCACAGGAAAGGGCAAGATAGTAGTTCGGGGTAAGGCAGAAATTGAAGAGTATAAAAAAGGTAAGTATCGCATTGTTATTACTGAAATACCCTATAAGGTAAGAAAAAAAGACCTTGTTAAGCATATTTACGATTTGGCAGCCGAGAAAAAAATCGAAGGAATAGATGATGTAGTAGATTATTCTTCTAAAAGAGACGGCGGAATTCGAATAATTGTCGATATTAAAAAGGATGCAAATCCGCAGGTTGTTCTTAATAAGCTCTATACCTATACTGCTTTGCAGTCTACCTTCGGTGCAATTCTTCTTGCAATTGTAAACGGTAAGCCTCAGGTTTTAACACTAAAGGAAATGCTTCAAAATTGTATTGACTTCCAGTGTGACATAATAAGGCGCAGAACCGAATATGATAAGAAAAAGGCTGAAGAGAGAGCGCATATTCTCGAAGGCTTAAAGATTGCTCTTGATTTTATTGATGAGGTTATTAAAATCATCAGGGCAAGCAAGAGTATACCTGACAGTAAGGAAGCATTGATGGAGCGTTTCGGGCTTGATGATATTCAGGCAACCGCAATCGTTCAGATGCAGTTAGGTAAGTTATCAGGACTTGAAAAACAAAAAATACTTGATGAATTGGAAGAAAAGCTTGCATTCATAAAGGAATGTGAGGAAATCCTTGCAGACCACGCAAGAATTCTTGATATTGTTAAAACAGAGTCTCTTAATCTCAGAGATAAGTTTTCTGATGACCGCCGCACCGAGATTTCAGATGTTGCCGGCGAGGTTGATATTGAAGACCTTATTCCCAGAGAAGAATGTGTTATTACAAAAACACAGAACGGTTATATTAAGAGACTTCCCTCTGACACCTATAATGTTCAGCACAGAGGCGGACGCGGCATAACAGGTATGACCACAAGAGAAGAGGATAATGTTGAGAGTATGTTTGTTTGCTCCTCTCACGATTACATTATGCTTTTCTCAAACCTTGGCAGAATGTACCGCATAAAGGCTTATGAGATACCCGAGGGAACAAGAACCTCAAAGGGAATGAATATTATTAACATTCTTCCTCTTATGCCTGAGGAAAAAATAAAAATCGTTCTTCCTGCAAGTGAGCTTGATGAGGAATGCTATGTTTCAATGGTTACAAAGAAGGGTATAATAAAGCGTACCCGCCTTTCCGATTTCAGGAACACAAGAAAAACAGGTATTATTGCTATATCTATTGACGAGGATGATGAGCTTACCTTTGTTAAGATGACTGACGGCAACAGCAATCTCTTAGTTGCAACTAAAAAGGGTATGGCTATTCAGTTTAATGAAAGTGATGTCCGTCCTATGGGAAGAACGGCGCGCGGCGTTAAGGCTATAACCATAAAGGAAAATGACGAGGTTGTAGCAATGGAGGTAACAGACGAAAACACCCGTCTGCTTACAGTTACCGAAACAGGTTACGGACGTATCAGCAAAATAGAAGATTACCGAATTCAGTCAAGAGGCGGTAAGGGACTTACAAACTACAAGGTTGATAAATACGGCGATGTTACGGCTGTTGTTAAGGTTGAAGAGAATGATGATATTATAATGATTGCTTCAAACGGAATTATTATAAGAATTTTCAGCGGTGATATTTCATGCTTCAACCGTCCTGCAAAGGGTGTAAGAGTAATGAGGGTTGCCGAGGGCGAAAAAATACTTTCAGTTGCAACCGCAGAGCATAATGAGGAAGAGGTTAATGATACACCTGAACAGGCGGACGCAGATGCAGGTGTGGTAGAGCCTGAAACAGAGCAGAGCGAAGAACAGGCAGAAGAATAATGCGGCAGAAGGATGGTCTGAAATATGGACAATTTTACAACTCAGCCGGATTTTTCTAACGAAAATCCTCAAAATAATTCTAATCCTGTTCCCGAAAGTAATTCGGGAACAGGAAATACTTTTCCTTTATATTATAAAGGAGGACTTACTCCCGAAGAATTTAAAATAAAGAAAAAAATAAGAAGTACAGCGGCCGGAATTTCAATTTCTCTGCTTTTATTCTTTTTCTTCTCTTTTTCTTTTGGAGAGGTTTATTATCTTATAATGTCAAAGCTGGGTTTCAGTACGCAAACAGCTAAAGCCATTATATCGGAGCCGGCTGTTATGCAGGTTTATCAGATTGCTTTTTCTTCTTTTCTTTTTACGGTTCCTTTTATAATAGTTCAAAAAATAAGAGGAGAAAAAATCAGCAATTTAGTTCCGATAAAAAAGATTGAAAAAGAAAATTTTATTCCGCTTTTCTTTATCGGCGTAGCTTTTTGTGTTTTTTCAAATATTGCGGCATCAACCCTTTCAAGTTTTTTTAGTTTTATTCATTATGAGGTTGATTTCGGCGAAAACCCAAAAGGCTTTTTCGGAGTTTTACTGACACTTCTTTCAACAGTTGCAGTTCCTGCTCTTGTTGAGGAATTTGCCTGTAGGGGAATAGTTTTAGGAGTGCTTCGCAAATTCGGGGATGGCTTTGCCGTTGTTGTTTCAGCGGCAGTATTCGGACTTATTCACGGAAACTTTGAGCAAATTCCTTTTGCTTTTCTTGTAGGATTAGTTTTAGGCTTTATAGTAATAAAAACCAATTCTTTATTGGTTGCTATGGCTGTACACGCAGTAAATAACCTTATATCCGTAATTTTTTCTTATCTTTCGGACTTTATTTCTCAAAATGCAGAAAATATAAGCTATATTATTTTGCTTTGTGTTTTAATGCTGCTTGGAATTTTTGCGCTTTATTTTACAAAGAATACAAGCGAAGTATTTAAAATAGATACAGGATTAAGCGAAGTTAGTGAAAAGAAAAAATATAAGTGGTTTTTCTCAAGTGCGTGGATTATAGTTTTTATTGTAATTTGCGGATTAGAGTCAATCATGTATTTCTTTATTTGAAAAATGAAAAGAGCGTTAAAAACGCTCTTTTTTAATAGGTGTTGAAAATGGAAAGAAAATTTATGAAGGAAGCTCTGAATTTAGCAAAACAGGCGGCTCAAAAAGGTGAAGTGCCTGTTGGAGCGGTTATTGTAAGAAACGGTGAGATAATAGGCAGAGGAAAAAATCAGAGAGAAGAAAAGCAGAATGCTTTATCCCACGCTGAAATTGAGGCAATAAATGAAGCTTGCGAGAATACAGGCAGTTGGAGGCTTGAAGATTGTGAGTTGTATGTAACTCTCGAGCCGTGCCCGATGTGTACGGGAGCAATCATTAATTCCCGAATTAAAACAGTTGTCTTCGGAGCCTACGATTTAAAAGCGGGAAGTATGGATAGTGTTATAAATTTATGTGATTATCCTTACAATCATAAGCCTGAAATTTACGGTGGAATTTGCGAGGAAGAATGTAAAAAAATATTGAGCGATTTTTTCGGAGATTTAAGGAATGAATAAAATTAAAGAAATAGCAAGTAAGACAGGCATAAGGGATATCGGTTTTTGCAGCTTTGAGCAAATAAAGCCGTATCTTTTGGATTGCAGAGCAAAGCAGAGGTTGCCTAAAAACAGCAAAACAGTTATTCTTTTTCTTTTTCCTTATAAGGTAAAGGAACAAAGACCCGATAAAATCAGCCGATATGCTGCTGTACCCGATTATCATAAGATTTGTGGCAAATATCTTAAAAAGATAAAGGATAACTTAAAACAAGAGTTTCCTGAAAATGAATTTGAATTCTTTTTAGATAATTCTCCTGTTCCTGAGGTTTATGCCGCTGCGTGTGCAGGGCTTGGGGTAAAAGGGGAAAACGGTCTTCTTATTTCCCCAAAATGGGGAAGCTGGTGCTTTATAGGTGAAATTGTAACAGATTTGGAAATCAGGTGTGAAAATCACTTTAAAAAATGCTCCTTGTGCGGCGATTGCAAAAAAGCCTGCCCTACAGGGGATTTAGAGGTAAAATGTCTATCGGCTCTCAGCCAGCAAAAAAAAGACCTCGAAACAAGAGAAAAAGACCTTCTCAAACAGAATAATATTATATGGGGCTGTGATTTATGTGCGGAAAGCTGTCCGCTTAATAAAAATGCCGAATTAACATATATAAAGGAGTTTATATCAGGATATAGAAATTCTTTTGTTTCGGGAGAGGATATAACAGGCAGAGCATACGAATGGCGCGGAGAAAAAACTGTTCTTAGAAACAGTAATTTATTTAATGAATAAAGTTGCTTATATCGTCTCGCGTAACACTCCCTACCAAAAAAAGAAACAGAATATAAACAGGAATACAAATTATACATAAAAGTATTATGTAAACCAAATTAGAAAGTGTGCCGAAAGCCTTGATTGCAGATGTGGTAAGAAAACAGATACAAACCGCAAAGCTCAAAGGCAGCAGAATTTCCGAGAGAATTTTCATTTTCGCACCGCTTACCTTCATCAGTCTTCCTACATTTAAGAAACAGGTTAAAAGGTTTGAAACATACATTATCCCGATAAAGCCTTTGAGTCCCGATAAAGGAAGAAAAATAAGTATGAGAATTATTCTTAAAACAGAATCGCAAACCGAGGTGCGGAAAGAAAAAATCTGTTGGTCAAGTCCCTTTAAAATACCGTCAGAAACGCTGTCAAGATACATCAGCGGAACTATCGGAGAGAGCGCTTGCAGCAGATATCCTACATCCTCGCTCTTGTATACAAGTAACCCTAACTCTTTGCCTGCAACAAAGAATAGAGCGGCGAAGATATAGGACATTAAAGCTGTAAGTCTTAAAATATTTTCCGATGCTGCTTTAACGATTCCTCTTTGCTTTTTTGCCGCCGCCTCGGAAATTTCGGGGATAAGCAGAGTTGATAGGGAATTAAGAAGTGTTGAGGGGAAAAACAGAACCGGCAGAGCCATTCCCTTTATCATTCCGAATTGGGAAAGTGCATTTTTCCCCGATAGCTTATACTTTGCCAAGTTTTTAGGAACAAGAATGTTTTCAATTGTCCGAAGGGCGGTATTCAGGTATCTTCCGGCGGAAATCGGCAGGGCTATATGTACTATTCCTTTGAAAATACCGTATGGCGGACGGGGTCTTCCTGAAAGAGCGTTAAGTTTTTTCTTATCAAGCAGATATGTAAGCCACAGCCACAGACAGGATAGGCTTTCTGCAACGGTATCGCCGAAAAGTACCGCTCCACAGCAAAAAGCAAGCCCTTTATCGTAAAATTTGTTAACCAGAAGAAAAACCAGCAGTATTCTTACAAGCTGTTCGAAAATCTGGGAAAGAGCATTAGGCCCTGCCTTTCTTCTTGCAATAAAATAACCTCTAAGGCAGGAGGAAATCCCCATAAAAGGGAGCGAAAAAGACAGAATTTTCAGCGCAGGAACAGCTCTTATATCCTCAAGAAAAACATTAGCGATAAAATCTGCCCCGAAGAAAACAATTCCAACCGAAATAAAGGCTATTGCCAAGGTAAGCTCAATACAACGGCGTAGAATTTTGAGAGTTCCGTTTTTACTGCCAAGAGCAAGCTCATCAGCAACAAGTCTTGTTACGGCAGTGCTGATACCTGAGGTTGCAAAGGTTGCGGCAAGCACATAGACCGAGAAAACAAGCTGATAAAGACCAATGCCCTCAGAGCCTATTCTTGATGCTAACCAGACCTTGAATATAATCCCTAAAAATCTTAAAATCAATGAAGAAGCGGTTAGAATAATCGCATTTTTAATAAAAACAGTTTTTTTCACTTTTATTTACCTCCGCATTAGATTTTATGTTTATAATGCGGTTGAAATACCAAAAGAAAGCATATATAATATATTATATATGTAAAAATAAAGCAAAGGCGGCGAAAAAATGAAGGCTCCTTTAGCGGACAGATTGCGTCCGAAAAGTATTGACGAGGTTGCAGGGCAAAAGCACCTGCTCTCAAACGGTAAAATTTTAAGAAAAATTATAGATTCGGGGGAAATACCCAATCTTATATTTTACGGGCCGTCGGGCGTAGGAAAAACAACAGTTGCAAACATAATTGCGGCAAAAAGCGGCAAAAAACTCTGTTATCTTAACGCAACAACCGCTTCAACCGCCGATATTAAGGAAATAATCTCTTCAATCGGTACTATTGATGCCGCTAGCGGTATACTTCTATACCTTGATGAAATTCAGTATTTTAATAAAAAACAGCAGCAAATATTGCTTTCTTATATAGAAAACGGAGATATAACTCTGATTGCCTCAACCACCGAAAATCCGTATTTTTATGTTTATAATGCGATTTTAAGCCGTTCGACGGTTTTTGAGTTTAAGCAGCTTTCGGCAGACGATATTTACAGTGTTATAAAGTCAGCAACCGAAAAGCTTGCTGAGGAAACAGGCATAGAGGTAATAATAAGCGATGAAAGCGCAAAAAAAATATCCCGAGCGGCGGCAGGGGATGTTCGCAGGGCGCTTAATATGCTGGAGCTTTGCTTCCTTACCGCAAAAACAGGTGAAAAGGCGGTTATCGAAGAAACTTCTGTTGAACAAATTCTCGGAGGTAACGCTGTCAGGTATGACAGGGAGGGCGACGAGCATTACGATATAATCTCAGCTTATCAGAAATCCATGCGTGGCTCTGACCCTGACGCCGCTGTTTATTATCTTGCAAGATTGCTTGCTGCAGGAGATTTGCCGAGTGCCTGCCGCAGACTTCTCGTTTGCGCAAATGAGGATGTAGGTCTTGCATATCCGCAGATAATTCCGATAGTTAAAGCCGCGGTAGATACCGCGATGACAGTGGGTCTGCCAGAGGCAAGAATTCCTCTTGCCAACGCAGTTATTCTGGTTGCAACCTCTCCAAAATCTAATTCCGCTTACAACGCCATAGGTTCGGCTATGGGTGATGTTGAAAAGGGACTTGGCGGAGCAATTCCACGCCAGCTTCAAAATAAGCATTTTGACGGTGAGGATGCAGAAGTAAAGGGTCAAAACTACAAATATCCGCACGACTATACTGGACATTATGTAAACCAACAATATCTTCCTGACGGAATAAAAAACAGAAAATATTATGAGTTCGGGGACAATAAAACCGAACAGAAATTTAAGGAATATTGGGATAAAATAAAGACAGACAGGAGTTGATACAATGGAAAAGAGCGTATTACCGCAGAAAACATTACTGTTATGGAAAATCAGATTTTCCGTTCCGGCGATTGTTATGGTTGTACTCTCATTTTTCTTATGCCGTTTTTCTTCTCTATTTATTATTGTACCAATATTCTTGACTGTTTTAGCGTTATTAATTTTATTTATCTATATTCCCGTTTATTTTAGGCGGTATGAAATACTTTGCGGTGAAAACGCAGTTATAATAAATCGGGGCGTATTAATAAAAACTACTCACATAATGCCTTATTCAAGAATGATTTACGCTCAAACCTTTACAACTCCTCTTGCGTTTGCCTTTAAGCTTTCAGCTGTTACACTAAAGTCGGCAAGAAGCTTTTTATTTATTCCGGAAATTGACCGTGTAGACGCTGAAAGTATAATACTTGCGGTTTGCGGGGAGGAAAAAGAGTGACAAGAACCTTTAAAGCACATCCGCTGTTTATTTTAAATCTTTTAAAGCCTTTTTTATTTGTGCTTATTTTCCCCCTTATAAAGGGATTATATCAGTATTTGAGGTATCGCAGTGTAGACGGCATACTTTCTCTTGAAATAATACTGTTTGCGATAATATTTTTCATTGCTTTCCTGAGATACAGGTCGATAAAAATAAATGTGCATGAAAACCGTCTTTCAATAAAATTAGGAGTTTTATTCGTTAAAAATGCGGCAATAAAGCTTTCACAGGTTTCTTGTGTTAAAACTTCACAAAGTCCGCTCGACGCAGTTTTCGGAGCGGTAACCTACAAAATAAATACAGAAGCCGGAAAACACGGAAAACCTGATTTTGAGTTTAAGCTCAGCCGAAAAGACAGTGAAAGACTTTCTGTTTTGCTTTACGGAAACCAGGGTAACAGGGCGGTAAAATTTTCGCTTTATAAGCTGGCATTTCTCGCCGCTACTACATCATCTGCCTTTACCGGAATAATTATCAGTGTTCCGATTATAAACAAATTAGGAAATCTGCTTGGAATTGCTCTTAACGAAATGCTGTTTAATGAGATAAATACCGCTTCGGAAAAGATGAACAACTTTTTTCCGCCGATAGTTAATATAGTTACATTGATTTTATTAGCCGGATATACGGTAGCCTTTATTTATTCACTTCTTAAATATATAAATTTCAGACTTTTCCTTGAAAAAGACAGGCTTGAAATAAGAAGCGGTTTTTTAGTCCGTTACAGAACCGCCTTTAAAAAGCAGTCGATAAAAAATGTAACGGTTGAGCAAACCTCTTTAATGCGAATTTTTAAAAGATATTCAATAAATATAAGCGTCGGCGGATATGGAGACGGTCAAAAGGAAAGAGCAGTGCTTGTTCCTTGCGGCAGAAGGGTTGAAATAAAAAGTCATTTTTCAGCATATTTTCCTTTTCTTAAAGCAGAGGGAAAAGCCATCCGTCCGCAAAGGGGAAAGATAAGCAAAAGAAGATTTTTCTTTCTGCCCGTAAGCTATCTTGCGGTAATTTTCTTTGTTTCAGTAACGCTAATGGTTAAATTTCCGCTTTTTCAAAGCCTTATTTTATTTGTTGCGGCGGTAACAGCGAGTATAGTTTTATATTATACCGACCTTTGTCTTTTTAATTACCGATTCGGAAAACTGCGTTTCGGCGAAAAAAACATATACGCGCAAGGCTCGCGAGGCTTTAATACCTGTGAGTTTTACTGTCCCAAAGAGAATGTGGGAGAGATAAAGCTTATAAGATATCCAAACGATTTAAGGTTTAAAACCTGCAAGGTTAAAATAACAGTTCGCTCAGAGGGTGCGGACAGTATCCGCATAAAGAATTTAGACTACGAAAAAACACTTCAAGCAATCAACAAAACATTTAATATTAATGTATAAAAGCAAATCTACAGAGAAAACTAATCGGGAGAGATGTTTCACATGAAACATTCCGAAGGGAGTTTTTATATGGATTTGCTTTTTGATTGTCTTAAAGCATTTTTTGTTGGAGGAGTTATTTGTTTGATAGGTCAGATATTGACCGACTACACCAAGCTTACTCCGGCAAGAATTTTGGTTTCCTTTGTTGTTGCGGGAGTAATTCTCACGGCGTTAGGAATTTACGGACCTATTGTTGAGTTTGGAGGTGCCGGAGCAACCGTTCCTTTAACCGGATTTGGCTACAGCCTTGCAAAGGGTGTCGAGGAAGCGGTTAACGAACACGGTATAATCGGTGCTTTTTCGGGTGGGCTTACCGCCACCGCCGCCGGAATAACAGCCTCGATTTTCTTTGGATATCTGATGGCACTCATATTTAAACCGGGAGACAAAAGCTAATATAAGCCGCAGAAAATTTTTCTGTGGCTATTTTTTTGTTTACAATATGCCTTTGAATTGGTATAATGGTTGTAAAGCAAAAAATGTTTCATGT
>JAFUPX010000025.1 GCA_017472575.1 Clostridia bacterium | reverse complement strand
TAGCGAGATTTTTGAAAAGTTAGAGAAATATAAAGATGTTTCCGATAGTGATATAACAACCACTTCCGTTGAAACAATATTACTTAAAGCAACTTATCTATTCATCAACCGCCTACAAGCAGAGACTGAGAGGTTGAAAGGTTATCAAAAAGATGGGTTTTTCAATTTGCTTGGAAATTGTCTTGTATTTAGTAAAACCTTGAAAGACTATAACAATATGAGAAAAGGATTAAAATCCGAAGCATACAAAGAGTTTGCGGAGAGGTTGGAAGCGGTATATGCAGACTTAGACGAGAAGAATGAACAAATACCGTATCCGAGTTTACTTGCGGCAATTGATTGCCTTTTGATTGGAATGGTGGGTGAGGGCGATGGCTCACTATAAATCTTATAAAGACCGAGCGAATAAACCCGCTCGTTGCCTTGCAAAATGCGCGTATTGCGGTACCACACGCGAAAAAAGAAATATGAAGTGTCTTATGTTACGAGATAACGGTTGGGCAACACCAAAAGTAATTGCTTTTATCTGCCCCAATTGTGTAGCTAATTTATATGAGCATTTAGAAATAAAGGAGTGACAACAATGCAGAATGATAGAGATAGGCTGATAGAATTATTAAAAAGTGCACCGCTATGCGGTCAACCGTTTGATAAGCAATATTTTGATGGGACAATAGAGAAAATTGCCGACTACCTTTTAGCAAACGGTGTTATAGCACCGCCGTGTAAGGTTGGGGACGATATTTATTTTTATAAAGCAGAAATAAACGAAATTTGCCCTGCTAAAGTGATTGGAATATATAACAGATTTTACACACCGTCAATGCCGCTTTGGATAGAAATATCATACGAAAGCAAGACAATAGGCAGACAGGCTTGTGAAATGACGAGTGATGTATTTAAGTTGCTATGTCATCTCACCAAAGAGGAGGCGGAGAAGGTGTTGAAAGAAGGTGAGAGCGGTTGAAGGGCGGATATGCAAGCGAGATAATCAAAACGGTTAAATGTCCGATATGCGGCAAGGAGTTTATTCCCGCGCCGTATCACGCATATAAAATTTATCAAAAGGGGTATAAATTAGTCTGCACATACGGATGTATGCGTAAATGGGAGCGGCAAGAGGAGAATAAAAACAAAAAACAACAAAGGAGGAAAAAGCTATGAACTGGCAAAAGGCTGCAGAGGCGGATTTAAAAAGCTATTACAGCCGAAAGGATTCGCTTAATAATATTAAACTCAGAATTCAGGCACTGAAAGAAAGCAGAGAGTCTCTTCGGGGAGCGGCAACGGATAAAAGCCCTGTTAAGGGCGGAGCCTCGGCAATAGAGGATAAGCTGCTTAACAATTTGGTTGAGAGCGACAGGCTTAAGGCTACATATCAGGCTACAGTTCGGCTTGTAAATATAACAGAAAAAGGTCTTAACTATCTGAACAGTGAAGAGCGGGAGGTTATCGAAGTATGCTACTGCAATCCGCCGAACATTCCCATAAATGACCTTAAGGAGCGGTTGGGATATGAGAAAACAAAGATATATGCTATCAGAAAAGAGGCACTTTATAAGTTTACTATTGCCTGTTATGGGCTGATAGACTATTAAAATCCGCGGAAAAAGTGCGGAAAAATTGCGAACACCTAATTCGTTTTTTTATGTTATAATGGTAACAGGTTAAATTGCAAGTATTTATTTGGGAGTATCCGTTAAAGGGTGCTCCCTTACTATTTCAGGAGTGGAGAGGATGGATTTAAACGAGAAAAGCATAGAGGAGCTGGAGAAGCAGTTAAACAAAAAAGAGCGTGAGTTTTGCGAATATTATCTGCTGACAGGCAAGAAAGGTGAGGCCGCAGAGAAGGCGGGATATAAAAATCCGTCCGTATCGGCTTCGAGGTTGTTAAGGAAAGATAAGATTATCGCGTACACGCGTGCGATACAAAAACGCGCGCGCGAGGAGCTTATGATAGATATTAACTGGTCCGTACTCAAAACACTTGAAATATACGACCGCTGTATGCAAAATCATCCTGCAATGGAATGGGATTACTCAGAACACAAAATGGTTGAGACGGGAGAGTATGTTTTTGACAGTAAAGGTGCGCTGGGAGCGGTTAAGGAGATTAACCGAATACTCGGTATCGGTGAAGACAACGGGCAGCAGGTGGATGGAGTAAACATAATTGATGATATGGGCGGCGGTAAAAATGGCTGAAATAAGGCTTTCGCAGGTAATAGGCGGAGGATATGACGAGTTTTGGAACGATAAAAACAGATACAGGGTATTAAAAGGCGGTAAGGGCTCAAAAAAGAGCAGCACTACTGCCTTAAATTATATCTACAGGATGATGAGGTATCCGGGGAGCAATCTGCTTGTTATAAGAGCCGTTTCGGTTACTCACCGTGACAGCACCTTTGCTCAGCTTAAATGGGCGCAGGAGAAGCTAAAGGTAAGTCACTTGTGGAAGAATACGGTATCACCTATGGAAATGGTATACAAGCCCACAGGGCAGAAGATAATCTTCCGAGGCTTTGATGATGTACTTAAGCTCGCTTCTACAACAGTTGCAAAGGGATATTTATGCTGGGTATGGATAGAGGAGGCTTACGAGATAGCCAGTGAGGCAGACTTTGAAAAGCTTGATTTATCTGTTCCAAGAGGTCAGATATGCGACAGTCTTTTTAAACAGACAACACTTACCTTTAACCCGTGGAGTGAAACACACTGGCTGAAATCAAGGTTTTTTGATAAAAAAGCGGATAATGTATCCACATATTCAACGAATTATTTGTGTAACGAGTTTTTAACTGCGACAGATATAGAGATTTTCGAGCAGATGCGGGAGAGGAATTACCGCAAATATGAAGTGGCGGGACTGGGTAACTGGGGAATAGCGGAGGGACTTGTATATGAAAACTGGGAAATTAAAGAGTTTAATCCCGATACTCTCGGAGCGGAAAGCAAAAGCGAATGGCAATACCGCCGCTTTTTCGGGTTGGATTACGGCTACACAAACGATCCGACAGCCTTTATTTGTTTTGCGGCAAACCCCATAAAAAAGGAAATTTATATCTATGACGAGCATTATCAGGTAAAAATGCTTAATTGCGATATTGCCGAGATGATAAAGCGGAAAGGGTATGCAAAGGAGCGCATCCGAGCTGATGCGGCGGAGCCTAAATCAAATGATGATTTAAGGCGGTTAGGAATTGTGAGGATTGCACCTTCGGTTAAAGGAAAAGACAGCGTTATGCACGGTATAACAGAAATATGCGAGTATAAAATATTTGTTCATCCGAGGTGTAAAAACACGATAACCGAGCTTTCTTCTTACTGCTACAAGAAGGATAAGAACGATAACGGAATAAACGAGCCTGAGGATAAAGATAATCACCTGATGGATGCTATGCGCTACGGTTTTTATGATGTAAGGTTTTTTAAGCCTGTAGATCCTAAAGCACCGAAGCGCAGACCGACACCAGAGGAATATTACAATATGAACCACGGTCTTAGAGCCGAGGATATGAAAGGAGGTTGGACATGAATACGGTTATTTTAATTTTAATACTGCTTATTGCCTGGCTGATATCTTGCGGAGGTTCCGCTTGTATCGGCTTTTTTGCTGCCGAAAAGCTACGCAAAATACCACGGGCGAGAGCGGAACCCGATCCGCCTGCAGAGGATGAAATCCGAAAGCAGGAGAAGTTTAAGCGGGAATATGAGAATTTTTTAAATTACACAGGAAAACCGCAAGATGAACTAATTTGATTAACAATCCCTCACCATGGGAAAGGAGAAATATAAATGGGAAATGAAAATGTAATAATGGAGAGCACCATATCGACAGAATTACAGGAGGAATCGGCTGCAGAAGAGCAGGCGGAGGAAGCTTTCTCACCACAGGAAGAGTCTAACGCTGAAACGGATGCGGCAAGTGAGGAGCCGAATACCGAGGCGGTTCCAGAGGGTACAGAGAGCGAGCAGGCGCAGAGTTCGGATGAAGAAATTACCTTAAGGGTTAATCACGAGGATATTACTCTTTCGGTAGATGAAGCAAAGAATTATGCACAGCAGGGCTTAAAGTACAGCAAGGACATATATCCTAAGCTGGATTACCTTGCTACAATTTCGGATATGAGCATAGGAGATTTTATAAACAGTCTTATTGCTCAGAGTGAAGAGGCTTATAAAAAGAGCCTTGTTGATAAGTACGGAGATGATGAAGAGGTTATCGGAGCTTTGCTTGATAAATATCATGCCCAAAGCAAGGATAAGTACGAAAAGGCGGTTGCCGCAAGAGAAAAGGAAACACGCGAAGCCGCAGAAAATCAGAGAATAAGCACCGAAACGAGAATAGCTAATGAGTTTATTGCTTTACAAAAGGAATTCCCGGATATTAAAGAATTTTCCGAATTACCCGCGCCGGTTAAAAAGGCGGTTGCAGAGGGCGAGCGGCTTATGACAGCATATCTTTATCATTTACACGCCGTAAACAAAGTAGCTTCTGCCGTAAAAGCTACTGAAGCAGAGGCGGCAAAGGCTTCCGCAGGGTCTTTAAGTACAGGAGAAAGTGAAGACGGTTTAACCACTGCTTTTCTTGACGGACTGTGGAGAAAATAAATTTATTTATAACGGAGGAAAATTAAAATGGCACTTAACACACTATCTTTTGCAAGCAAATATTCAAGTGAGCTTGATAAAATGCTTGTTCAGAAATCAGCTACAGGATTTCTTGCAGACAATATATTCAGGGCGAAATTTGTAGGAGCGAAGACTGTTATCGTTCCCGATATTGATTTTGTAGGACTGGCGGACTATGACCGAGACAACGGCTTCTCAAAAGCAGGTATGACGGTATCTCAGACACCGTTTACCCTTACAAAGGACAGAGCGCGAAAACTCATGATAGACCGCGAGGATATGGATGAAACAGGCATTGCCAATCTTTCGGGACAGGTTTTAGGAGAATATGTACGCACAAAGGTTGTTCCTGAAATGGATGCTTATGTGCTTTCCAATCTTTATAAGGTTGCATCTGATAACGGAAACACAGGCGCTTATGCCGCAAAGACTGTAATTGCGGACTTCCTTGCCGGAGTTAACAAGGTCCAGGATACAGCGGGATTTGATGAGGAGCTTGTAGCATTTATCGACAGCACAATGTATTCTGCACTTATGACATCTACCGAAATCAGCAGACAGATAATTGTTTCTGATTTTAAGCAGGGAGATGTAAATCTTAAGGTTAAAACTCTTAACGGAGTAGCTCTTATACCCGTATCAAGTGAAAGAATGAGAACGGAATATACATTCTCTGACGGAATTGAGGCTACCGAGGGCGGTTTTGCGGCTGCAGCCGGCGCGGGATACATACGCAGTCTTATTATGCCGAAGAAGGCGGCAAGTCTTGTTAAGAAGACCGAGACAATGCGTATCTTTACACCCGAGCAGAATAAGGATGCTGATGCATACGAATTCAATTACAGACTCTATTACGATGTATTCGTAAAGAAGAGTAACCTTAAAACAATCTATGCAATAACCGAGGCGGCGGTTTAATAATTTCAAAAAAAGGGAGCGTCTTCGGGCGTTCCCTTTGTTAAGCTATAAGGAGGACAAAAATGAAAGAGAAAATTAAGCTTAGTCCGGCTGCGATATTTGACGAATACAAAAACGGTTGTGATTTTAAATCCTCCATAGGAGACAACGGGATATATGAGCAGTCGGCAATTAATGAGAGATTTTATGTAGGCGATCAATGGCACGGAGCCAGATGCGGTAATTCAAGACCGCTGGTTAGAAGAAATATTATAAAGCGAATAGGCGAATACAAGATGTCTACCATTACAAGCTCGCCTATTGCAGTTAACTACAGTGCGGACGGTGTTCCCGACACTACAGATTTGAATGATGAAAAGGAATTAATAACTGAGCAAATGATGAGCGGACAGCTTAGCGGAGAAACAGGCGAAGCGGAAATTTCGGTTGTTATGTCTGCACTTTCGGAGTATTTCAAGGTTACCGCGGAGAGGGTTAAGTTTGATAATAAGAAAGAAGAAGCTGTACGCAATGCATATATAAGCGGCACCGGAATTGTTTATACATACTGGGATGATAGCATAGAAACGGGTCTTTATGCAGATGCCGAGAAGAATATTCCTATAAAAGGGGATATAAGTTTTGAAGTTTTAGATGTTGAGAATGTTAATTTCGGAGACCCGAACAACGAGGATATACAAAGCCAGCCTTTTATTATAATTGCACAGAGACTGGACACAGCAGCAGTTCGCAGAGAGGCACGAAAAAACCGAATTAGCGAGGAGGAGATAAACCGTATTGTACCGGACGGTCATAACGAATATTTTTCGTATACAGAGTCCCGAGGTGATACGGAGCCTATCGACAGCAGGAGGGTAACCGTACTTACAAAGCTATACAAGGAATACGATAAAGAAGGCAGAAAATATGAGGTAAAGGCGGTAAGGGTAACTAAGGGTGCATATATCAGGAGACCTTGGAGCCTGAAATTACGCAATTATCCTATAGCTGCTTTTAACTGGGAGCGGAGGAGAAATTTCGTTTACGGTGATAGCGAGATAACATATCTTATTCCTAATCAGATAGCCATAAACAGAGCACTCAGCTCTTCCGTTTGGGCGCTTATAGCAAAAGGCTTGCCGATAACGGTTGTTAACGGAGATGTTGTGCAGACTCCGGTATCAAATGACCCGGGACAGATTATAACGGTTTATTCAGGACTTGATTTTCAGCTTACAAACGCAATAGCACATATAAGCCCGCCCTCATTTGAAGCACAGCATCAGAATGCGATAAACGACCTTGCAAACAATACGCTTTCCGATTCGGGAGCAAATGACGCGGCGCTCGGTGATTTAAGACCCGATAATGCTGCCGCAATTATTCAAATGCGTGAAGCCGCCCTGGCACCTATGCAGACATATATGAACCGATTTTATGATTTCTGTGAGGACATTGCAAGAATATGGGCGGATTTTTGGCTCAACCTTTACGGCGACAGAAAGATAAAAATAAAGGATAAGCAGGGTACACGGTATATGCCTTTTAATGCCAAAAGATACCGTGATTTACTTGTTTCAGCAAAGATAGATGTAGGAGCTTCTACGCTTTGGAGTGAAAGTGTTGTTGTTTCAACCCTTGGAAATCTTCTTGAAAAGGGTCTTATTACCTTTGAACAGTATCTTGAAAGACTTCCCGGAGGTATGATACCTGATGTTACAGGACTGTTAGAGGATTTGCGGGCACCGAGTATCGGCGCAGGAGCAGGGGACGAAATAACCGACGAGGAAATATTACAGACATTGCAGACTAACAATCCTGAGCTTTATCAGCAATATATGCAGTTATCTCCCGAGCAGCAGGGACAGCTTTTAGCGAAAATCAGAGGTACACAGCAGCCGGCAATGCAGGGAGCGGAAGAGATACAGGGGGTAGAAGGCTTATGACAGGAACTGAAATGATGAACAGAGCGCTTATACTTCTCGGGTATACAGATTCGCAAGGGTCAGTTTCAGCTGAGCAGAGGTTTAAATCGAGAGCGGTTACGGTTATAAATACCGTTTATGCAGACTTGTATTTTACAGGTAAGCAAAGAGAAGAGCTTAAGCCGATAAAATCTCTCAGCGACGAAATAAGGCTTTCTGAGAGGGCTTTAAACGATGTTATGCCTTACGGAGTAGCGGCGTATTTTGCAATGAGCGAAAGTGACGGCGACCAACAGCAGATTTTTGCCAGACTTTATAATCAAAAAAGAACAGCATCAGAAACCGCAAACAAAATTGTGGATGTTATTCCGTATCCTGAAGGGTAGGTGCTAAAATGGGATTTATGCCTTATATAAACCGTCAGCCGACAAGAACTGTGACAATACCTGAACTTGGCGGGGGAATGAATTTGCGTGATTCGGTTTCTATGATAAACGATAATCAAATAACCGACTGCCTTAATATGCGCTTTAGCGAGGGAATTCTTAAGACAAGACCTGCGCTGGATGCGATACCCGAATGCACTGAATTTCTTTCTACCGGAACAGGGCAAATTTATGAGCATACAACAAAGGAAATACACAACGAGGTAAGGCTTATAATTGAGGGTAAAGAATATCGCCTTAATGCTTTTATTGTTGCTTTTGAAGAAAATAACACCGCAGAAATACATTTTAATCTTATTTGTTTTGATAAAACCGGAATTAATCTCGCTGTAATTTCGGTTGCGGACCATACAGCTCACGCATTTGTAATTCAGGACAAAACCAACATTTACTGCTTTGTATCAGGAGAAACGATAGAGCCGGTTATATATAAGCTGAGCGAGGATATGACAGAGTGGATAAACGCAAATAATGATATATATGCACCGCTTGTAGCAACACATTGTGTTCGCAGCGGTTGGGATTACGAAGGTACAAACTTTGAAGGATACAATCTTTTGGGTTCTAACTATCGAATGACCTATTCTGCGTACAATGAAAACGATACTGATTTAAATCATCCTATGAGATATCTTTTTGCAATGCCGATACCTGACGGATATTCGGGTACCGTAAAGGCAGAGATAACTACCTATGATAGCACAAAAGACGAGACAATTACAACATTGCATACTGTTACTTTGGATGGTACAAATGCCGCATGTTATTATGAGAATTTCGAAGAAGGAAAGAGTCCGGCAGACGGTTTGCATATGTATGTTAAAAAAACTTTTTTAGGGTTCGAAGCAAAAAAAGCGGATACGACTCCCATATGTATTACTACTGACGATTTAAAGAAGAAATACGCTTGTTCCGAGGATAATATTACAATAACCGCGCCCTGTACAAATACCGCGGATAATCTTAAAAAGGTTTTCGGTATGGCGGTTTACACTTGGTTTGGCGGATCGGCAAGCGGACTTAATAACGGAACAAGGCTTTTTTTGGGCGGAAATAACGAGGGAAAGGAGAAAAATCTTATTGTATGGTCTGACCTTGAAAAGCCTCTTTATTTTCCTGAAAATTGCTATGCCTATGTGGGTAATGCTTCGTCTGCTGTTACGGCTTTCGGAAAGCAATCTGACGTGCTGGTTATATTTAAGGAAAACGAGCTTTATTCAACGAGATATACCTCGGGTACAGATTATACGGCGGAGGACCTGATTAATCAAAATGTTATTGATGTAACGACTGCTGACGCAACATTCCCGATTACGCAGATAAATGCATATATAGGCTGTGATGTGCCAAGAAGTGTACAGCTATGCAACAACAGGCTTGTATGGGCTACCTCGGGAGGAAAAGTGTACACGCTTACAAATGATAATCAGTACAGCGAGAAGAATGTTTATGAGGTCTCACGAATGATAGAGCGCAGGCTGAGGACAGAAGAGCGCACTGTTTTAAAAAGTGCAATGTCATGCGATTGGGACGGCTTTTATATGCTGTTTTCTGAGGGGCGTATTTATGTTATGGATTATAACTCCTACGGCTTTAACAATGTTTATTCTTACACAAAGACCGAGGATGCAAATTTAAGAATACCATGGTATTACTGGGAAATACCTGTTAAGCCTTACAGTGTTACCGCAAATGCGAGAGATATACTGATATTTGCAGTTGACGGCACATATTTTGACGGCAAACATTGGTCTTACAGTGCAGCCCACACTTTTAATCCTGATACGAAGACTGACGAGCGGATAAATTTTAACCACGGTACAGGTGAAGCGTATCCGAGACCGGAGAACGGATATTATTTTGAAATACGCTCTCTTTTGCAAACAAAGATATTTGACCTTGATATGCCGTACAGAAATAAGAAAATTCCGCTTGTTAATATTGCTTTCGGAAATAATGGCGGAAACCCGATAAAGGTTTCTTTTTTAACCGAGAATTCGGAGCGTGAAGACGAGCAGATCATAACTCTAACTGAGAGTGATGCAGAGAAGTATTCGAGTCAATACGTACATAACAGGGCAGTAAGACCATGTTGTCCGATAGTAAACAGATTGGGAGTAAGAATTGAGTGTGAGGGATTTCTTGCGGTTGATTCGATATCCTTTAATTACACAGCTTTAGGGGGTGCAAGATAATGATGACAATTGATGAATATTTGAAAAAATATCAGGACTATTATACGCCTCAGGCAGATAAGGAGAAATCTACCTCCAACGCTAATTACGATAAGCAAAAGGAGACCGTTTCCACCACTTATAACACGCAAGTTGACGAGACAAAGAGCGGTTATGAGGATATATATCGGGAAAACGCTGTTCGTAAGTTAGTTAACGAGAGAAAAATTGCTGAAAATATGGCGAATTTGGGGCTTACCGATTCGGGACTTAACAGAACCCAACAGACAGCGGTACAGTTATCTTACTCTAATAACAAGGTTAAGATAGACACCGAGAGGCAAAAGGCATTAGACACTTTATCTAATCAGCTGGCAGCAGAAATTGCTAATATTGAAATAAACAAATCTGCCGCAGCGGCTGAAATTGACAGCAAATATGCGCAATTAGCGGAAAGCGCGGCACAGGAGGCTTACAACACGGATGTTGAAGCCGAGACAGCGAGACAGAAAGCGTTGCTTGAGGCGCAGACAGAGCAGACTAAGGCCTATTACAGCGCATTGAGTAAAGCTACAAGCAGTGCGCAGGAAGAGGCTAAAAAAGCATCTTATATTATCAAGACAAATGGGGGACTTCTTTCGAGGAATTTTACAGGCACATTAAGTGAAAACGGAGTTAACTGTTACCAAAATTCAGACGGCAGTTGGACTTATGTAGATAATAATTCCGGAAAGAAAACAACGCTTGCTGCTGGGGTCAACCCTTATACAGGTACTGTTAATCCGGATGTTGAAAACGGTGCTTTTAGTTCAAACGGATATCAGCCGAATAATATTAACGGTAAAAAGCTGACTATATTTGATGAAAAATGCATTACAGTAAACGGTAATACGCAAAGCGTTTGGAAGACCGGCGGAAAGTATTATGCTTGGGACGGAGCGAAAAACGCTTACTTTGAAGTAAAAAAGAGCGGTAGCGATTGGGTTGTTGCATAACGGAGGTAAACTAAATGGAAAAAGGTACAGTTTTAGGGACCGTTGGTGTTAAGGTTAATAACACTAAAAAAGATGAAATGACAAGTGGTACGGTTTTGGGGAATGTAAGTGACACTGCTTTAAGAAGGTTTGCTTTAGAGGAATCTATAAAAACCGCAAATCCGCTAAGCAATAATTTCTCACTTACAAGCAAAAAAAGCCTAGATTATATAAAAAACACTTCGGCAAGTAGCACTTTACAAAAGGTAATTAACGGAGAGTATGTAAGCGCAAAACAGATTGAAAGTGCCGCTGAAACCATAAAGGCAAATTCCAAAGGCTGGGCGGCGAAGAAAAATCCTACATATCCTGAAATAAACGGAGAGGAGATATCAAAAAATCTTTTAAGTGCTAAGGATTATTATGCGTTATTTAAGGATGAGGAGGATTATAATACAAACAAATATAATATTGATAATCAAATTAAATATAATGATTATTCTTTTGAAGATTTGCAAAAAGAAATCTCGGCAAAGCAAAAGGAGCTTTCTTCTATAAAAGATAAGGATAGCAAAAAAACGCTTCAAAGAGAAATAGACTGGCTTAAAAATTATTCAACCACAAAGAGCTATTCTACTTCAAAGGAGTATGACGGTATCATATCTAATTTAAGCTCGCAAATAACCTCACTGTTAGGCGAAAAGAACGAGCTTGAGACCAGATTAAACGGATATAAGCGCGGACATCTCGAATACACCGAAACCTATAAGAACGATAAAAAAAGGCTTGAGGAAATTGAAAAAGAGCTTGAGGAGCTTAACAGTAGTAAGGATACTTTGAATATATCAAAGAATAAGAAATTGAGGGAGGAAGAGCTATACAATAAATATTATAATCTGCTTGAAACTGACGATTTAAATGAGAAACTTGGAGAATACAATAAGTTTAGAACTGCCGCGGCAAAGGATAAAGAAAAACAACTGACTAATAATCACAGTTTAACTTTAGACACTCTAAATGCCGACCCCTATTATGTTGCTGATGTTAAGATACCGGAAAATATGAAAAATCTTTGGTATCAGACTACAAATGATGAAAAGAAACTTTTTACCTACATAAGTTTAACACAAAACAAGAAAGCCGCACTTGAATTTTTAGAGGACATTAGCGTTGAACTTTCGGAGCGCGACTCACAATTTTGGAATGATTTGCACATACAGGAGTATAAGGACGGAAACACATGGCAAAAAATTAAAATGAATTTAGCCTCTGTTCCGCAATCGGTTTTCGGAAATATAGCTTCGGGAGCGGAGGATATAGTATCACTTGTTCGGACCGGAACTATTAATCCTTATTCAAGCGGACATTCAATTCAAGAAATGGCGAGTATTACACGTCAGCTTACGGCTGATGAAATTGACAGTAAGATAGACAATAATTTTTTAAGTTCTTTAGCTACAAGCACGTATCAGGGAATTATGAGCTCAGCGGATATGGCAGTGGGCGGATTAACACTTGGAGCGACGGGATATTCAGCCTCAATGGCACTTGGAGCTTTTTCATCACAGGCGCGGAGTCTTTATGAGCGCGGAGAGAGTACCGCATCTATTGCGCTGGGGGCAACGCTTTCGGCTTTAGTTGAATTCGGAACCGAGTATGTGGGCGCCGACAGATTTTTAAAGACATGGAGTTCAAAGACGGCAGAAACCTTTTTAAAGAACCTCGGAATACAGCTTGCCGCAGAACCGCTTGAGGAGATAGCTTCAAATATAGGAAATATGGTTACAGACGCTATTGTTACCGGGCAAAATTCTGAGGTTAACAATGCAATAAGAGATTATATTTCTATGGGATTATCCAAAGAAGAGGCAGAGTTAAGAGCTTCATCAGATAAGGCCCAGGAAGTATTTTGGGACGCGTATTCTGCGTTTGTATCGGTTTTGTTTTCAGCAGGAGGCTCTGCTGTTAATTACGGAATAAGCAAGGCTCAGAAGCAGAAATCTATTAATATTACTGCAGAGGGAATTGTAGAAAATGCAAATACCGATTTATTATTGGAAATTGCAAAAACACTACCTACGGAGTTTAAGGCTTATAAGACAGCAGAGAGCTTTACCGAAAGTGATAAAAGCAATGTGAAAAAGGTTGCGGCGCTATATTCTCAAACGGTTGATGGACTGAATAGACGGATAGAAGCGAAGACAAAAAATGCGGTTTCGGCAAGGCTTAAGGAGTTAGGCTTAACAGGGGATACTTACAAAACAGCTGATATTATTATAAGAATGGCTCGTATGGCCGAGGTTGAAAAGTCTGAAATCAACAAGGTTAAGAAAAATGAGATTGCGAATACCGTATACACTGAACTTACAGAGAAGAGTGAAGCAAAACCTGATTGGATTGAACAGCTATCCGAGGAAACGCAAGAACTTTCCGAATTACGCAATATTGCCGCTGTTTCAGGTAGTTTAGAAAGCGCCGCATTACAAGAGGTGCGCGAACATCTTTCAGCTAAGAAAAATTCACAAACCGCCCAAGCCGGAGCTGAAGTGCAAACGGCTGTTTTGCAGTCAAATGCAAATACGGGAGCGGATACACAAGGTGCGGCAGAGCAGAGCGAGGGCGGAGAACAGACCTCCGCTTTTAAAAATCCAGTGTTAAAGGATATAGCAGAACTTCCTACACAGGCAGAGTTAATGTCTACTGTATATATAGGCAAAGAGCAAAAGACAAGTGTTCAGCGCCATATTGAAAAGGTGGTAGATAAATCAGGACTAAGAATAGTATGGGATAAAAATGCAGCATTTGGAAAATACAATTCCAAAACAAAAACCATAACGCTTAACCCTGAGCTTAATACTGCACAACTTTATATGGAGGTATTTAAACACGAGCTTACACACTACCTTGAATCAAAAAAACTGTATCAATCGTTTAAAAACTATTGCATAAATGAAAGTTCAGCTTTTCTTGATTACATAAAATCGAAGTTAGTTGAGAGCGGTATTCAAACCGAGGGAAAAGACAGAGCCGAAATAGTAAGACAATACACCGAACAAATTTATAATATATACAGAAATTCCTCTGAGCTTACGCAGCATCAGAGGAATAGTTTTACTATGGAAGACGCCGAGATGGAGGTTATTGCCGACTTTGTGGGTGAAAAACTGCTCGGTGGCAAGGATGTTGAAAGTTCTATTGAGGCGCTTGAAGAACTATGCAATACACACAGAAATATCTTTCAGAAAGTAAAGGACTGGGTCAAGGAGGTTATAAATCGCCTTAAGGGCAGACCGCAAAACAAAAGCGTGCTTGAAGATTTAGAATATCTTAACCACAGGCTTTCCCAGGTATATACCTCGGCGGAGGTTAAGGGCAATCAAAGCGGAGGGGTTAAGTATAAGATCAATTCAAAGTTCGCGGTGCAGTATGACGAATGGGGCAAAAAGCAATCTAATTTTAGCTTTTTAATAGGTACTACATCAGAAGCGCTTAAATCAATTGGTGTTAATAATACGTCTATCAGGTGGGATGCAAAGAAAATTTTAAAAATTCAAAATGAACATCCAGCTATGACTGATGAAATAATAAAACAAGTTCCAAATATTTTGGAAAATCCAGTTTTAATTATGAAATCCAAAACGGTAGAAGGGCGCTTAACACTTTTTGGTGAAGTTTACGATAATAACGGTAGTCCGGTGTTAGCAGTATTGGAATTAAATCCTGTTTCAAGAAGTGGCAAGTCACTTGACTTGATAAAAGTTGCAAGTGCTTACGGAAAGGATATTGCATTACAAAGGTTTATTAACACAAGCGAAGTGGTTTATACAGATAAAAAAAGAACCGATAAATGGTTAAAGCTCAATAGGCTCAAATTGCCGTTAGCTAACCATATCGGTTCTATAAACAGTATAACAGAAAATGATGATACTGTCAATAATCATTCTATGCAAAAAAACAAAAATAATTCCAAAAACGAGAGAAATGCGCTTGCTTCCACACCGATGAGGCGGCTTTATTCAAAACTGAAGAGCGGAGAAATAAGCGAAGCGGAGTTTCTTTACAGAATGGATGGAATTATATCCGGTGCAGATAATGTTACACAGGCGGCAGGTTTTGCGGCGAGGATATTAAAGGAGAACGTCAGCAGTTATGATAAAGCAACCTTAAAGGGCAAATTACAAGAGCTGTTCGACAAATCAAATGAAAATTCCGTTAACTGGAGTGATGTTATGAACGAGGCAAACGCTATAGCCGAGGATATAACAAAGGCTTCCCAAAACCCCACCGAGAATTTAGGCTCGCAGATTTTCCAGCAGTGTGTTGCCCGGCACGAAGCTAAGATAGAGCAGCAGTTAAAGGAAAAGCATAATAATGAGCTTTCAGGTTTTACTAAAGAACTCAAGAAAAAGGATCAGGCATTAAAAAGAAAGAGCACTCAGCTAAAAACCACAAAGGAGGAATGGATAGCGGAAGAGAGAGCAAAGAGGGAGGAGAGAGCGGATAAACAAAAGAATATTGAACATATCAGAAGAACGGTTGCGAGGATAGAAAAAACGCTGAGAATGAATACTGAAAAGCGACACATTCCGCAGGGTTTACAGAAATCAATAAGAGAATTTTGCGGAATATTCCTTGATAACGGAGAAACCTCTGTGTTTAACAGAAAGGACTTGGCGGAGATACACAGACAATATTCAAATTTAAGAGGTAATTACGCTGAGGGTGAAAGTAATCTTATAGGTTCTTATGATGTAGATATTGATGAGGATCTTAATTTACTTGCTGATTTGCTTGACGGAAAAACCTTAAGACAACTTGATAATTATACTATTCTTGCTATTAGAAATATTGTTGATAATTTTAATCACATTATAAGAAACGAGAATGAGTTAATTATTCAGGGGAAAAAACAGGATTTGGACGCTATCGGCAGTGAAGCAATAAGAGGGCTCAAAGAAAAGAAAACAAAGGTTAACAGAGGCATAGGCACAATAGAGGGTATACGGCAATTTAAAAGGTTTATTGGCGAGGGAAATATGAAGCCTGTTTATTTCTTTAAGAAGATAGGTGGTGTTTTAGAGCAGTGTTTTAATGATATTCGTTACGGAACATATAAATGGGCGAGAGGTATGGAAAATTCTCAGACATTTATAAGAGAACTTAAAGGAAAATATCATTATCAGGATTGGGACAACAATCCTTTAAAATTTACCACAATGCACGGAGATGAGCTTGTTTTAACAAAGGAACAGGCACTTGCTGTTTATGCCACCATGAAGCGAGAGCGTACTAACAAGACCCAGAACGCCGATCATACTTTTAAAGTCGGATTTGTATTTGAAAACGAAACTGAGGTTTCAGACGCAGTTAAAAGGTATAACAAAGCACAAAGCGAGAAGAAAAAGAATGAGGAGATTGACGATTTTATCGGCGAAATGGTTAATAAGTCTCATCAACTGCTTTGGGAGGATTTTTGGAAGATATCTGAATATCTTACCGAGGACGAAAAGAATTATGCCGACGAATTTGTTAAATATTTATCTTCCGATATGGCGCGAATGGGAAACGAGGTTTCAATGAAACTTTTTGGCATAGAGAAATTCGGCGAAGAATATTACTATCCTTACAAATCAGCAAAAAACTTTTTATTTGAACAACCGGGTATACAGACGGATGAGAGAATAAAGCATCAATCCTTCACAAAGCAGACGGTTGTTAAAGCGAACAACCCAATTATAATTACAAGCTTTTCTGAAACCTGCGCTGACCATATTAACAAAATGCTGATGTATAATGCACTTACTGTTCCAATTGATAATTTTACAAGAGTTTGGAATTACAAGACGGATGTGGATGAAGGTTTTATCCCTAAGAGTGTGAAAACAGAAATACAGAGAGCTTTCGGAGCGGATGCAAACAGATATATAAAACAATTCCTCGACGATATGAACGGAGCAGTAAGAAGTCCGGTAGGTGAAGAAGGGTTGAGCAAATTGGTGTCTCTGTTTAAAAAAGGGGCGGTTTTTGCAAGCGCTTCGGTAGTTGTTCAGCAACCTTCGGCAATAGGCAGAGCATTGGCTGTTATTTCACCTAAATATATGGTTAAAACAACCTTTAAAGTTGCCGAAAGAAATTACGAACAATGCAAAAAGTATTCCGGTACAGCGATTATTAAGGAAATGGGAAGTTTTGACACTGGCGTCGGTGTCAGCAATACCGATTGGCTATTATATGAAACTCCGAAAGGAATAAAAAATAAAGCCAAGGCTTTTGTTTCAAAAGATTCAACTTACCGAGACAATGCATTATCTTATTTTGCCGCAAAGGCTGATGAAATGACCTGGGGACATATCTGGGCGGCGGTTAAAGCAGAAGTTGCAGACAAGACGGATTTAAGAGTTGGAAGCGAAGAATACTTTAAAAAATGCGGGGAGCGGTTTGATGAAATTATCGAGCTTACACAGGTTTACGATTCGACTATTTCAAGATCTGAAAATATGAGGTCGAAATCACTTTATATGAAAACAGTTACCGCTTTTATGGCCGAACCGACAACCTCTCTTAATTTGCTTTTGGATGCAATAAGCGAATGGAAAACAGGCGGTAAAGTCGGAAAGAAATATGCTGCCGGCGCTGTCGGCGCTTTTGTAAGCTCTGTTGTTTTAAATTCTCTGCTTAAATCGTTAGTTACAGCGGCAAGAGACGATGACGAGGAAAAGGAATATTGGGAGAAATATTTTAGAGATGTTGTTGAAAATTTCGGCTCCGATATAAGTCCTTTAAGTATGATACCGTTAATAAGAGACGTTATTTCAATTTTTGAG
>JAFUPX010000024.1 GCA_017472575.1 Clostridia bacterium | reverse complement strand
TCAACCGACCACTGAATTGTATACATATTCATACCCTGAACCGACTCCACAACTGCGTTGTCATAATCTCCGTAGGGAGGGCGGAAAAGGGTTGGACAGGTACCTGTTACAGCCTCGATTTTCTTGTTGCAGTTCTCTATTTCGTTGCACATCTGCTCCTTTGAAAGCTGGGTCATATAAGGGTGGGTGTTGGAGTGGTTTTGAATCTGATGTCCTGCGTCGGAAAGCTGTTTTACAGACTCAGGATATTTATCCACCCACGCTCCCACAACGAAAAAGGTTGCGGGAACCTCGTATTCCTTAAGGATGTTGATGAGCGTTTCGGTGTCATCGTTTCCCCAGGCGGCATCAAAGGAAATTGCAATCTGCTTTTTCTCGGTTTCAACACAGTAAATCGGCAGCTTGCGCTCCTCGTTTGCAAAAACCGAAAACGAGCCTACCGCCGCCGCTGTTACGGCTAAAATCAGGCACAGGCAGAGCATTAACTGCTTTTTTGTTATAATAAAAAATTTCATAGTTTCCATCCCCCTGATAGAAACTATGAAACACTGCTTGTATATTATACTTATATTTTATAATTTCATTCCGCCGTCAACTACAAGGTCGATACCGTTGATGTATCTTCCCTCTTCACTGCAAAGCAGCAGTGCCGCTCCGGCACAGTCCTCAGCTTCACCTGCAAAGCCGCAGGGAATACCGGCATATACCTGTTTTGCATATTCCTTATCACTTAAAGCCGCTTCGTTTCTCGGTGTTGCAATAACTCCGGGTGCAAGATTATTTACAGTAATACCAAAAGGAGACAGCTGTTTTGCAAGATTGGTTACCATATTCATCTGTGCCGCCTTGCTTGCCGCATAAACCAACATATCCTTATGGGGCTTATACTGCTGAACGCTTCCAACGGTAACTATTCTGCCCCAACCGTTTTTCTTCATATTGGGGGCATACTTTTGTATCAGCATCAAAGAAGAACGGAAGTTGGTATTCATCTGAGTTTCGTATTCTTCACTTGTTATCTCATCCCAAGCCTTGCGGTACTGAATAGATGCGTTAAGCACTAAAATATCAATATCTCCGGTAACCTCATAAAGCTTTTCTGCGCAGGAGATATCGGTAAGATTACAAACAACAGGAATAGCTTTTTCCCCTAACGCATCACTTACCTTTTTACACTTTTCAAGGCTTGTTGCTCCGTTTATATAAACGGTTGCGCCAGCCTCATAAAGAGCCTTTGCTATTGCTTCACCTATGCCCTGTGTAGAGCCTGTTACCAATGCTTTTTTACCTGTTAAATCAAACATATTTTATCCTCCTGTTACACTAATGAGCATACGCATAACGGACTGTCAACCGATACAGAAATATCGGTTGAAACAGGCTTTCCGTTTTCAAGCTTAAATACTGTTACATTATTCGTTTGCTCATTCGTGCAGAAAATATAATCATCAATAATCCCGAAATCTCTGGGAGATTTTCCGCCGCAGGGTGTATTTTCAAGAAGCGTTAGCTTTTCACCCGAAATCTTAAACCTGCTTATAGTATCTGCGCCTCGGTTGGATATATATAAATATCCGTCCTTTATCCTGATTGCCGCGGCGGTGCTTTCGCCTTTAAAATCGGGAATTGCGGCATAGGTGCCTTTTAGTATCGGTTTTCCGCCGTTATATTCAAATACGCTCACATCATTTGAAAGCTCATTAACGCAGTAAAGATATCTGCTGTCTTCTGAAAAACACAAATGCCTTGCTCCGCAGCCGTCAGGAACCTTTGCAGTATACTGCTCATTAAGATTTTCATCATACAGGAATACCGTATCTATTCCGAGGTCTGTGCAAAGTATGTGTTTTTTATCGGGAGAACGCATAGTGAAATGCGTGTGGGGAGCCTCCTGTCTTTTAGGGTGAACACCCTTGCCGCTATGAGCGGCTACAGTATCAGGCAGCATCACAATATTGCCTGAAAGGTAATTTACAACATAAATACCTTTTTCAGTCACTTCAAGATGACAGGGAACTATACCCTTTGTATTTATTACATCCGAGGGGTTTACAAGCCTGCCCTCACCGTCAATATCAAAGGAGATAAGTCCGCCAAAATGGGTATCGCTGTCAATTTCCCGAAGAAGTACATACATTTTACCGTCCCTTATCACCATATACATAGGTCGGTCAAGCTCAGTCTTGTCCATAAGGGTAAGACTGCCGCCGTTAAATATGTAATGATATATACCTCCGTCAGCAACGCAGGACGCAATATAAATATGCTTCATCATAACGCTGTTTGTGTATCGTTGGGATCACCGTTGCGGGCAAGGTCGTATTCCTTTGACCAATCAAGATCCCGATACTCTTCTCCTCTCGGGTCATTCTTTATCCAGTCAAGCAGCATATCCAGCATTTCCTCTGTCCAGGTGTTGCGGTCAATCTGGGCGGTGGTAAACTTGCCCTGACCTATCATTTCAAAGCCGAAATCATCCTTAACGTGGGTTTTTGCCGCTCCCTCAACAACGTCTGCAACCAAATGGCTCGGAATAAAGAGAACTCCGCCTCCGGCTCCGAAAACAACGTCACCTGGTAAGCATACAGCACCGCCGAAATTGGTTATATTGTTCCAATCCTTCATAACAAATTCACGGATAGGTGTGGGGTCGATACCTCTGTAGTAAACCTGTACATCAGGTACCTGCTTCATCTGTTCAACATCCCTTACTCCGCCCCAGATAACAGCGCCGCCGTTTTTGGTTCTCTTTTTTACAGCGGTTGTAAGGTTGCCGCCGAGAAATGTACCCTTATATATTTTATCATACATATCGCAAACTACAACATCACGCTCGTAAAGGTTATCTATAACCCACTGGTTGTAGTTTCCGCTTCTGCCGTCCTCAGCGCCGCGGGCAAACTGCAATTCGTGCAAATCGGGGCGAGTAGGACAGAAATTACAGGTTACCGCTCTGCCGACTAACTTTCTGCCGTCATCATGCAAGGTTTGGAGCGGCGCTAAGCCTCCGCCTACAAACTGATTTTCATAGCCTAAAACATATATAGGCTTCCATACCTCCTCTAAGGTCATACCGTAAAGCGCATCAAGATATTTATCCTCTACTTTAGGTCTGCCGTCGGGAAGTCTTTCTCCCTTCCATAAAGGGGTCAACGCTATTATACTTTCTCTGTCATTAAAATGCATCTTTATTTCTCCTTTTATTGTAACGCAAGTAAATTATTTGTGTAATCCGAATCTCATGGAGATATCATCTGTTTTTGCCTCATACTCTCCATAGAATCCTCTGAATTTTACATAGCCTTCTTCATCGGTCATCAACTCTAACTCAGTATGCCAAACCTCGTTAAATAACGACTTCAGCATAATCGCTGACTTTTTAGGCGTTAGGTCATTGTGCCACAGTCCGCCGCGACAATTATTTTCATTCCATTTTTCCGTAGCATAAGTATATCCGTCTACCGTATTCCAATATACAACACAATCAACTGCCGGATGCGAAAACCATATAGAAAACCACAATTTCAACATATCTGCCTGTAACTGTTCTGCTTCTTGAGAGTGTCCGAAAGTAGGTATTGTTACTTCTGTAATTTCCAAAGGCTTTCCAAATTTTTGCATTACATCCAATGCTTTGAAATACATCATAGGGTCGTTCCAAATCACATCTGCCAACACATTGCTATCGTACTCTTCTTGATTTTGTGCAGATACACCGGTAAACTGATGATTTTGAATTCCAATCCTGTCAATAGAAACTCCTTGCTTTAACAAGCTGTCACATAACATAAAATATGGACTATAATAATCTTTTCTTGCTGTTTCGGGCAGAGTATTGTTTTCATTGATGGTTAATTGGTCATTTGGTAAATATTTTCTTGCTGTATCAAAACACCAATTAATAATATCTCTGCATCCCCCTAATGCTGTTTGACGGTCATGCACCTGAAATAGCTCATTAACTACTTCAAATTCAAACATCCTACCTCTATAACGTTCTGCAATCTCCTTGATACGCTTTTCCAATTTTATCTTTGCTGTTGCTTCATCCGCACCTTTCAACCACTCGGGTGAAAACTTATCGTAGAACAAACAGTGCAGTTTAGGTGTTACCCCGTTTTCTTCACAATACTCCATGCACAAATCGGTAGCCGGTCTGCGATATATTCGTTCGCTGTCTATCGAAAATCTTGGTTGTCCTTCCGTTGGTTCAAGGGTATCCCAATAAAACGGTATCGTAGCTAAATTGAAATGGTCTTTAAAAAACATACGGTATTATGCGTTTGCTTTATCATTTTTAAATTCATCTAATAAAAATAAATTTGCTCCATACTTAAAATCATGGGATACCTGTGTAACCTTTATTTTCTTACAAGCAATGGGATTGCCCTGTTTATCTTTAATTTGCACACAACAGTCACCCTTGCGATATGTCTCTATCCCCTCCGCAATTCTTGCGTCCACCAATTCTTTATTTTCTTCATACTTCTGCATATAAATTGCTCGAAGTTCTTGAATACTCATACTTGGTTTCATACCAATTTCCTCCTTAAGTCAGCTACAAACTCTACTGCATAAGTATTTTTACAGCAAAATAAAGCGCCCAATCCTGATCGTTGGAAAAATCGTCATATTTATGGCCGAAAGCCACGCCGGGAGTCATATAAGCATTGCTGTACTCCGGATCTGAAGAATATTGTGTTACTCTGTACGGTACCAGATATCCAGCCGAACCGAACCCGTTTTTATCATATACGCATAAATTATTCTTAAGAACATTCTCACAGCGTTGCTTAAAATCGCCTGCAAATCCGCAAATGCAAAGTAAGTTATACACTTCCCCTGACCAAGCACTAAGCCACTGAGGCATAGAATCTCCATAGGTTTTGCTCTTTCCAAACCAATAAAGGTCCCAATACCGAACCGCTATGCTGTTTGTATGAAAATCAGGCTGCATAGCGCAAAAACAATCCGCTTTTTCGAGAAATGACGGAATTAAAGAAAGATATTCTTTGTTCCCTGTCAATAAATAAGCCTGACACAGAAGTGTGATTTTTCCGTTAAACATTCCTTGTGTACAGGTTACCTCTTGCGAATAACACAAATCTCCCTGTTGAATAATCCTTGCGGCATGAGCGGATATTCTGTCAATAAGAGTTTGCTTAAGCTCAAGTAAGCCTTCTTTTTCAAGACAGTTACACACATCTATCGGTCTCATACAAGGAGACTCCTGCTTTATTCCGCCTGCCTGATCATAATAATTTATAAGTATCCTCGCCGCATTTTTTATGCATTGTATTTCTTTTGTAAGAAGATACCATTCCAAATAATAATCTGACATCCAAGGATAATTATAGGCCCTGAGCCAATTATTATTTCGTCCCACTTCGTTAAAAACCGTAGCAGTTTCTACATCAAAAATCTCACGCTCTACAAATTCACGGTGTTTTGCTAAGGATTTCATCATAGAACTGTCAAATTTTTTCTGCAGAGCCAATGCCACAACAGTTCCCAATGCCAGCCTTTCGCGGCAGGCATTGCTATCGTTAAATGACGAGCTGTAAACTAACTCATCTTCACAGCGGTCATAAATAAGATATGCACCGTCAATAGGGCTTCCCTTTTTATGATACTGTTGCTTTTTGGTAATGAATTTTGCTCTTTTATGAAGAATGTCAGACAGCGGCTCCAGTACATTCAGACACATCCATGTTTGCTTACCGTTTAATTTTGCAACAATTTTATTTTCACCCGATTTATCGGATGAAAATTTCCAAACGGCTTTTTTACCGTTTATTTCATACTGAATTTTTTCACCGTTACAAAAAAGCTCCAAGCCATCTAATTTTTCAGCACATTCAAAGCCGCAATTAATTTCTTCTCCCGCAAACGCACTGTACTTATCGGCAAATAACCGCATTTCGCAAAACTTACCTGCCTCAGCAGTATCGGGAGCCTTATTTTCAAACATGAAAACCAGAGAAAACTGCAAAGCTTCTCCCGAAGGTATTATACAGTCGGTCGGATGTAAAACTATATCCCCTCGATAATTGCAGCCGCCTAAAACCCGACTGATATCATAACTTATGCTGTAATCCGAAAATGACCCTTCTGTGTTATAACAAACCAAATACGGCTTTTTTCCGCTTGGTCTTGCAGAATACATCCAGGTAATATCGCCGCCGCACCAAATGTGGGTTATACAAGAATTATCAAGAAGATTTTGCTTGTTTTCAAATATACAGTTATAGGGAAAATGTATTCCGAAGCTATCTCTGTTAAGAGAATACTCCGAATCGGAAATATTCGTCAAACGGTACTGTTCTTGATATTTGCCATCAAAAACTCTTTTTATAATTGATAGACTAAGCGTTTTTGAACTGTTTTCAGCCGTAACGCTTATTCCGTCTGCATTTTTCTCAACATTAAGAACCGTAAAGCCTTCCACTGCGCCCCAATCGGAGTTTTCTAATATCCAGTTCATTCCAAAGCGGTCCTTTGGGTCGCAAATACTTGTTGTATATCCGCTTAACAAATCAAATTTAACAGCTATACTGTCATTTGAAAGCAACATAAAATCAGCTCCAAATTCTGTCGTTCGAAAACTCTGTGTTCCATTCGTCGGTAGACTCAAAATATCCCGGTATACTTGTGTTTATGTGTTCTCTTAAAACCTCTTCGTTAAGGTCATCGAAACCAAGACCCGGCTTTTCGGGAACCTTGATAAAGCCGTTTTCAAATATAGGCTTCGGAATTCCGGTTACCATATCGCTCCACCACGGTACATCAACAGAATGGAATTCAAGAGCTAATACATTATGCATTGCGGCGGCTGTATGAACTGCTGCTAAGCAGGCAACGGGGCTTTCTGCCATATGTACCGCAACCGCAACACCGTTTTCATCCGCTATATCGGCTATTTTCTTGAGCTCCAATGCTCCGCCGCAGGTTAAAATATCGGGGTGGATTACCGAAACACCGCCGGCTTTGATAAGTGTTTCAAAGCCCTCCTTGAGGTAAATATCCTCACCTGTGCAAACAGGAATTGTAGTGCTGTTTCTAAGCCTTACATACTGGTCGGTATACATCCAGGGTACCATATCCTCTATCCATGCAAGGTTATAAGGCTCCATTCTCTTTGCAAAGCGGATACAATCCTCAACGCATACATGACCGAAATGGTCAATAGCCAGCGGCACCTCATATCCGATAACCTCTCTGACCTCTTTTACATAGTTTTCAAGGAAATCAAGTCCCTTTTCGGTGATGTGAATACCTGTGTGAGGGTGGGCGGTGGTAACTATTGAATAGCTTTTCTGGCTTTTAACCATATCCGCTGTAACGCTTCCGCCCTGAACATTGAGAATATGGGAAGCATATTTTTTCATATCGTCAATAAAGCCTAAAGGTGCGTTCAGCGTTCCCGGCTCGTCAAGCAAAAGACCGATACCCAAATCCATTTTAAGGAAGGTAAAGCCCATTTCCATTCTTTTCTTTAAAGCCAGTCCCATATCGTGACCGGTGTGCTTGCCGTCAACATCGGTGTCGCAGTAAACGCGGACTTCATCGCGGAACTTACCGCCGAGTAACTGATAAAGGGGAACTCCGTATGCCTTACCGGCTAAATCCCAGAGGGCAATTTCAATACCCGAAACGCCGCCGCCCTGACGGGAGGGTCCGCCGAACTGCTTTATTTTGCGGAATATTTTATCCACATTGCAAGGGTTTTCTCCTAAAATTCTGCTTTTAAGCATAAGTGCATAGGTTTTTGAAGATGCGTCTCTAACCTCACCGTATCCGCAAATACCCTGATTGGTCATAATTTTAATCAGGGTACAGCGTTTAGGCGCACCGTCTATATCAACGAAGCGCATATCGGTAATTCTAAGGTCTGAGGGGTTGGAACATTTGTTGAAGCTCATTTTATTTCCTCCGAATATTTTTTACGATTGACATTTACCGCTTTTGCGTTTACAATCTACTTATATTTTAATATTACAGCGTTTTTCTTCAACAAATATATTACTGTATTTGCAAACTTTATTACGAAAGTAGGTTTTTCACTTGATAAGAGACATTGGAAAAATCTGCTCCTCATCAGGAGATACTTTGCTTAAAATGTGGCATGTATATGTTCCTGAGGGGAAAAGAACTTTCTACAGGCACAACCACCTGCAATTTGAAATAACCCTTATAAAGCAGGGCAAAGCTGTTTATACAACAGGTGATAAGGAATATATAATAAGTGCGGGAGATGTGCTTGTTTTTGCAAGCAACGAGATGCATTGTATAACAGATGTAACCGAAGGTGAGCTGAAAATGATAAACCTGCATTTTGAGCCGAGATACCTTTGGAGCGGCTCGTCCGAAATTTTAAGCGAAAAGCATATTAATTTTTGCTTTAGCCATAATCCTAACTTTGAAAACTGTATAAAAAAAGAAAATGCAGGTAATCTGGCTAAACTTTTAACCTCTATTAAGGGGGAATTCGAAAGCAAAAAGGAAGAATATCCCTTGATGATTAAAACCTATCTTGATATGATTCTTGTTGAGCTTATAAGAAATTTCGGTTATACGGAAGAAAGTCTCTCTCTTAGCCGAAGTCATCTTAAAAGCATAAGAAAAGCCGTTACATATATAGATAATCATATAAGTGAAGAGCTTACCCTCGAGCAGATTGCGGATGTTGCAAATTTAAGTCCCAACTATTTTTCTTCACTGTTCAAAAAAGTAAGCAATATAACCCTTTGGCAGTATATTGCTTCAAAACGGATAGATATGGCAATAAATCTGCTTTTAAGCGAGGGTTCAACCGATAATATGCTTGATGTTGCCGTTAAATGCGGCTTTAACAATACCGCTAATTTCAACAAAACCTTTAAAAAAATAACCGGAATGACCCCGAGCGAATACAGGCTTTCAGGTGATTTTACGGTATGATTTAGGTGTACAGCCCATAATTTCCTTAAACTTGCGGATAAAAAAGCTTACATTTTCAAAGCCGCAGCTTTCTGCAATATTCAATACAGAGTCGTCGCTCTTTAAAAGTAGGGCGGCGGCTTTTTTTATTCTTATATTGTTAAGCTGTGTAAATGGTGTAACGCCCGTATATGCTTTAAAATAACTGCAAAAATAGTTTTCAGACATATGTACAAGCCCTGCCAAATCTTGAAGGGTTATTTTTTCCGTGTAATGCTCCTTCATATAGCTTATACATAGCTTTATATCACCCGAATGCTTTTTAACCGTTTTATTATCGAAATTCACCATTGCTCCGCTCTCGGCAAAAATACAGAAAACAGCCGTTAAATCAGCAAGAATAAGCGGCTTTGAATTAATATCATATTTAAACAGCCTTTCAATTATAGGCTGTACTTTTTCATACAGCGGATGTCCGGCGTCTATCATCCTCGGAAAATGTAAATCGCCGTTTTGTAAGGGAGTAATAAATTCCTTTTCGAAAAAATGCCCCTCTTTAAATTCAAGTAACTCGGGAGAAAACACCGCAACCTCATAGCTTAACGGTAAGGTTTGCGGCTTTATTATATGAAGCTCCTCAGGATTTATAAAAAATATATCTCCTGCCTTCAAAACATGCCTTTCCTCCGAAACATTAACCGCGGCTTCACCGTTTAATATATAAATCATTTCAATTTCCGTGTGCCAATGAAGATTTACCATATTGGAAAAACCTTCGCCCCGACGCATTTTGTAATATGCAAAAGGAAAATCGGGAGTACCTCTTGTTGCTTTTTCTCTGTAATCCGGCATAAAAGCCCCTCTTTCGTAAAATAGTGTAATTTATCGTTAAAATAGTGTTAGTTTTTGGAATTTTAAGTTAATATAATATAATTATACACAATTGTCAAGAGGAGCGTGTAAAAAATGAAAAACAGTAGAAGATTTATTTACGAAACAAGACCCATTGCGCTGAGTGAAAACACCGTTTCGGGTGAAAATTTCCGATTTACGGTTTTAACACCGTCGCTTATAAGAATGGAATATTCAGCAAACGGTATTTTTGAAGATAGGGCAAGCCAAACCATATTTTTCAGAGATTTTCCGAAAGCTTCCTTTAACAAAACAATATCGGACGGCATTTTAAAAATTGAAACTGAAAATTTATTGCTTTCCTATAAAGAAAACTCACCTTTCAGAGCGGATACACTCAGTATAAAATTAAAAACCGAGCCTGCCTCAAGCTGGAATTTCGGAGAAGCTTTTGAGGATTTAGGCGGTACAGCCAGAACACTTGACGAAGCAAACGGTGCCATTAAATTGGGCAGAGGCGTATGCTCGCGCAACGGTTTTTCGGTTATTGATGACAGTAATTCTATGCTGTTAAATGAAAACGGCTGGGTTGAAGTTAGAACCGAAAATACGGCTGACCTTTATTTCTTTGGCTACGGCTTTGATTATTTAGGAGCAGTAAAGGATTTCTACCGCCTCACAGGCGCTCCTCCTATGCTGCCCGATTACGCGCTCGGAAACTGGTGGAGCAGATACCATAAATATACTCAGGACGAATACGAGGAGCTTATTAAAAGGTTTGAAAGGGAGGATATCCCATTCTCCGTAAGCGTTGTTGATATGGATTGGCATATAACAGAAATTCCTGAGGAATTAAAGGACAAGGACTCCCAACACACCTCCGGCTGGACAGGATATACCTGGAACAAGGAGCTTTTCCCCGATTACAAGGGATTTTTAAAATTCTTAAAAGAACATAATCTTAAAACCTCTCTGAATCTTCACCCCGCGTCCGGAGTGTGCCGCCACGAGGAAATGTATAAGGAGATGGCGGAGAAATGCGGAGTTGACCCCGAGAGCGGAGAAAGAATACCGTTTGATATACTCTCCCCCGACTTTATGGAAAATTATTTCGATGTTCTGCACCACCCGTATGAGGAGGACGGTGTTAACTTCTGGTGGATGGATTGGCAACAGGGAACCTCCTATTGGTGGATACATGAGGAAAATAAGGACGGTAATTTAAAGGACGCGCGCGAAATTTTAGACCCGCTTTGGATGCTTAACCACCTGCATATTGCCGATATAAAACGCAACGGCAAGCGCCCTATGTTCTTCTCCCGTTTTTCAGGTGCCGGAAGCCAGCGTTATCCCGTAGGCTTTTCGGGTGATACCTTTGTTACATGGGATTCTTTAGATTTTCAGCCTTATTTCACCGCAACCGCCTCGAACATAGGCTACAGCTGGTGGAGCCACGATATCGGCGGCCACGGGGATGGCTACCGCGATGATGAGCTTACCGCCCGTTGGGTTCAGTTGGGTATTTTCTCTCCCATCAACCGACTTCACAGCTGTGATAACGAATTTATAAGAAAAGAGCCGTGGTGCTTTGAGGATAAAACCTGCGGCATAATCAAGGATTGGCTTAGATTAAGGCATTGTCTGTTTCCATATATCTACACTATGAATTACCGTAACCACACCGAGTTAATTCCGTTGGTTCAGCCGATGTACTACTCATATCCGAAAGCAAGCGCGGCTTACGAGGTTAAAAATCAGTTTATGTTTGGAAGTGAGCTTATAGTCTCGCCCATAACAGAGCCTAATAACAGCGTAACCGCTATGGGAAGCGCAGATACTTGGCTGCCGGACGGTGATTGGTTTGATTTCTTCACAGGTCTTCACTACAAATCAAATTTAGGAAAACGCTTTAAAAGCTGCCGCAGTATTGATAATTATCCTGTTTTTGCAAAAGCAGGGGCGATAATACCCACAAATCAGCATAAGGCTAATTCAAATTCCCTTGCTCCAAGTAAGGATATGGCTGTTTTTATTTTCCCAGGAGCATCAAACAGCTTTACTCTTTATGAGGACGCAGGTGACGGCAACGCCTATCAAAACGGCGAGTATGTTAAAACCGAAATGTGCCTTAATTGGGGCGACACAGCTGAATTTACCTTGAAACCTGCCAAAGGCGAGCTATCTCTTATTCCTCAGGAAAGAAACTGGAGCTTTATTTTAAGAGGCTACAATAAGGATATTTCGGTTAAGGCTTTTGTTGACGGTGAAGCTTACGAAGCAAACACTTTGTATGATGCAGATACTTTTTCTGTTACATTAACTGTAACCGCTAAAGTCACTTCCGAAATAAAACTTATTATAAGCGGAAAAGAGCTTTTAACCGATAACGGCGATTTATACAGCAGATGTGTTAAAATACTGCAAAAGTGCAAATGCGAAACCAAAACGAAGGTACGCACCGCCGAAATACTTTCCAAAACGGATAAAATAGATATGCCCGAAATACACCATGCCTGTGCAAACGGATATGAATACAGCGGACTAATAGATGCTTTAAAGGAACAGATTTTCCTTACAGAAGAAGAATTTAAGGATTAATTTAAAAAGGCGTCTGACTTTTGATATTCAACTCAAAAGTCAGACACCTTTTTTTATTTTGCATATTCTTTATAAAGCTCAATTTGTCCGTAAAACGCAGGCCACAGACTGCTTCCCCCGAATGTAACTGCAACATATTCGTTTTTAGTTGTATTGTTTTCTCCAAAGGTAGCTATACAATAGCCCGATTCGTTAATATAGCCCGTTTTGCCGCCTATAATGGTGGCGGTTTCAGGCTCGGTGCCGTACATATAGCTGAAAAGCGTGCTTGAAAGCTCTATACCCTCGGGGTGCTGAGGGGTTGAGGCGGTTGTATATTTATAGGTTGAAAGAACCTCTTTGCAAACCTCATTACTTATTGCCGCCTGTAAAATAACCGCCATATCGTGAGCAGAGGTGTAATTTTCCTCGCTGTAAAGACCTGATGTGTTTGAAAAATGAGTATTTTTAAGGTTTAGCTCCTTTACCTTTTTATTCATCAGCTTAACAAAATTTTCCTCACTGCCCGCAATCTTTATTGCAAGACCTACCGTTGCATCCGCTCCCGACGGTAAAATTGCGCCGTATAGCAAATCCTTAACCGTAACGCTTTCCCCGTCCGAAAAACCGGCAAGTGTAGCTTCGCTTAAATAAAGGGGGTCTGTAACCTCATAGGACATTGTAAAGGTGCTGTTTAAATCGTCACAATTTTCAACTGCTGTGAGGATTGTCATTACCTTGGTTGTTGAAGCGGGAGAAACAGGAGTCTCTGCATCCCTTGCCGCAACAACGGTATTATCCGTTGTATTAATTACAATTATATTCTTGCTGTCGCTCTCGTCGGTTATTTCGGCTGTTTCATCAGTATACTCAGCATACACCGGCAGCTTTACCGTTTTCTTCTCCGAGGTTGTTTCCTCTGCCACGGGTGTTTGGGTCTCGGGTGTTTCAGGAGCCGCCCTCCCTGCTATGCAAGCAACGATAACCACAACCGTTATAACAGCTACCACAGATATTAAAAACGCAGGTCTTATTCTTATTACCCTGTATTTTCTCGAAGGCTTAACGCCGCTCTTAGATTTTGTTTTTCTTTTTACATCACTGCTTATATTATTTTCAAGCTTTTTAAAATAATCGCTGTAATGCTTGTCCTCAAAATTATCCGGCATAAACCTCTCCAAAAAATAAAATTTTAAAAACCTCTGCCTGCTCCTCCGCCGCCAAAGGAACCTCCGCCTCCGGAAAATCCTCCGCCGCCAAATCCGCCGCGACCTGAGCTAAATCCGCCTGAGCCTCTGAAAGACCCTCCGCCGAATCCGCCGTGAAAGCCGCCAAATCCGCCCGGACCTCTCGGTCCGCCGAAGAAAATAAATCCGAATTTTTTACGGAAGAAAAGTAAATAAAGTATAACAACTATTATAAGCAGTACCCACGAAACCGCAACCTTGCCCCCGTAGGACTCAGCTACTCCTGTTTCGGGAATACTGTCAATCGGAACATAGCCATCTTCAGCCTCTATTCCGAACTCTATATAAACCTCGTTTATAAGAGCCTTTGTAACATTCAGAAGTCCCTTGGAATATTCATCTGCTTTAAAATATTCCATACCGTATCTGTCAAGAATACGGCCGGTTTTACTGTCAGGCAGAGCGCCTTCAAGACCCTCTCCTATTGCGATATAAACCTCTCGGTCACCGGTTGAAAGCAGAACAACGATGCCGCTGTTGTCCTCCTCGTTACCAACGCCCCACTCTCTGCCAAGACCCAGCGCATAGTCCGCCGGCTCCTCGCCGTTTAAATCCTCAACCGTTACAACCACTGTCTGCGCTTTAGTTTTATCGTAAAGGGCTACACAGCGCGAGTATATTTCGTTCTTATCCGTGTCGCTTATTACACCGGCATAATCATTAACAAAAAACTCGTCTGTAGGCTTAGGATATTTACTTTGCTCCTCACAGCCGCATAACGCCGCTACAAGCAGTAAAACCGCTGTAAGGCTTAATATTTTCTTTATCATTCAAAGCTTACCTGCGGAACATCTTCAGCAGAGTCCGACGCTTCAAAATAATCCGCGGCATCAAATCCAAAAACAGAAGCTAAGATATTTTTAGGGACTTTCTTTATTGAAACATTGTATTCCTTGGCAACCGCATTGTAATCCTTTCTCGCCTGTGCAATACGGTTTTCGGTTCCTGCGAGCTCATCTGTCAAAGCAATATACTGCTCGTTCGCCTTAAGGTCAGGATAGGCCTCGGTTACCGCATTAACCCAAATCGAAATAGCGCGGTTGAGCTCATCATCAGCCGCCTGCTGTTCTTCAACAGAAGAAGCCTTGCTTACAGCCGAGCGCGCCTCGGTTACAGCAGTATAGGTAGACTGCTCATAATCCGAATATCCTTTAACCGTTTCTACAAAGTTAGGTATAAGGTCAGCCCGCCTTTGAAGCTGGGTTGAAATAGCAGACTGCGCCGCCGTTACCTCCTCCTGCTTTGAAACAAAGGAATTGTATGTGCCGCCCAGAGCCGCAATGATAACGACTATAACGGCAATAACCGCAACGATTATAATTAAAGATTTCTTTTTCATTTTTTATACCTCCGAACTTTATGTTCTTTATTAGTATACTACATTTCTTCTCTTAAATCTACCCCTGCGGTTGAAAAAAATATAACATTATGATAAAATTATTTTTTAGGAGTTGAGAATATGGCTGAGAAAACAATCGCCGCTGTTGCTTCGCCTATAGGTGAGGCTTCAATAGGCGTTATAAGAATATCAGGCGAAAAGGCAATAGAAATTGCGGATAAGGTTTTTTTCGCTTTTTCTGGCGAAAGACTTGCCGACCTTGAGGGCTACAAAGCCGCATACGGGGAGATAAAGGACGGAGAAACAACGCTTGACGATGCTGTTGCACTTGTATTTAAAGCGCCAAAAAGCTATACAGGCGAGGACGTTGTTGAAATCTCGGTACACGGCGGCAGACTGATGGTACGCAATGTATTAAGGCTTATCTTAGCAAACGGAGCTGAAAATGCCGCTCCGGGTGAGTTTACAAAGCGAGCCTTTTTAAACGGAAAGACTGACCTTACAAAAGCAGAAAGTATTATGGGACTTATCTCGGCTGAAAATGACGCTCAGCTTCGCCTTTCGAGAGCGGCACACAATGGGGTTTTAAGCGAAAAAATTGCAAAGATAGAGCAAAGTCTTATTGCGGCGGCGGCTTCTATCTCGGCTTATTCGGACTATCCTGACGAGGATATCGAGGGGCTTGACAACGAAAGCTTTACCGCAATGCTTTGCGAAGCTGAAACAGCTTTAAAGCAAATGCTTGCTTCTTATGATGCAGGCAGAATAATACGCGAGGGAATTGATACAGCTATCGTCGGAAAGCCGAATGTTGGCAAATCTACCGTTATGAATATGCTAAGCGGCTGGGAGCGCTCAATAGTTACCGATATTGCCGGAACCACAAGAGATGTTGTTGAGGATACCGTAACCGTAGGAGATATTGTACTTCGCCTTGCGGACACCGCAGGTATTCACGAAACCGCCGATACTGTCGAACAGCTGGGAGTACAGCGTGCAAACTCAAGAATTGATACGGCAGGTCTTATTTTAGCTGTGTTTGACGGTTCTTCCCCTCTTGACAGCGATGATTACGCTCTGCTCGAAAAAATCAAAGAACTAAATACTATAATAATCATAAATAAATCAGATTTGAGTATTAAAGCAGACCTTTCCGCTTTTAAAGACTTTATAACGGTTGAAACCTCGGCAAAGCTGGGGGACGGATATGACCGATTAGCCGCCGCCATAGCGGAAATCTGCGGAACCGGAAACCTTGACCCCGATTCTGCCGTACTCTTAAGCGAACGGCAAAGAGTCTGTGCGGCAAAAGCGCTCAGCGGAGTAACAGCGGCAAAGGATGCATTGATAAGCGGCTGTACGATAGATGCAGTAGGAGTTTGTGTTGATGATGCTGTCGCCGCGCTCTTAGAGCTTACGGGAAAGCGTGTTACAAACGAGGTTACAGATGAAATTTTCCGCCGCTTCTGCGTAGGAAAGTAAAGCTTTATGTTCACAAAACCTTTACAATATAAACAGCCTTTTCACATTTTTATATGTTAGATTAAAATTACTAACGCAGAAAGGATGAAAAAATGGCAACAGTTTATGAAAAAGCGGCAAAAGGAAATAAAAAAGCTATGCTTGCGCTTTATGAATCAAATAAGCAGCGAGTGTATTATTTCAGCCGTATATTGCTTGAGGATGATTTAAAGGCATCAAAAGCAACCGTTAAAGTATTTAATGAAATATGGAAAAGGCTTGAAACAGAAGTTCCGGAATGTGACGCGGACTTTAAAGCTTTGTTAATGCAAAGAACCGCAAAATACTGCTGCAACGAAATTTTAAAGGCTGATGCAAACGCTTTTCAGGTTAAAAAGCTGCCTGAACCTGAGCAGGATAAATCTCCTGAGCTTGATACTGAGATTTTCGAGGGCGACAGCGAAAACGGACTTTCTCACTTAAATTCCGCTCTTTCCAAGCTTGACAGCTGCAGAAAATATATATTCCTGATGTATGCCGCAGGAAGACTTACCGTCCGCAGAATTTCGAGGGTGACAAAAATTAAGGAAAGCAGTCTTACAATGCTGCTTTCAACCACCGAAACACAGCTTTCCAATACGCTTAAGCGTCTTTCTGCAAAGGATAGCCGCTCAGATGTTCCCACATATAACCAGACTGCGAGTATTTTTCAAAACATAGAAAAAAGCACCAAGGTTCCCGAAAGCATAGATGCCGAAATATTTAACGCTATAGAAAGTATAGTTAAGGTAAGAAAGAAAAGGTTGCCTAAAAAAGCAATAATTATATCGGGAATAAGCCTGCTTGTAGTTTTTGCAATAATCATATCGGCTGTGTGCATTAAGGCTTCAAGCAAGGATGCGGAAGATAATACCGTTACCTCTTACGAATAAATTATTGTTTATAAATTGTTTAAAAAGTGAGGAAATTTGTGTGTTAAAATCTAAAAGTAAAATTTTCGTGTTGGAGGAGTAACCATGATTGAAGTAACCGGACTTTACAAAAGGTACGGAACACATCTGGCTGTAAACGATGTAAGTTTCAGTGTGGAAAAGGGTGAAATAGTGGGCTTTTTAGGTCCGAACGGTGCCGGAAAATCCACGACTATGAACATCATAACGGGATATCTTTCTCTTACAAGGGGTAAGGTCGTTATTGATGGGTTTGATATTCTCGAAAACCCCGAGGAGGCTAAAAAGAGGATAGGTTATCTTCCCGAAATCCCCCCTGTTTATGTTGATATGACGGTGCGTGAATACCTTAATTTTGTTTATGACCTCAAAAAAGTGCGCTTTCCTAAAAAAGCACATATAAACGAAATAATGCGCCTTGTCAGAATAGAGGAGGTTTCCGAAAGGCTGATAAAGCACCTTTCCAAGGGCTACCGCCAGAGAGTCGGTTTTGCGCAGGCGCTTGTCGGAAATCCCGATATTCTGATACTTGACGAGCCTACAGTCGGTCTTGACCCCAAGCAGATAATAGAGATAAGAGAGCTTATTGAAAAGCTGGGTAAGAATCACACAATTATACTTTCGTCACATATCCTTTCTGAAATTCAGGCGGTATGCAAGCGTATTATTGTAATAAATAACGGCAAAATAGTTGCCGACGATACCCCAGAAAGGCTTTCGGAAAAGCTGTCCGAGGACTTATCCTTGCTTGCAACGGTCGTATGCGACGGGGAGAATATGAAAAACGCTCTTGCCGAAGTTGACGGAGTTAAAGAAGTGGCTTTTGAAGAATCGGAAGAAGACTCGGCTTATGATTTTGTTATCACTCCCGAGGGTGACGCCGATATCCGCAGAGAGATTTTCCGCTGTATTGCCGAAAACGGCGGAGAAATGCTGAGCTTTACGGATAACAAGATGACCTTAGAGCAAATCTTCTTAAAGCTTACCGAAAATGCACAGCCTGACGAGCAGGAGCTTGACGGTGAGGAATATGGCGAAGCTATAGAAGAAACAGAAGAGGAGGGCGAAGAATAATGACTGCAATATTCAAACGGGAATTCAAGGCTTATTTTTCAACCCCTGTAGGTTATATAATTTTAGCGCTTTATTTTCTTTTTTTGGGTTTAAATTTCCGAGCTATGTATAGCTACGGTATTCCCGAAGTGGAGAATGTTATAAGCGGAGTGAGCGTGCTGGTAGTTTTCGGGATACCTATCTTAACAATGCGCCTTATAAGTGAGGACCGCCGCCAGAAAACCGACCAGATTTTATTCACCTCTCCGGTAGGAATAAAGGGGATAGTTTTAGGCAAATTCTTAGCAGCATTGTCGGTTTTCGCCATTTGCTTTATTCCTTCGGTTGTCTATGAAATAATAGTTGCGGCTTATGTTGAAGTAAATGTATTATTATATGTATACTCGCTTTTCGGTATGCTGTTTTTAGGTGCCGCTTTTATTGCTATGGGTATGTTTATTTCCTCTTTGACCGAAAGTCCCGTAGTAGCGGCGATAGTTACCTTTATTGCGAATATTCTTACTCTTTATATGACCAGCCTTGCTTCTTTTGTAAATAACAGTGTTATTTCATCACTTCTTGAAAAGCTTGCTTTTATAGAAGTATATCAGAATTTCACTTCTGCGGTTTTCTCTGTAGGAGATGTTCTGTATTTACTAAGTATTACCGCAATTTTCCTTGTGTTGTCAGTATGCTCGCTTGAGTCGAGAAGATACGCTTGAAAGGGGTGCGCGATATGGAAGAAAATAAAATGATAAATGGCGCGCCCGAAGAGGGACGCGGAAAATCCTTTAAGATAAAGAAAGAAAACTTTATTAAAAATCAGGGTTATATAATGGGAGTAACGGCGGTTATCGTTGTTGCTGTAATCCTGCTTAATGTTTTGGTGGGAGCTTTTTCAGATAAATTAAAATTCGATTTTTCTGCCGGAAAGTCTAACTCGATTTCCGAAGAAAATAAGGAATATATAAAAAATCTTAAAACTGAGGTTACCGTAACCGTATGTGCGGACGAGGAAAACTACGCAAATACCGCCTCCTACGGTATGGTTTACTATGCATATAATTATTACAGAGTTTACGGGGGAAACGACAACGATTACTACACCCAAACCCTTAACCTTATTGATAAGTACGGTGATTACAGTAAAAAAATCGAGATAAAGTATGTCGATACTCAGTCTACTGAGTTTGCGGGTATTATGAACAGCTATCCTAACGAGAGCCTTAAATACGGCGATATAATTGTTGCAACAGAGAGCGGAAGATATAGGGTAGTAACCTATGAGGATATCTATGAGCTTGAAAGTGACAGCAGCGGTTATTACACCGTAACAGGCAATAATATAGAAACCGCACTTACCTCGGCTATTGATTATGTTGTAAGCGGTAAGGAAGTAAAGGTGGCTGTGCTTACAGGACATTCCAAAACCGACTATACCGATGATTACATTGCTTTGCTCCAACAGAACAATTACACAGTCGATATAATAGAGGATAAGCTCATAAATTCGATTTCCAATGAGTATGATGCGGTTATATTAGCCGCTCCCACAAGCGATTTCCTTGAAAGCGAAATCGAAGCTCTTGCGGATTATTTAAGTAACTCAGGTACTCTCGGTAAGGGTCTTATCTACTTTGCTGATGCAACCACCCCTCTTTTGCCCAACCTTGCGGCATTTTTGAAAGAATGGGGCATTAACGAGGAGGAGGGAATCCTCTTTGAAACCGAGGCTAATTATCATATTGAAGGCGACCCTACCTCTATGGGAATGTATCCCTCAGGTCAAGACAATATTACCTCCAATATGAACTATTGCATAAGCGGATATAATGTTCCGCTGTCTGCAACCGAAACCGCACCTGACGGTATTAAGGTTACAACTCTTCTTACAACCTCTCCGAATGTTGTAAATGCACCGGTTGGAACCTCGTCTGACTGGACCGGATACGGTGACTATGAAAAAAATGAGTATTCGGGAGTTATAATGGCTGAAAAAACAGCCGACAATACCGACCGCTCAAGCTTTGTAGTTGCGTTTGGCAGTATTGAGTATATCAAATCGCAATGGACACAGTATTCCGCGCTTTCAAATCAGGATATAACAGTTGCCGCCGCAGAAAAAGCGGTCAATGCCGAGGACAACGGAATAACCTTTACTGCAAAAACAATTAAAAATGAAAGCTTTGCGGATAAAGTAACGAGCGGCTCCGTACTGGTTGTTGACGCTGTATTCGTATGGCTTCTGCCGCTTGCAGTGATTGCCGTCGGAATATATGTATTTATTAAAAGAAGGAACCGATAATGGCTAAAAATGAAGCGAATGAACAGTATTCTGTTTTTGATGACCCTATAGAGCACACTCCGCCTAAAAAAAGCAGCTCTAAAATGACGGTGCTTATTATATGCATAGTTGTGGCTGTTTGTATAGGAGCAGCGGCTGTGGCGGCAGGCAAGCTTATGCCTGAGGAAAGCTCTTCAAGCTCGGAAAATCCTCTCTTTGAGAGTGTGAAGCTTGTGGATATAAGCAGTGATACGCTGGCAAGCGTAAAGGTTACAAACCACAACGGAACCTTTGAATTCACACCATCGCAAGAGCAGGTCGAGGCTACAGATACATCGTCTGCTTATACTGTTACAAACTGGTATATTACCGGCGCAGATAAGGAGAAAACAAACACCGCATCAACCGAAAGTGTTGTTTCTGCGGCGGCTACAATAACCGCTATGCGAGAGATAACCGAAAAAACAGCCTCTGATTGCGGACTTGAAGCACCTGTTTGCGAGGTGGAGGTAATAACGCAGGACAGCAAGACCTATACTCTGCTTATCGGGGACTCCTCACCTGACGGCTACGGCGTTTATATTAAGCTTAAAGACAGCGAAAAAGCGTATATTGCCGACAGCTCGGTTTTATCAAGCTTTGATTTCGCACTTTCTGATTTGGTGAGCGAATAATCTTGACAAACAGACCTATATGGTTTAAAATAAATAAGCAGTAGGGACTGCATTTTCCAACGGCGGATAATGCAGTCTCTTTTTTGTGCATACAACCACTCTAAAATTTTAAAGAGGGAAACAAAAATGGAAAAGTATGATGTTGCAATAATAGGCGGAGGTATAGGCGGTCTTATGGCGGCTTACCGCCTTAAACAAAACAATCCCGAAATAAAAATAGTTATCACAGAGCGCGGAAATAATCTTGAAAAGCGTTTCTGCCCTGCGGGCAAGCAAAAGGGCTGTATCCACTGCAAAACCTGCAGTATAACCAGCGGCTATGCAGGTGCAGGAGCTTTTTCGGACGGTAAGTTTAACTTAGGCACCGCCTACGGCGGCACCCTCGGCGAGGAATTGGGCGATGATAAGGCAAACGAATATATCGACGAGGTAGACAAGATACTCAATAAATACTGTACCTCGGGTATTCCTCAGATTTACCGCTCGAATGATGAGCTAAAGCTTAAATGCATACAGAATAATTTAAGACTTCTTGATATGAATGTAAAGCATTTGGGTACGGATAATAACTATATCACAATGCAGAATCTCATAAACGCTCTCGGTGAGCAGGGAGTTGAGATGAAGGCTTTTTATGACTGTGAAAAGGTTGAAAAAAGCGGCGAAGGCTACATACTTCACTATGCAGGCGAAAAACGGCTTGAAGCCAAGAATATCATTATAGCTACAGGAAGAGGCGGAGCTAACTTTGTTGCCGGCTTCTGCCGCGATTTCGGTGTTCATATGCGCTCAAACCATGTTGATATAGGTGTGCGCGTTGAGATGAAGGATATAATCTGGAGAGAATTTTCCGACCGCATCTACGAGCCGAAAATCCTTTATAAAACCAAGACCTTTGAGGATAGATGCAGAATGTTCTGCTTTAACAAGGGCGGTCTTGTATCCGCCGAGAACAATCACGGCATAATAACTGCAAACGGTCATTCCTATGCAGAGGCTGATAAGAAGACCGATAACTGTAACTTTGCAATTCTTTCAAGTATCCGCTTTACAGAGCCGTTCAATCAGCCTACAGAGTATGCTGAGAGTATATCCCGTCTTGCCAATATGATAGGTAACGGCAGCGTACTGGTTCAGCGATTCGGAGACCTTGTAAGAGGCAGACGCACCAACGACCACCGCCTCGGTCAGAACACAGTTACACCTACTTTAAAGGCTACTGCAGGGGATATCTCGCTTGTTTTGCCCCACAGAATTCTGACTAATATTATCGAGACTATTTATGCTCTTGATAAGGTTGCCCCCGGCACCGCAAATGATGATACTCTGCTTTACGGCTGCGAGAGCAAGTATTATTCAATTCGCCCCGAATTTAAAAATAATAAATTCGAGCTGATAGACGGCGTATATATTATAGGAGACGGCAGCGGTATCTGCAGAGGACTTTCCCAATCGGGAGCTATGGGAATTTATGTTGCAGACTGCATTTCTAAATAATATTAATAGCGGACGGTTTTTTACCGTCCGTTTTTTAAAATACAGTAGAAATTTGTCGATTAAATTTATTGACAAGCCGGACAAGTTATGGTAGTATATCTACATAAAGTTAATAAAGATGCCAATATAGTTTCGGATGAACGGCCCGATTGTTTCTACCGCAGCGCCAAAGCTGCGACTATTGGTTCCTTTTTTCGGATTTTGGCAGCAGACTTATTTTAAGTCTGTTTTTTCTTTTTAATGTGTATGTTTGGGGGTTGACCGAATGAAGGCTCTGGAGGAAAAGATACTAAAAGAAGGTACTGTGCTTCCTGGGCATATTCTAAAGGTCGGCTCTTTTTTAAATCATCAGCTTGATGTTGATTTTCTGCTCGAAATGGGAAAGGAAATAAAGCGAATTTTCGAGGATGAGGAAATTGACAGGATATTAACGGTTGAAACCTCGGGAATAGCTATTGCAATGGGTGCGGCAGCCGCGATGCATGTTCCGGTTGTGTTCGCAAAGAAAAACCGTACCGGAAATATTTCGGGGGATACTTACACAACCGTAGTTCATTCCTATACTCACGGGGTGGATTATAATATAGTTGTTAGCTGTGATTACCTTAAAAAAGGCGAAAAGGTGCTTATAATTGACGATTTTCTTGCCAACGGCAAGGCGATAATCGGACTTATGGATATTATCGGGCAAGCAGGAGCCGAAACGGTGGGAGCCTGCTGTGCCATTGAAAAAGGCTTTCAGGGCGGAGGAGACGCTCTGCGTAAGATGGGTGTTAGGGTTGAGTCGCTTGCAATTATTGACAGTATGGACGATACATCTATCACCTTTAGAAAACAATAGGATGTAATTTAAATTTACATAAATTTTTTAGGAGGTTTTCCAAATGAAAAAACTTATTTGCGCACTTCTTGCTGTTGCAATGCTTTTCAGCTTAGCGGCATGCGGAACATCTTCTGGAGACGATTCAGCAGATGCACTCAAGGTAGGATTTATATTCCTTCACGATGAGCAGTCTACCTATGACAAAAATTTCATGGATGCAGCAAAAGCTGCTTGTGAAGCTATGAACGTAGAATATGCTCAGAAGACTCAGATTCCTGAATCTAAGGATTGCTATGATGCTGCTGTTGAGCTTATCGAGGTTGACGGTTGCGACATCATCTTCGCAGACTCTTTCGGTCACGAGTCATTCCTTATCGATGCTGCTAAAAAGTATCCTGATGTTGAGTTCTGCCACGCTACAGGTACACAGGCTCATACTGCAGGCCTTGATAATTTCCACAACGCATTTGCTTCCATCTATGAAGGCCGTTACCTCGCAGGTGTTGCTGCTGGTATGAAGCTTAATGAAATGATCCAAGCAGGCGACATCACAGAAGATGAAGCTAAAATGGGTTATGTTGGCGCATTCACCTTCGCAGAGGTTATGTCTGGTTATACATCTTTCTATCTTGGTGCTAAATCTGTTTGCCCCAGCGTAACAATGGATGTTAAGTTTACAGGTTCTTGGTATGACGAGCAGAAAGAAAAAGAAGCTGCTCAGGCTCTTATTAGTGGCGGTTGCGTTCTTATTAGCCAGCACGCTGACTCAATGGGTGCTCCCACAGCTTGCGAAACCGCAGGTGTTCCAAATGTTTCTTACAACGGCTCAACTGTTGCTGCTTGTCCCAACACATTCATCGTTTCTTCAAGAATTGACTGGACACCTTACTTCAAGTATATGATTGAATGTGTTCAGAACGACAAAGCAATTGATACCGACTGGACAGGTACAATTGAAACCGGTTCCGTTGTTCTTACCGACGTAAACGAAAAGGCTGCAGCAGAGGGTACTGCTGAAAAGATAGAAGAAGTTAAGGCTAAGCTTCTTGACGGTTCTATCAATGTATTTGATGTTAAAAACTTTACTGTAACCGTTACAGATGAACTTAATGCCAGTGCAGTTGTTGATGCTGACGGTCATCTTACAAGTTATAAGGCTGACGTTGATACTGATGAAGCTTTCGCAAAGGATACAGAGGTTGTTGAAGACGGTGTATTCTACGAGTCAAAGCACCGTTCAGCTCCTTATTTCGATGTTGAAATTGACGGCATCACACTTCTTGACAGAAATTACGGTTAATATGTAATTTTCAGGTTTGAGGCGGGGGAAACTCCCTCGCCTTAAACTAATTTTGAAGAGGTTATTTTAAAAGAAAAGTAATTTCTTCAAAATTATTTTGAACGGAGGTTTAATGTGGAAAAACAACCTGCTATACAGTTAAAAAATATAACCAAAGTGTTTGGCAAAGTTATTGCTAACAAGGATATTAATCTTACTGCTTATCGCGGCGAGATTCTTTCTATTTTGGGCGAGAACGGCAGCGGAAAAACAACATTAATGAATATGATTTCAGGAATTTATTTTCCCGATGAAGGACAGATATTCATTGACGAAAAAGAAGCTGTTATTGCTTCGCCTAAAGATGCATTTTCGTATAAAATTGGAATGATACATCAACATTTTAAACTTGTTGATGTTTTCAGCGCTGCCGAAAACATAGTATTAGGTCTTGATGAAGGAAAATATAATCTCAAGGCTTCGACAGAAAAAATCAAGAGAATAAGCGAGCAGTATGGTTTTGAGCTTGATCCCGAAAAGAAGATTTACACAATGAGTGTTTCCGAAAAGCAGACGGTTGAAATTATCAAGGTTCTTTACCGAGGCGCCGATATTCTTATTCTTGATGAGCCGACTGCCGTGCTTACCCCTCAGGAAACCGAAAAATTATTTAATATTCTTCGCCGCATGCGTGATGATGGAAAGTGTATCATAATTATTACACATAAGTTACATGAGGTTTTGTCTCTTTCAGACAGAGTTTCGGTTTTGCGCAAGGGCGAATATGTTGGCACAGTAAACACAAGGGAAACGAGTGAAGCTGAGCTTACCGAAATGATGGTTGGCAAAAAGGTTGACCTTAATATTCAAAGAGACGAGCCTAAAGACACACAGGAACGTCTTGTTGTAAAGGGAATAACCTGTGTAGACCGTGTAGGTGCTACCGTGCTTGACGATGTTTCATTTACGGCAAAAAGCGGAGAAATTCTCGGCATTGCTGGTATTGCTGGCAGCGGTCAGCGTGAACTTCTTGAGGCGATTGCAGGCTTGCAACACTTGTCATCGGGTGAGATTTTATATCTTAACCCCAAAACAAACAGCATAGAAAATCTTCGTGACAAAACCCCAATGCAGATTCGTAATATGGGCGTAAGACTTTCCTTCGTACCCGAAGACCGACTCGGTATGGGACTTGTAGGTAATATGGATATCATTGATAATATGATGTTGCGAAGCTATTCAAAGGGACACACACTGTTCCTTGAGCGCAAAAATCCTAAAGACCTTGCTATGAAGATAATTCACGACCTTGAGGTTGTAACACCCAGCGCATCAACACCTGTTCGCCGTCTTTCAGGCGGTAATGTTCAAAAGGTGCTTGTAGGTCGTGAGATTGCGGCTTCCCCCACAGTGCTTATGGTGGCATACCCTGTAAGAGGACTTGATATTAATTCTTCTTATATGATTTATAATTTGCTTAATGAGCAGAAAGCTAAGGGCGTTGCAGTTATATTTGTCGGAGAAGACCTTGATGTACTTATTGAGCTTTGTGACAGAATTATGGTTATAGGTTCGGGCAGAATAACGGGCGTTGTTGACGGCCGAACCGCCACAAAAGAAGAAATCGGTCTTCTTATGACCAAATCGAAACACAGTGAGGAGGATGCGGGAAATGAATAATACCGAAAAAAAGGTTCACGAACCCGTTTTTCACGTTGTCAAGCGTGATGATATGCCGCTTTGGAAAGCATGGCTTATCCGCATGGCAACCATCGTTGTATCCTTCTTTATTGTTGGCTTTCTTTCGATCGCAGTTACAGGACAAAGCTTTGCAGGAACATACGAGACAATGTTTTCCGGTGTTTTCGGTCGACTTTTCGAAGGCCACACAACAATGCTTTGGAAATATCTGCAAGAGATCGTAATTTTATTATCGTTAGCGCTCGCCTTAACCCCCGCATTCAAAATGAAGTTCTGGAACTGCGGCGCAGAGGGACAAGCTCTTATGGGCGGACTTGCATCAATAATCTGTATGATTGAGTTAGGTGATAAGCTGCCCTACGGCGCACTTCTTGCAGTGATTGCAATAACAAGTATTCTTGCCGGTGCAATTTGGGGTGTTATCCCTGCGATATTTAAGGCTTTGTTTAATACAAACGAAACTTTGTTCACGCTTATGATGAACTATATTGCAACACAGATAATTGCATACTATGTTTACATAAAGGGTGGCGGCTCAAACGTTATTAACCCTGTATCTGCAGGTAATTTCCCTTCGGTTGCGGGTAATGATTACTTTGTAAATATTGCCATTGTTACAGTTATTACCGTAGTTATGTATATCTACCTTAAGTACAGCAAACAAGGCTACGAAATATCTGTTGTGGGTGAAAGCCAGAACACAGCAAGATATGTTGGAATTAATGTTAAAAAGGTTATTATCCGTACAATGATTATATCGGGCGCTTTATGCGGAATTACCGGTATGCTCTTAGTTGCAGGTAAAGACCATAGTATTAACATAAACAGTGTTGGCGGTCAGGGCTTTACTGCAATTCTTATGTCCTGGCTCGGTCAGTTTAACCCGTTTATAATGGTTGTTATGACGGCGATTGTTGTATTCCTCCGTATTGGTGTTGCAAAGGTTGTTGATACAGCGCTTCTTAATTCTTCATTCTCGGAAATTATGGTAGGTGTTGTAATTCTTATGTTAGTTGGCTGTGAATTCTTTATTCACTATTCAATTAAATTTAAGCACAAAAAGGAGGCGGGCGTATGATTATTCAGTTTATTTGCCGTGCAATACTCCTCGGTGTGCCGCTTCTTTACGGTTCAACAGGCGAAATTGTAACCGAAAAATCGGGTCACCTTAATCTCGGTATTCCGGGTATTATGTATGTTGGCGCTATAAGCGGTGTTGTAGGCTCTTTCCTTTATGAAAATTCCTGCGGTAACGATATTGCCGCTATGAACCCGTTCTTTGCGGTGTTTATACCTCTTTTGTGCGCTATTGTAGGCTCGATTCTTATGGGACTTATATACAGTTTCTTAACCGTTACACTTCACGCTAATCAGAATGTAACAGGTCTTGCACTCACCACGCTTGGTATTGGCCTTGGCAACTTCCTTGGCGCTTCGCTTATCAATATTACAAAAAGCGAGCTTCCATCAATTGCCCTTACAAAAACAAGCTCCTTTTTCTCTGCAAAACTTCCCTTTGCTGACGATTTAGGTTGGTTTGGAGAACTTTTCTTCTCGCATGACTTTTTAACCTATCTTGCAATAATAATTGCTTTGATAGTTTCGTATGTGCTTAATCGTACCTGTGTAGGTCTTAATCTGCGTTCGGTAGGAGAAAACCCTGCAACCGCAGATGCTGCAGGCATAAACGTAACAAAATACAAATATATCGCAACCTGTATAGGTAGTGGGATTGCAGGACTTGGCGGTTTGCAGTATGTTATGGCATATGCAAGCGGTGTTTGGTCAAATAACGCTTTCGGTGACAGAGGTTGGATGGCAATCGCTCTTGTTATCTTTGCGCTTTGGAAACCCTCTGTTGCGATTCTCGGCTCGTTTGTTTTTGGTGCGCTTTGCAACGCAAACAACTATATTCAGGGTCTTGGAACCGAAACACAGGAACTTTTCAAAATGTTGCCTTATGTGGTAACAATTATCGTTCTTATTATTACAAGTATGCGTAAAAAGAGAGAACATCAACCCCCTGCACATTTGGGTCTGCCCTATTTCAGAGAAGAACGATAAATAAAAACGGTTGTCTCGAAAGAGACAACCGTTTATTCATTATTCTTAAACGCATATAGCTTGATAATAATAAATGTTACGGGTCCGCCTGCCATCGCGGCAATAACCGTTCCTATAAACTGAGAAAAATTCAAGGTGTTTATTGTTAAGAAGGTTATAAGGAAGTAGATTATAAAATTGGGTATATACGAAAGGGCAAACCGAAAAAAACTTCTTAAGGATAGCTTTTTCTTAAAAACCAGTATTGAATTAAGAGTATAGTTAATCGCCAGAGAAATTATATATCCGCAAACCGCCGCAAGATTTTCTTGCAGAAAAAGGTGTGTAAGCCAAGAAAAAAACGCGGAGTTGAAGGTGTTAATTATCCCTATAAGGCAAAAACCCAGAAATTTCACGCTAAAAAAGGTCTTAAAAAACATTTTCAACTTTTTCTCCAAGCAATCGCCTCCAATTCTTTTTAAAATAGTATACCATAAATATACTGAAATAACAAGACAAGGATAAAAACAGCAATTAACACTTGACAATCTGCACGCTTAATTGTAAAATAGTCTTTGCGGATTAAGCAAAAAGCTCCGCCTCGGATGACCTCGCCGTGTAAAATTTAGAGGTCCAAACAAGTAATAATGTACCGAATACTTTTTCACTATTCGCTATTACTTATTACTTCATATTTGCGGATATGGCGGAATTGGCAGACGCGCTAGATTCAGGTTCTAGTCGGGGCAACTCGGTGCAGGTTCAAGTCCTGTTATCCGCACCACCGTCCAAACCCTTTAATAATGTGGGTTTGGACGATTTTTTATGTTCTAAATTTGCTCTGATTTTCGTGGTAGATATTTTTAATATGTACTCAGCTATGTACTGTTTTTATCCCATTGCTTGTTGTAAAATGCAATCATAATAAAAAAAGGAGTGTTTGAAATGACTTATTCTAACAAAATAAGAAAGGATGAGGCGAGCGAAAAGAGGGTAGAACTGCACTGTCACACAAATATGTCTTTTAAGGACGGTACCGCGACTGCCGATGAGATAATAATGCAAGCCTGTAAATTCGGGCATAAGGCGATCGCCATCACCGACCACGGGTCAGTTAGAGCCTATCCTGAAATTTATAATGCAGTTAAAAGAATACGAAAAGAAGGCGGAAATATCAAGCCTATCTATGGCGTTGAGCTGTATTTTATTAATGATGTTGATAATGATATTTCAAATTTAACCGAAAAAGAGATAGTAAACAGCAAAACACACCTTATAGTATTGGTTAAAAATCAAAGGGGGCTAAAAAGCTTATATAAAATGATGTCTGAAGCAGAACTGTTTTTAAAATGGAATAAAGCTCCTGTTATTAAGCGTTCTTCATTGGACAAATACCGTAAGGATTTTATTATCGGCTCTGCCTGTGAGTGCGGAGAATTGTACCGAGCAATTATTTCAGGTGAAAGTGATAAGGAACTTGAAAAAATTACAAGTTATTATGATTATTTTGAAATACAACCTCTTGAAAATAACAAATTTATAATAAATAAAAGTGCTGAACCCGATGTATATGATAAAAAAGGAAATATAATAGAGAACCGATTTAAAAGAGTTACAGACTTTAACGCAATAAAAGATTTTAATAAAATGGTAGTTGTGCTTGCTGATAAACTGAAAAAACCGGTTGTAGCTACCGGTGATGTGCATTTCATTGAACCTGAAGATAGTATTATAAGAAAGATTTTAATGGTAAATCAAGGATATGCCGATTTTGAAGAACAAGCGCCATTATATTTTCGAACCACAAATGAGATGTTATCAGAGTTTTCATATCTTGGAGAAGACAAAGCTTTTGAAATCGTTATAAAAAACACAAACCTTATTGCCGATATGGTGAAAGAAATAATACCGTTTAAGGAAGACGGTTATCCTCTTAAAAACAAGTATGATTATGAAGATTTAGATAGATTATGTAGGGAAAAAGCAAACGAGTTGTATGCAAAAAACGGTGTTTTACCCAACACTGTAAAAGAAAGGCTTGATGCCGAACTTCATCATATAATAAGCAACAATTTTTCTTCACATTATATGGTGGCATATCTTGTAGTGAAATACTTGAAAGAACGAGGTGAATATGCTTTTGCTCCGGGGATGGTAGGCTCTTCTTTTGTTGCATATATTTTGGGAATAACCGAAGTTAACCCATTAGAGCCACATTATTTATGTCCCCACTGTCATCATACAGAATTTATAACCGATTACTCTGTGTATACAGGATTTGATCTGCCGCAAAAATCCTGTCCCGAATGTGCTGTTACAATGAAGTGTGACGGACACAATATTCCGTATGAAATATTTATGGGATTTCACGGGGATAAAGTGCCGGATATTAATTTAAATATTTCACCTGCAGTACAAGCGGCGGTATTTGAATTTCTTGTAACATTTTTCGGGAAAAAAAGAGTAGCCTACGCAAGTACAATATATTCTATTTTGCCACATACTGCAGAATGCTATATTCGAACTTACGAAGAACTTACAGGCGAAAAAACAGATCCTCAGTACAGAAATAATCTTATAGGAAAACTTTGCAACATTAAAACCCATAGTGGTATGCATCCGTCAGGAATTTTTATCGCACCAAAAAATAAGGTTTTTTACGATTTTACAGCCCTTTCTGCCATAGATGATTACTATTTTTATGAAGGAAATATCCGACTCACGGTAGATAAGAAAACTGTTTTCGATTTTCATCACTTACACGATACCATAATAAAACTTGATATTTTGGGTCACAGCGTTCCTGATGTTTTTAAATTGCTTGAGGAGTTTACGGGAATCTCTCCTCTTAATGTAGACATTAAAGATCCTGAAATCTATAAGCTTTTCAGCGATATACGTGCACTTGGAATAACTGCCGAAAATGTTGACGGTATTTCTGTAGGAACACTCTGTCTGCCTGAATACAGTACTGATTTTGTGAGAGATTTACTTCTCAAAACAAAACCTCAAAACTTTACCGATCTTGTAAAAATCAATGGATTAGCCCACGGCGCTGATGTGTGGACAAATAATGCAGAAAATTTGATTGACTTAGGAGAGCGTTCTCTAAGTGAGCTTATTGCCTTAGGCTCAGATATTATGATTGATTTAATAAAGAACGGTGTTGATAAAGCAACCGCATATAAATTTGATGAATGTATACGAAAAGGCCTTTTGTTAAAAAAACGACTAAGCGACGAAGAGGTTGCAAGTTTTAAAGAAATAACAAAGCATTTTGGGGATTGGTACTTTGATTCTTGCCAGAAGATAAGATATATGTTCCCCAAGGCTCACGCTGTAGCTCATGTAATAAATGCTTTGCGTCTTGCTTGGTTTAAACTGTATTACCCTACCGAATTTTATGCGGCTTATTTCAGTGTATACTTTGAACGAAATGAGTTTAATTTCAATGTTTTACCCGAAGGCTTAGCCGAAATCGATAACCATTTAAACAAAATGAAAAGCATTAAAGGCGAAGATTCATGTGAATACCGTAATATATACACGGCTATGATTGCAGCAAAAGAGTGTATTTCCAGAGGAGTTAACTTTTTACCGCCTGATATAGAAAAATCCGATCCTGATAACTATATACCCGAAAATGGAAATATCAGAATACCGCTGTAATAAACAGAATTTACCATGATTAAAAGTATAAAAGAAATATGCAAAGAAATCGCACTGGAAAACTATATAAAAAAGCCCGATGAGAGACTTGTTTCTACGGGTTTTGCACAACTTGACAGTATAATAGGTATTAATAATTTAAATGGCGGATATCTTATGTGTATAGCATCAATGCAGGGTATTGGCAAGTCAACGTTTATGTTGGATCTGCTTCTTAATTCGGCAATAACTTCAGAAGGTGAAATCTTTTATTTCACAAACGAATTTACAAGTTACCGAATTGTTGAGCGTCTTATTCAAAAACTTAGCAGCGTTAATATAGAAGAAGTTGATGAAATATACGATTCTGATATGTTAAACAAAGTGGACGCCGCCCTCTCTATTATAAGTCAGCTTAAAATAACAGTAATTGATTATAGTGAAACATGTGAAAACATAAAGAATATACTCTCTTTTAACAGAAAGCCGGCTATGGTTTTAATTGACGGTTTTGAAGCAATTTCACATGATTTTGAAAAGGATTTTTTGATTATCAGAAATCTCTGCAAAGGTCTGAATATACCTATAATTATCAGTGTGTGGCTTGAAAGAGTGCAAGAAAATCGTTTTCGTCCAACTTTAAACGATGTTTACCCTCTTGTTGCAAAACTTGCCGATAGCGTTTTGATACTACATAGAGATAGTTATTTTGACGTTGCAGAAAAACAAGACGACAGCATTCCTGACACTGAACTCATAATCTGCAAAAATAAAAACGGAGAACTCGGAACAATACGGTTTAAGTTTGACGGCGAAACTTACAGCTTTATAGAATGACCAAACACCTGATGGGACAAAAACATCCCATCAGGTGTTGTAATATATAATCAAAGATGATATAATGGATTGGGTGATTATATGAAATCCGCAAAACCGAAAAAATTACTTATTATGAATATACTTGATATTTTGCGTAGGTATACCGATGCAGAGCATCGGCTTTCGCAAAAGGATATTGTTGAAATTCTTAAAACCGAATATGATATGGTAGCCGACAGAAAGAGCATAAAGCGAAATATTCAGAGCCTTATTGAGTTTGGGTATGACATCAATTTTAGCGAAGCGCTCCGTATGATACCAAATAAAGACGGCGAACTTGAAGAAAGCTATATTCTTTCTGACTTTTATCTCGAAAGGGATTTTTCCGACAGCGAACTCAGACTTCTTATTGACGGCTTGCTTTTCTCAAAACATATCCCATACAGTCAATGTAAAGAACTTGTCGGCAAACTCGAAGGGCTTTCGAACCGGTATTTCAAATCCCGTGTGCGCTATATAAAGACCTTGCCTGATAATTCACCGAATAACCGCCAACTTTTTTATACCATTGAAATTCTTGACGAGGCTATTGCAAAAGGTAAGCAGGTTTCTTTTAACTATAACCATTTTGAAGTAGATAAAAAGATGCATCCCGCTATGAATGATGACGGCAGCGTGAAAGAATATATTATAAACCCTTATCAGATTGCAGCCACCAACGGAAGATATTATCTTATTTGCAATTACGATAAATACGACAATGTTTCGAATTACCGTCTTGACCGCATTGCGAATATCAAACTTCTTGATACCCCCGTAAAACCGCAGAATAAGGTCAAGGGGCTTGAAAACGGTTTTAATTTGCCAAAGCATATGGCAGAGCATTTATATATGTTTTCAGGAGAAAGCATACCCGTAACATTTACAGCACAGAAGTATCTGCTTAACGACCTTTTTGATTGGTTCGGCAAAGACTTAATCTTTACCGATGAAAATGAAACGGAGGTCACCGTTCGGGTGAATGTTAACGAACAGGCAATGTGCCGATGGGCAATGCAGTATGCCCTGCATATTAAAATTTTATCGCCGGCTTCCCTTGCAGAGCAAATGAAAGCGGATTTAACAGCGGCGTTGAATAATTATGAAGAATAATATATAATTTTTTAAGGAAGTGAGTTTATGCATCCCGGAGAGTTTATTGGCTCAAAAGCCAAAGACCAAAAAACAAAAATTTTGATTTTAGGCAAATAACATCATTGGGGCAATGAAGATTTGAAACTTCAACCGAATGAAACAGAGGAACAAGCTAATGAAAGACTCAAAAAGAAAGCAGCATCATATAAAACGGAAGATATAGTAAAATGCTATCTTGAAAGCCATAAAAAAGGTAACGGTAGAATTCCAGAATATCGTTTTTTTGATAAAATAGTATGTTCGTTCGGAATAGATCCCGAATTGCAAAGGGAAGAATTTTGGGATAAAGTCTATTTTGGCAACTACATTGATGTTCTTTGTGGAGTTAAGGACAACACTGCAAAGAACTATGTAAAGAACAAAGAGAATCGAATTATGCTAAATAACGCTTTGTTTAATTTTGTAAACAAGAATGAAATCGATATAGTGGTTTGCTTTGGAAGGTTGGTTTTTAATAATTTACCGAGTCTTACAGACAAAAGTGAGAATAATGAGCCTATAAAAACAGGGATTTATGTCGGAAAGGCTAAAGATTACATTGGACTTTGCACTTATGCACCGAATATCGATCACAAAAAAGTTGATATACAATTAAAGAAACCTCTTTTGGTATACAGCCTAAGGCACCCATCTGCCAGAGGCGGTTATCGGGTGGAAAATTATGTTGATGTTTTAAGTAAATTGTATTTAAGCAATTCTTTTTACCCTAATTGTTGTCCTGTATGATAACTTTTCTTACATATATTATCGTTATAACCGTGAGAACAATTACAATCTTATAGATAACCCCTTTTTCACCCATCGGTTATGGTATTTTATTACTGTAACCGATGGGTGATTTTTATGGAAGGATCAAAATGGGAGTTTTAACCGATACAATGGAATATTTTGCCGAAAGAAACAAAATAGAAAGAGCAGTAATTTCTTCAAAACAAAATGATGTGCCAAACTTTGCATTTGCTGTTGCTGGAGCGCTACAAGATTATCTTTGTTGGATTGCGAAAGACTAATATTGCTTTTATTGAGTTGAGTAACCGTATCGCGTATATAGTTTACCTCGTCAAAATCCTTTAATATAGGCAACGGATAGTAGCTTGAAACGCTGTCTATTATCTGCTGAACCGGTCTGTAGGTAAACTTAGTTACAAAATAGCTTACAAACAGGAAAATTATAAGGATAAATATATCGAACAATCCTATCATTGTCCACATAGAGGTATAAAAAGAATGATAGAGCGTGTCATCAAAAATTCGAACGGCATAAAGCGGTGCACCGGCAATTTTTTCAGCCGAAGCAGTAAAGCCGCCCGAAACGGCGCTTATTTTAACAGAGTTTTCCGTAAGTCCGCTTTTCTCTAAGCCGAATTCTTTGAAAATATTTCGGATACCTTCCGCTTACTCAAAGGCGATTTAAATGATGAAAAGCTGGTTGAAGATTTAACTGATGCTGATATTGATAAGGTTGATAATTTTATTTCCTCGTTTAGCGGTACTCTTAATGCCGCAGATATGAAAAACAGCGATAGTGAGCTGATTATAAGGGAATATATTCTCGGTATAGAAATGCTTAAAAAGATTAGCTTAAGAGCAAAAAATATCATTAATGAATTAAGTGAAACCTGGCTTCAAAAGAATAAAATTTCACTTTTGCAAAAAACAATTCAGATGTTTACAAAAGATATAGATTTTGCTCAAGCACAAATAGAAAAAGATAATTAATTTGCGGCATAGGGCAGAAAAACGGCGGAATACTATTCCTGAGGTGATTTGAAAATGGCAAAACAGGGAATGAAACGTATAGAACGAACTCACACACAGCCCCGAAATGATGTACCGCCTGTTCCGCAAATTCAAGGAAAAGCAAAAAGCGGTAAAGAAAAAGCCAACCCTATTATCGCAGGCACAAAAAATTCTTCTCAAAAGGTATATCATTCGGTTCCTCATTCAAAGGAAAGACCGATATCTTCTGTTTACTCGGCTATAGATACCGATCTTGCAAGGGATAACCTTGAAAATGATATTTCAGCCGCTGATTTAGAGGATTTGTAAATTTGAAAACAACCACCGGCAAAGAGTGACAGTACGAAAGTTCTGTCACTCTTTGCATTATTATAAAGAATATTTGGTATATAATTTCTTGACAGTTTCTTAACACAAGCTTATAATTTAGTATAGAATAAGTTAAGACTGTTTTTTGCTGATTGTTTTATCTATTTGAAATCTTATTAAATAAAGGGGGGATTTTTCTGAAGCGCAGAATAGCAATTTGCGAGATGGATAAAAAAGCCGCGGGTATGCTGCAAAATATTTTAACGGCGCAAGGGTATGAGGTTATATCGGTAGATATTTCAGAAGAGAACTTTATAGATATTGCTGATGTCAGTCCACACATTATAATTCTTGACCCTTACTTTTCCTCACGCGACGGAAATTCATTTATTAAGTCTTTAAGGAAAGTGTCGGACTGTCCGATAATAGCAATCTCCTCGGCCACAGCCGAAAAGGCAAAAATTGATGCTTTAGACGCCGGAGCTGATGATTATGTTGAAAAGCCTGTTCCTAGAAATGAGCTTCTTGCACGCATAAGAGTTATTATAAGACGGATAGAGCGCGAAGAGGCAAAAAGCGGAATTTTACTTGAGAAAGAATATAAAAGCCGCGGTCTTACGGTAGATTTCAACCGTATGTCTGTTACGGTTAACGGCAGAAAAATCCACCTTACGAAAAATGAGTTCAAAATTTTAGCCCTGCTTTGCCGATATCCCTACAGGGTTTTAAGCTATGAGTTTATAATGAAATCTGTGTGGGGACCGCATATAACCGAGGGTACTGGCATTTTAAGGGTGAATATAACAAATATCCGCCGCAAGATAGGCGGCGGATATATAGAAACCGAGAACGGAACAGGTTACAGGATAGTGTAGCTCTATTTAAAGATTTCGCGGTATTTTGCGCTTTGCGCCATAGAAACATAATCCTCGTTTGCGATTATAAAATGGTCAAGCAGTTTAACATCTATATGGGAAACCGCTTCGGCTATCATCTGTGTTACCGAGATATCGGCGGCGCTGGGAACCGCTACTCCTCCCGGATGGTTGTGCGCCAAAGCAACACACCGCGCGTTTGTTTTTGAAATTGCCTGTATAATTTTCCTTGCAGATACTCCAACTGAAGCAATATCACCCTTCTCAATTATTTCACAGGATAAGAATCTGCCGTTACCGTCAAGACAAACCAGCGAGAAAACCTCTTGTGTGTACCCGAAATATCTTTCTAACAGAAAATCACCGATTTCGTCAAGACTGTTAAATTTGACAGGAATTTTTTGTTTCTCGCATTTGTAAACTCTGGCAATCGGTATAACCAGCTTTAAAAGCAGAGCAGAGCTTTCGCTGATACCTTTTACCTCCATAAGCTCTTCGATAGGTGCGTCCAGCACAGCTGAAATAGACCCGAATCTTTCCAAAAGCCGATGTGCTATTTCGTTTGTATCGCATCTTGGAATACTGTAGAAAAGCAACAGTTCAAATACCTTATGTGCAGGAGTGTTTTCATCAATTCCGTGTTCAAGGAATTCTTTTCTTACTCGTTGGCGGTGTCCGCTATGTAAATTCTCAGCCATTTAAACATCCTTACATTTTTATTATATATTTATTATAAACCAAAACAAATCAATTTCAAGTACAGAATGGATAAATTATGAAAAGCTTTACTATTGAAAAAAATGATGCAAATCAAAGACTGGACAAGTTTATAACAAAGGTATGCCCCACACTGCCGAAATCGCTGATGTATAAATATCTGCGCACAAAGCGTATTAAGGTCAATTCAAAAAAGGCGGAAATCAGCACAAGGCTGAATGTAGGGGACACTGTAGACGCATATATAAATGATGAGTTTTTCACTCCCGTTGCTCCGAAGTACGATTTTCTAAGCGCTCCCGTAAAGCTCGATATTGTTTATGAGGATGAAAATATTCTCCTTGCGGATAAGCGGCAGGGTCTGCTCGTTCACCCCGATAAAAATGAATATAACGACACCCTTATTGCCCGAATTCAGCATTATCTTTACGAAAAGGGCGAGTATGACCCCGAGGCTGAAAACAGCTTTAAGCCTGCTCTTGCTAACAGGATAGACAGAAACACCGGAGGCATAGTAATAGCCGCGAAAAATGCCGAAGCTCTGCGTATACTCTGCGATAAAATAAAGGACAGGGAAATTGATAAAAGGTATTTTGCCGTTGTTCACGGTATTCCTGAAAAGAAAACCGCTACACTCGAAGGCTTTTTAGAAAAAAACGAGGATAAAAATAAGGTCTATCTAAAATCAAAAAAGACCGATAATTCTCTTACAATACGCACTCGCTATACAGTTTTGGAAACAAAAAATAAGCTGTCATTGTTGGAGGTTGAGCTGCTTACAGGCAGAACTCATCAGATAAGGGCGCATATGGCTTCTATCGGTCATCCTCTTTTAGGGGACGGAAAGTACGGAAAAATTGCAGAGGATAAAAAGCTGGGCTTTAATAAGCAGGCGCTTTATTCTTATAGCCTTAAATTCGATTTTAAAACCGATGCGGGTATTTTAAACTACTTAAACGGCAAAACCTTTAAGGTTAAAAATGTATGGTTTGCAGAAAAATTATTCTCGGAAAATTATAAAAGATTACTTAAATAGAACAAAAAAACATATACTAACACAGAGGTGTTAGTATATGAAAAGAACAGTAGTGGCATTTATTATAATAGGTATTTTGGGCTCGGTGTGGCATTTCTTTTATGATTGGACGGGCGAAAACTACTTTGTGGGTTTATTCGCCCCTGTAAATGAGAGTACATGGGAGCATTTAAAGCTTCTTTTCTGGCCGGTTTTACTTTATTTCGGTATAGAGTATTTCTTCTTTTCTGATAAGAGGCACAGTAATTTTATTCCAGCTCTCACACTTGGAATTTTCAGCGGTATGCTTGCAATCGTTTCCTCCTTTTATACCTATTCGGGAATTTTAGGCTATACGGTTGATTTTATAAATATTTTAACCTACTTTATCGGGCTTGCCGTTTTGCTAACGGTTAAGACTTTGGTAACAAAAAACAGAATTTTTACAGGCAAAACCGCAAAAATAATTTCGGCGGTATTACTTTTAGCCTTTGCGGTGTTTTCCTTTATATGGAGCTATAACCCTCCCTCGCTCGGAATTTTCACACCGCCTGTAAATCAATAAAAATAAGTATGATGAAGTGTGATAATACACTTCATCATACTTTTTTTTCGTCTTTTAATTTTGAAATGATAGCCTCGGCGCATTTTATGCCGTCAACCGCGGCGGACATTATTCCTCCGGCATACCCTGCACCCTCTCCGCAGGGGTATAAGCCCTTAATTGTTACTGACTGCAAATCCTCTCCTCTTACTATTCTGACAGGGGAGGAGCTTCTGGTTTCGGGCGCTGTGAGAATAGCCTGAGAATCTGCAAAGCCGGCAATTTTGCGGTCAAATATTTTTAATCCCTCTTTGATGCTTTCGGTTATAAAGGAGGGGAATATTTCTTGCAAATCACACATAACGGCTTTCGGTTTAACTGTAGGAGTGACCTTGCCGATTTTGTTTTCCTCGCCGAAACAAAGCGAGCCTACCGTTTGCGCAGGTACAAAACCGCCTGAAAGCCTTAATGCCTTTTGTTCGATATCTCTTTGCCAGTAACAGCCGGACAAAACATCGTCACCCTCGATATCCTCGGGATTTACATTAACCAAAACCGCGCTGTTTGAGTTAATACCGTTTCGGGCATTATAGCTCATTCCGTTAACAGCAACACCGTTTTTCTCGCTAGAGGCGTTTATAACCTCTCCTCCGGGACACATACAAAATGTATAAACTCCGCGTCCGTTTTCAAGGTGAGCGGAAAGCTTATAATCTGCCGCAGAAAGAGCCGGATGAGAAGCAAAATCGCCGTAAAGAGCTTTGTTTATATCAGCCTGCAGGTGTTCAATTCTAACCCCTGCCGCAAAGGGCTTTCTAACCATTCCGGCACCTTTCTCCTTGAGCATTTCAAAGGTGTCTCTCGCGGAGTGGCCCGTGGCAATAATAACATTTTCGCAAGGTACTTTTTCGTTGTTCACATAAACAGCGATTATTTTGCCGTCTGATATTTCTATGCTTTGAACCTTACTGCAAAAACGAATTTCACCGCCAAGCGAGATTATTTTCTCCCGTAGGCTTTTAACAACCGTTTTTAACACATCGGTTCCGATATGTGGTTTTGCATCTGTAAGTATTTTTTCATCCGCACCGCATAAAACAAATTCTTTTAATACTTCGCGGCAGCGAATATCTGTTATACCTGTATTTAGCTTGCCGTCCGAAAAGGTTCCGGCGCCGCCCTCTCCGAACTGAACATTGCTTTCCTCGTTTAGAATACCTGTTTTAAAAAACTCTTCAATAGCAGCAGTTCTGGTATCAACATCCGCGCCTCTTTCAAAAATTATCGGTCTTGCTCCTGCCCTTGCAAGGGTGAGAGCCGCAAACATTCCTGCAGGACCGAATCCTATTATAACGGGACGTGTTTGGGGTGTAAAACCGAGCTTAGGAAAAATAAATTGAGTGGGAATGTATTTTTTAGCGTTTTTATTTCGCTTTAAATTTCTATCCTCGTTTTGAGCTTCAACAAGGAAAGAGCAACAGAAATGAACATTATCCTTTTTTCGTGCATCTACCGATTTTCTAAAGAGCGAAGCAGATATTATATTCTTTTCATTTACTTTTAAAGCCTTTGCCGAAATAAACTCGGTTTTTGAAAAATCGGTATGAAGAGGACAGGATACATTATTTATAAGTATCATTTTTTCTCCTTGAGGTAGTAAATTATTCCGTCAGCCGCGCACATACCGCTTGACCATGCCCATTGCAGATTAAATCCGCCGCAGTCACCGTCAATATCAAGTATTTCGCCCGCGGCGAAAAGTCCTTTATGTTTTTTGGACATCATTGTTTTATCGTAAAACTCGGCTGTAGAAATTCCTCCGGCGGTAACCTGTGAATTTATAAAGCCTGTATTGCCTGTGACCTTAAATTCAAGACCTTTGAGTAAATCGCATACCTTTTTCAAGGCTTTTATATCAAGAGAAGCGGCGGTATCAGAAAGGAGAAGTCCGCAAAGCTTTAAAACCGTCTGCCCAAGCCTTTTGTTAAGCATACCTGTGAAAAATTCATCAAGACTTCTGTCTTTAAGAATTTCAGCTCTTTTTACAAGCTCTTCCAAAAGCTCGTTTCCCTGTTTTTCAGGGAATAAATCAAGACAAACTGTAATTTTTCCTTCAAGCCGAGAAGCATTTCTTGAAATTTGAAGAATCGGAGGACCTGATAAGCCGTAATCGCAGAAAAGTACCTCGCCGAACTCCTTGCGGACAGTCTTTCCGTTATTCTGTAGCCTTGCGAGTGCGTTAATTTTTATTCCCTTTAACCGCCGCACAACATCGGTTTCGGTTTTAAGCTGAACTATGGCAGGCGTAGCCTTTACAGCCCTGTATCCGAGCCTTTTAAGTATCGCCGGAACATCTCCTGAACAGCCTAACTTCTCACCGCCCGAGTAAAGCCCCGAACAAACAAGCAGTGTTTTTCCCTCAAACACTCCCTTATCGGTGGATATCTTGTATCCGCTTTTAAGCGGAGAGATATCTGTAACTCTTGTTTCGGTTAAGGTCTCAACGCCAAGCTCATCTGCCGCAAAACGCAATGCATCAACAACGCTTGAAGCCTGAAAAGAGGCGGGGAAAGCCTTGTTTTCCTCGAAAACAAAGGGAACACCGAGCATATAGAAAAAATCCTCGGTGAGCCTATTATCATACTTTTTAAGTGCAAATTCCGCAAAGGAGGTTTTTTCGCCGTGGTAGCTGTCAAGAGCTATGCGGCGGTTGGTTATGTTGCACCGTCCGTTACCTGTAACCGATATTTTTTTACCTACTCTCGGCAATCTTTCAAGTATGGTTACAGAAATTGCCGAATTTTGCTGTTTTAGTTTTATTGCGGCGCAAAGCCCAGATGCTCCTGCACCGATTATAATAACATCCTTAAGCATCAGTGTCTGTCCCCGTCGGTAAATTTTTCGCAGAAGCGCGCCGCAAAGGAGGGCGGCTCATCCGCAGCATATAGATGAGATATATCTCCAAAACCTTTACAACGCCAGTAAGCAAAGCCCTGTTCGCGTTCCTCGGTTATAAGCGTCGTAACAGAGGAGGGCAGAGCCACAAAGCCGTGCCATAAAGCCATTGGAGAAATTCCAAGCAGGTGAGAAAGCAATACACATTCAACCCCGAAATGGCAGAAAAGTATAACGGTATCCGAATTTGGGTTTACTGCTCTGTAAAGGCTGCCCTCTCGTTTGTAGCCGTGACTTTCGATAAGGCGGTCAAGCTCTGAAACTACCTCATTGTATCTTTTTTCAACATCGCCTTTTTTCATTAATTCGGTATGGCACCATTCTTCTCTGTCAAAATAATTTTTTTCCTTTGTCCAGAAGGCGGGCATACAGTCCCATACACGGCGGTTTTCTTCTCCGGTATACGGGTCGTCTATACGGGCATTGAACTCCTCAAGCCAATCGCAAATTTGAGCCTGTTTGTCGATTTTTTCAAGGGTGAGAGAGGCGGTGTCCTTAGCTCTGCCGAGCGGAGAGCAATATACTTTTTTAATATTTAGCTTTTTAAGTCTTTCGGATAAAAGCTCTGCCTCGCGCCAGCCCTTTTTTGTAAGAGAGTCTATCGAATAATCGGGGTCTGCGTGGCGAACAATTATAAGCTTCATTTTTACTCACCTTTAATACTAAAATATTCTTCAAGGCATATTCCAAGCGAGCTTATTTCCTTTGCAGTGTTTATTCCGACAAAACGGTAATGCCAAGGCTCGTAAATTATACCTGTTATTTCGGTTTTGTTTTCGGGATATCGCATAATAAAGCCGTATTCCGCACAATGTTCTTGCATCCATTGGAACTCAGCTGTGTTTTCAAAGGTGCTTGCTGTAGAATTTATATCAACGGCAAGCCCTGTTTGATGCTCACTGGTGCCAGGTCGGGCAACAACCGTTGCTGCATTTATTTCCGCTTGCTGCCTTGAATAGCCCTTGTTTATTTCTTTCTGTACCTGATTGTTGAAAAGCATAGTTTGTGTATCGTATGAACGGTAGGGCGAACGGACGAGAAGATTAACACCGTCCCTGCTTGCGGCTTCGATCATAGCTAAAAGAAACGGTAAAACATCCTTGCTTATCTGTGTAAGCTCGCCGTTTAAATACTGTGCAGGTATTTCGGCAAGCTCAGGTACGGCATAATCCTCAGGCAGGGGATTTTGTGCATTTACAAGAATAAGCTCTGAAAAGGCCTCATCAAGCCCTGAGGGAGAGGTGTTATCTTCCGAAGAAACAGCCTCGGAGGATACTGATTGCACCACCTGAATTGTATCAGCAGAGGAAATTTCGCGTTCCGGCTCCTCAGGTTTAGCGTAAAAATAAGAGGAAAGTATAATGTATACCGTAAATAAGCCTATTAAAACAAGGGTTACTGCCGGAAGAATTGTAAGGATATTTTTTTTGGTCTTCATTTTAATCATCAAGCTTGAGAACAGCCATAAATGCCTCCTGCGGTACTTCAACAGTACCCAGTCTTCTCATTCTCTTTTTACCTTCCTTCTGCTTTTCGAGCAGTTTTTTCTTTCTGGTTATATCGCCGCCGTAGCACTTTGCAAGAACGTCTTTTCTAAGCGCCTTAACGGTCTCTCTTGCAATTATTTTACCGCCAACGGCAACCTGAACAGGTACCTCAAAAAGCTGGCGGGGGATATAGTCTTTTAGCTTTTCGGCAATTTTTCTGGCTCTTGTGTAGGCATTGTCAGAGAATACTATAAACGAAAGTGCATCCACAACATCGCCTGCGAGCATAACATCTAATTTTACAAGCTTTGATTTTTCATAGCCTTTCATTTCATAATCGTAGCTCGCATATCCCTTTGTGCGTGATTTAAGTGCGTCAAAGAAATCATAAACGATTTCCCCCATAGGCATAACATAGTGAATATCAACTCTGTCTCCCATATATTTCATATCTGTATAAAAGCCGCGTCGCTCCTCGCAAAGCTGCATTATTGTGCCAACATATTCGCTTGGGCTGTAGATATGAACATCAGCTACAGGCTCTAAGGCATTGGCAATAACTGCGGGGTCGGGATAGTTGGTGGGGTTGTCAACCGTAACCGTCTCGCCTGTGGTAAGCTCAAATTTATATTCAACGCTGGGAGCGGTTGTGACAAGGTCAAGATTATATTCACGATCTAATCGCTCCTGTATGATTTCCATATGAAGAAGACCTAAAAATCCGCAACGGAAACCAAAGCCCAGAGCAGTAGAGGTTTCAGGCTCAAAGAGCAATGATGCATCGTTAAGCTGTAGCTTTTCGAGAGCTTCGCGAAGCTCAGGATATTTTGCACCGTCTGCCGGATAAATTCCGCAGAAAACTACAGGGTTTACCTTTCTGTAGCCTGCAAGCGGCTCTGAGGCGGGGTTCGAGCAAAGGGTTATCGTGTCACCTACTCTCGCCTCGCTTACGGTCTTTATAGAAGCGGCCAAATAGCCAACCTCTCCCGCTTCGAGACAGTCACAGCTTTCAAGGCTCGTAGCTCTTTTTCTTCCGATTTCAATAACATCGAATTCCGCACCGGTAGCCATCATTTTAATACGGTCTCCGGCTTTCAATTTACCGCTCATAACTCTGAAATATACGATAACACCCTTATACGGGTCATAATACGAGTCGAAAATAAGAGCCGAAAGCGGAGCTGAGCTGTCCCCCTTAGGTGCAGGGATCTCAGTAACTATTTTTTCAAGAACCTCTTCAACATTAATTCCTGTTTTAGCCGAAATTAACGGTGCGCCGTCCGCCGGAATACCGATAACATCCTCGATTTCCTGCTTTATGCGCTCAGGCTCGGCAGAGGGTAAATCAATTTTATTTACAACAGGCAGAATTTCAAGTCCGTGGTCAACCGCCAAATAGGTGTTGGCAAGGGTCTGGGCTTCTATTCCCTGAGAAGCGTCCACAACAAGCACTGCTCCTTCACAGGCGGCAAGTGAACGGGAAACCTCATAGTTAAAGTCAACGTGACCGGGGGTGTCTATTAAATTAAGCTCGTACTCTTCACCGTCCGCTGCGGTATAATAAAGGGTTACGGCGTGAGCCTTGATGGTTATTCCGCGCTCGCGCTCCAAATCCATACTGTCAAGTATCTGGTCCTCCATATCCCGCTGAGCTACCGAGCTTGTAAGCTCTAAAAGGCGGTCTGCAAGGGTGGATTTGCCGTGGTCAATATGAGCGACAATACAAAAATTTCTTATTTTATCAAGAGGGAATGACACTTACATTTTCTCCTTTTAATTTTCTTGCCTATCATTTTATCATATTTTGTGGTAGAATACAAACAGATTTACAAATTCTTAATAAAATAAATAAATATTAAAAGTATGATAATTAACAGGGAGGAGTTAAAATGGATAAGAAAAAAATTCTCATAGCGGATGATGAGGAGCGTATCGTTTCTCTTGTATCGGATTTTTTAACCTCTGCCGGATACGAAACGGTTACCGCGGCGGACGGCAGACAGGCTCTTGATATTTTTAATTCTCAGAGTGATATTTCTCTTGCTATAATTGATATTATGATGCCCGAAATTGACGGTTGGACGCTCACTAAAGAAATAAGAAAAACAAGCAATCTCCCGATAATAATGCTTTCCGCCAGAGCCGAGGAATTTGACCTGCTTACAGGCTTTGAATCGGGAGTGGATGAATATGTAACTAAGCCTTTTTCTCCGGCAGTGCTTGTTAAAAGAGTTGAGGCATTGCTTCGCCGAAGCGGCGGTGCCGCAGAAGAAAAACCGCAGATAAAGGGGCTTGTTATTGATAAAAATTCTTTTACCGTCACGCTGGACGGTGAGCTTTTAGAGCTTACTTTAAAGGAATTCGAGCTTCTCGATTATTTAAAGGAAAATGCCGGCAGGGTACTCTCAAGAGAGCAGCTGCTTGATGCAATCTGGGGCTTTGATTATGTGGGGGACTGCCGCACGGTTGACTCCCACATTGCAAGACTGCGAACAAAATTAAAGGATTACGGCGCGTCAAAGCTGAAAACCGTATACGGAATGGGGTATAAGCTTGAAAATTAAGGGGCTTAAAAGTAAGCTGTGGTTTAATATTTTCACACAGGTTGCCCTTATTTTTGCTGTCTTTGTGGCGGTAATTGCGGTTTGCAATGTGAGTCTGCTTTCCTCCTTTTTCTCCGCAAGGGAAAAGGGGAGACTTAAAGAACAAACGGTAAGGGTGTCTAAGCTTGATATAAGCAATGTAAATGAGGTGTCCGAGCTTCTTTCGGAGATAAGCGAAAAGTATAATTTCGATGTTGAAATTTATGCCTATAGCGGTAAAATTCTTTATACCACCTACGGCAGTCAGATGATGGATTATTTTGCCGCTGGTCAGCCGGGATTTGTTATGATGCATGAGGATATGTGGGCGGAAAAAACCGAAGACCTCGGCGGCGGAGTTACTTTTTACAAGGCAATAAGACGAATGGATAACAGCGAGTATCTCGTATGCCATACCTCTTTGTCGGACGGTGTTCAGGCGGAGCTCAGGATAAAAAAAGAGCTTATCAATTCCTCGGCGGCGGTTGCAAATGAGTTTATTATAATAGTATCATTTATATGCTTTGCGCTTTCTATTGTTTGGGTATTGATTTTTGCAAAGAGGTTTTCTAAGCCTATCTCACAGATGAACGATATAACCAAGGATATGGCACAGCTTAAATTTAACCGCCGCATTGAAACAGACCGAACAGATGAAGTAGGTCAGCTTGCGATTTCGGTAAATGAGCTGTCGGACAGCCTCTCCTCTGCACTTAAAAACCTTGAAAGAATAAATGCTGGGTTAAAGGATGAAATCGAGGCGGAGAGACGGCTCGACGTTATGCGCAGAGAGTTTGTTGCAAATGTTTCTCACGAACTAAAAACACCTATTTCGATTATCAGCGGTTATGCCGAGGGTCTTAAATGCAACATCAATCCCGAAAGCAGAGAGGAATACTGCGATACCATTATTGATGAAAGCGTTCGAATGAATAAGCTGGTTTTAAGCCTTTTGGAGCTTTCAAAATACGAGTCGGGACAAATTCCTGTAAACAAGCAGCCGTTTGATATATCCGTCATGGCGGAAGATATGCTTAAAAGAATTTTTAAGGGTAAAAACATTCAAACCGCAAACAACATACAAAAGGACTGTATTGTTTTTGCCGACCCCTCTTTGACAGAGCAGGTTTTAAAGGCATATCTTGAAAATGCCGCCAGCCATACAAATCAAGGCGGAGAAGTGCGGATAGAAAGCGTTGTGTCAGAAAACAGCGTTAAAATAGAGGTTTACAATACCGGAAGTCATATTGAAAATGAGGATATGGAAAGAATATGGCAGAGCTTTTACAGGGGCGATAAATCCCATAACAGGGAAAGCGGACGCTTTGGCTTGGGACTTTCAATAGTCAGTGCGGTTATGAAAATGCATGGAAATGATTGCGGAGTTTATAATACAGAGAACGGCGTTTGCTTCTGGTTTGAGGCGGAAAGATATTTAAATGCTTGACAGTTTTAAAAAAAGGTTGTATAATACCAACCGAGCAATAAGGGAGCTTGATGAAACTCAGGCTGAGAGGGAGCCCGCTTAAAACGCTATGGCTTCGACCTATAACCTGATGCGGATAATGCCGCCGTAGGAGAATAGATAAGCCTATGCCGCAGGTATATTGCCTGCGGCATTTTTTATTTTCTTCAGGAATATTGCTTAATAATTATTTTGGAGGAAGTAAAAAATGGAAAAGAAAAAAACAATCTACAAACTCACCCTCTCCGCTGTTATGATGGCTTTAAGCACTGCTTTAAGCTTTACTAAGATAGTGGAAATGCCGCTGGGAGGCGGAGTAACGATACTCAGTATGCTGCCTATGGCAATGCTGGTACTGATGCTAGGAACAAAATGGGGCTTCGGCGCCTGCTTTGTTTACTCGCTCATTCAGATGGGGATTAGCTTTGTTGAGGTTCTCGGCTGGGGTCTTTCACCTGTAAGCCTTGTTGCAACCTATCTGCTTGACTATATCCTCGCTTACACCGTTCTCGGCTTTTCGGGAATTTTCAAAAAGAAAGGCTATGTGGGAATTTGCGTGGGAGTAGCACTTGCCGTATTTTTAAGATTTGTATGCCACTTTATTTCAGGCGCAGTTATCTTTGATATCTGGATGCCGTCGGAATGGAGCAATCCTTGGATTTATTCATTCTGCTATAACGGTGGGTATATGCTGCCCGAGCTTATCTTAACGGTTATCGGCTCGGTTATGCTCTTCAAGGTTCCGCAGATAAAAAAGTATATTGATTAATATTAGTAATTGTACGGGTCGGTTTTTCCGACCCGTTTTTTATACCTCTTTTTGGCATGGAGAATAGTATATTCTGTTGACTTTGCCGTGCTTATTATCTATAATAATATTATGAAATGCGTTAAAATAAGCTGTGTTAGGGAGTAATTTGTATAAAAAAGATTTTTAATTGGTTGGGCTTATTATTGAATTGTATATACTTTGGTGTTATGATTTTTTCAATTATTTTTGGGTATAGAATGCAACAAAATAGAAATTTTGACTTACGTAATGTTTTCTTTTCGATATTTACAATACTTTTTATTACTTCTTTTGCATTAGTCCCAGCTATTTGGAATCGCACACTTAAAGTTCTGCTTCCAATAAAAAGCGAATTTGTTCGGTTGATTTCGAAAGATATTAATGTAGCAAAAACAATTCTATCTAACGGCACCAAAACAACCGTCACAAAATATTTTTTAACGTTCGAGTTTTCTAACGGTTGTAGAAAAACATTTTGCGTAAATCCATCGTCATCACGATATGACATATTTTTTTCAGTGTTGCAGGATGAATCAGGAATGTTGTGCTATAAAGAGCAAGGAAAGCACCTATATTTTGTTAGCTTCACCCCAGATAGTACAGGAC
>JAFUPX010000023.1 GCA_017472575.1 Clostridia bacterium | reverse complement strand
TTTGTCGACCATTTCAAAAAATCGCAAAACAAATACAATAATTGCCTGTATTTTGCTTGGTTTGGGTGCGGTTATCTATTTAATCGAATACTTTATATTCAGATTTTTCAAGGTGTTTTACGATATAAATACCGTAACCGGCGGCGCAGGTGATATGATGGGCGGCTTTATTGATGAAACTCTGCAGCTGATTTTCAGCGTTGACGGAATCTTTAAAATAATCCTTTTTGCTGTTCCGACAGTTCTTGTTGCGGTATTCAGCGAGCGTTTTGTTCCTGTAAATCGCTCGGATAAATTTAGGAGAATAACTGCTGCAGCCGCATTGGTTGTGTTTTATTCTGTGAATATACTGTTTATAAGCCTCAGTAACGTTTATCATCCTATCTACAAAAGTGAGTACAATTTTCAGTCTGCGGTTGGCAACTTTGGACTTATTACAGGCTTAAGGCTTGATATACAGAACTTTTTATTCGGGGACACAAACTCCTTTGAAACTCCCGAAGATAATAATGATACTTCTTCTCAAACAACCTCATCGAGCATCACCTCATCTGAAACTGAGGAAATTGATTACGGATATAACCAGCTTAATCTTGATTTAAGCGGTGGAAGCACAAGTAAAATAAAAGAACTCAATCAGTACGTAAGTACCCTTACTGCATCAAAGAAAAATGAATATACTGGTCTTTTTAAGGGTAAAAACCTTATTATGATAACTGCTGAGGCGTTTACCGCAGAGATAATTGACCCCGATCTGACCCCGACGCTTTACCGCCTTGCAACAAAGGGAATTAACTTTACAGATTATTATCAGCCTGCCAGCGCAGGTACAACAGGCGGCGAGTATCAGAATATCTTTGGTATGATGCCAACCGCGGGTGGAATGTCCTTTAAAAATACCGCGGATAATCTCAACTACTTTACAATGGGCAGCCAGCTTGACAGACTCGGCTATTACGGAATGGCATATCACAACAATTCCTATACATATTACAGCCGTCATAAAACCCATATTAACCTCGGATATTCGGGCGGATTTATGGGGTATGGAAACGGTATGGAGCAGTATGTTAAAAAGTGTTGGCCTCAAAGCGATCTTGAAATGATTGCAGGCACCTTGCCGACATATATTGATAAGCAGCCGTTTAATATCTACTATATGTCTGTCAGCGGGCACAGCGGATATAACAGAGCAGGAAACGCTATGACCGCTAAAAATTGGGATACTGTAAAAGACCTACCTTATTCTGATCAGATAAAAGGCTATCTTGCAGCAAACTTAGAGCTTGAAAATGCGCTTTCTTATCTTGTTACCGAGCTTGAAAATAAAGGAATTGCTGATGATACGGTTATATGCATCGGTACAGACCATTTCCCTTACGGTCTTGATCAGGGCGGCGCACTTGGCAATATGCCTTATCTTTCTGAGCTTTACGGCTATAATGTTACAACATATTTTGAGCGCGACCACTCAAGGCTTATTCTGTGGAGCGGATGCCTTGAGGATAAGGAACCGATAGTTGTTGACTCGCCGACATTCAGCCTTGATATTCTGCCAACACTTTCCAATCTTTTCGGTACAGAATTTGACTCAAGACTTATGCCTGGAAGAGACGTTTTCTCTGATGCTGAGGCAATAGTTTTCAATATGAACTACAACTGGAAAACCGATCTCGGCACCTTCTATGGAGGTAATTTCACGCCTGCCGATGAAAATGTGGAGATCCCCGATGGATACGTAAACCGCATAAAGACTATCGTCAGAAATAAAATTAGATATTGCTCAGGTGCTCTTGATTCTGACTATTTTGCAGAGCATTTTGAAAAATAACAGTAACCCACCCAAAAGAATCTTGGGTGGGTTTTAAATGGAGATGATAATTTGAGCCTTGAAATGATGGAAAGCTTAAACGGTAAAATGTGTGGCTGTGGAAAATTGCATACTTTCACATCAAAAGTTGTTGTAGGTCAGGGAGTAATTTCTAAGCTGCCCCAGATAGTCAAAGATTTTAACGTGAAAAAGGCTTTCGTTATTGCTGATAAAAATACATATAAAGTGGCAGGAGAAACTGTTTGCAGGCTGCTTGAAAATAATTCTTTTATTATTAATTCCCATGTATACAGGGCCGATAGCTTAGAGCCTGATGAGGCAAATGTCGGCCTTGCGATTATGAATTTTAATACTGATAGTGATATTATAATCGGTGTTGGCTCAGGTGTTATAAACGATATAGGCAAAATTGTTGCCTCGGTATCAAATAAGCCTTATATAATAGTTGCAACCGCTCCGTCAATGGACGGATATGCTTCTGCAACCTCGTCAATGACCTGTGATGGACTTAAAAAATCTCTTCCGAGCAAATGCGCTGATGTGATAATAGGGGACACAGATATTCTCTGCGATGCTCCGTTGAAAATGCTTAGCTCGGGCGTTGGAGATATGCTTGCAAAGTATGTAAGTATATGCGAATGGCGCATTTCCAATATTATTAATGGCGAATATTACTGTGAGGAAATTGCCGAGCTGGTAAGAAAGTCTCTGAAAAAATGCATTGATAATGCGGACGGACTTTTAAAAAGAGATAAAGCCGCCGTTGCATCTGTGTTTGAAGGGCTTGTTGTCTGCGGAGCAGCGATGAAATATGCTGGCGTTTCTCGTCCCGCATCAGGAGTTGAGCATTATTTGTCGCACATCTGGGATATGCGCGCAGTTGAGTTTGGCACGCCCTGCGAGCTTCACGGCATACAGTGCGCTTTAGGCACCGCTATTGCATTAAAAATATATGAAAAGGTTTTAACCTTTACACCAGACAAAGCGTTTGCTATAGCCAAAGCCGAACAGTTCGACTACGAAAAGTGGAGCGATGAGCTAAGACGGTTTTTGGGCAAGGGTGCAGAGAGTATGATCGCCATTGAAGAAAAGGAAGGAAAATATAATTTAAATTCCCATAAAAAACGCTTTGAGATAATTATTGGTAAATGGGATAAAATCACTCAATATTAATATGTAAGATTTT